>JAKDMP010000002.1 GCA_030452225.1 Gammaproteobacteria bacterium
GCGGGCGATCCTCGGAGCCGAACCAGCCGGCTTCGGCGATGTAGCCGTCGCCGCGGAAGCACGCGTCGTCAATGCCGGCGGCGGTGGAGGCTGAATCGTTCATGGCAACGTAACGGCTGTGGCGGCGATATTCCTGTCCGTCGGACGCCGGGCGTCAGAGTGCGCCGCGGCGCCCCCCCGACGGCCCGCACGCGGGTCACGCCGCCTTCGCGGTCAACTTGGCGACGGCGCTTGCGATGACGGCGATGGATTGGAAGCTGCTGCGCTGGAGCATTTCGTCGGGGAACTCCACGCCGAACTCGTCTTCGAGCGCCAGCATCACGTTGACCGAGGCATGCGAGGTCATCCCCGCTCGGTAGAGGTCGGCATCGTCGTCCAGACTCTCGACGTCCCTGGCCAGGCGGCCATGATCTTGCAGTATGGTGCGTACCTTTTGATGGCTATCCATGCGGGCTCCCCAAGCCGTCGATCAACAACCCTGCGGCCCGACGGCCGGCGACCGCGGGTCACGTCGTATTTTCTCACAAGTGGCCCGGGCATTTCAGCTTGCCGACCCCGAATCGTGCCGGATCGTCCCCGCCCGGCCGGATGATTTCATGGTGCGCTCACGGCCAGAGCCTGCCGTACACTTCCGCGGGCCAGTTTTCCGGGTCGAAACCGTGCGCCTGGAACAGGGCCATCACCACGCGTTCCAGCCCAAAGCCGAGGCAGGCCGTGTTGGCGACATTGCCGTCCCCGGTGCGGATTCCGAAGGCCTCCCCGAAGTGCTGCTGGTGAAAATTGAAGGAACAGAGCGCGGTCGGCGCTTCCTCGGAAATCACCGGCGCGGTTATCTCGAATTTCAGTTTCTGTTGGCGCTGCGAGGCCGCCAACATCTTGCCGCCCTTGCCGAAGAACGCGTCGGAGGCGACTTCGGAATGAACCGGCAGATCCAGAGATTCCAGCAGTTGCAACCCGCGCTCGAGCCACATGTCGCGCCAATCGAGCACCTGCGCGGGCGTGCCGCAGCGCACGAACTCGCGCACCCGGAACGACTGCATTCGGGTCGGCTCCGGCGAGGGCTCGTTGCGAAACACCCAGTTGAGCATCGTCACCAGTCTGCCCTCGGGGGGCACGGAGCCGGCAAAGCTGGGGTAGACCGGGTAGCACGCCGCCGGGTTCAAGACCACGTCGGTCATGCTCTGGTATCGTTCCCAGTTCTCGCCGTTGTGGATGGCCTCGCTGAGTTCGCGTGCGTCGAGTTCCCGACCCTTGAAGCTGAAGACCGTGCCGGCGAGATCCGGGAAGTTGGCCATGTGTCCGGTGCGCTCGAACAGCTTGCGGTCGATTGTCGGCGGGTAAACGAAAAACTCGGCGCCGTCGTCCTTTGCGATATCCGTCACCAGTTTGTTGAAGCGTTCCAGCACGTCCTCGAATACGTGATTGCGGCCGAAGATGCCGGGCGCGCGGGCCGGAATGATCAACCCGGCCTCGACGAGGCCGCGGAAGAATTCTTCGGCGTCGTAGGCGGTAGCCGACATCGCTCAATTCTCCCTTGGAGCCGGCGGCATCGAGGCGCGCTCGGCGATCAGTTCAGGGCCTTCGCGGGCAGGGTTTTTGGCGGCGTCGCTCACGTGCCGGCTTTCGAGGATTTCGCCGAAGGCCGGAGGGGCAAACTGCTGCAATGCCTCCCGTCCGGACAGATCGGGATCGAGCCAGGCGCGGGCGCTGCCGGTCGGAATCATCACCGGCGAGCGGTCGTGGATTCGGGCGACCGGCCCGGCGGGAGCGCCGGTCAGGATCGCGAAGCCTTCGTCTCCCACAATGCCGCCGAAAAAGAGCGGGCTTCCGTCGCGCGGTTGAAAGAAGTACCACGAGCGGCTTTTCCGGGTCTTCGGCCCCTTGGGCTCGTAGAAGCCGCTGGCGAAGACGACACAGCGGCGGCGGTCGAAGAGGGGGCGGTATTCGGCCACCCGATGGGCGGATTCGCTGCGTACGTTGATGCGGTTGCCGCGGCGGGTGGGGAAGGCCCACATCCACTCGCTCACCGCAGGCATGCCTTCGGCGTCGACAGTGGCCATCCAGGTCCGAGTGCCCGGTGCGATGTTGTAGCGGGGCGCTTCGGCCCGGGCGCCGAATCGAGTGAACAGATCGGAACCCGCCGTCATGTCCAGCGGCTCGAGCCACTCGGAAAGCGGCTGGTAGCGTGCAAACCGTCCGCACATGATCCGTGCCTTACCCGGTTTGGCTTGCGCTTCCGGCCAGCCAGCGCGTCATGGCGTCCTTCGGGTTCAGCGCCCGCCCGTCTTTTTCCCCCTCAATCAAGGCAGAGTCCCCCGTGACAAGGCAGGCCTTGGGGTCGGCGGCCAGCAAGGCCCAGAGATGAGCATCGCCGGGATCGGGAGCGGCCTGGGCGGCCGGTGGAGGATCCAGGACAAGGGCGTGTGACAATATGGCCTCGAGAACGGCTTCAACGTTCACGGTTGCCATCCCCGCTTTGCGTTGCAGTACCACGCGATATTCTGCCAGCAAATCTGTCGAGACCACAACGGATTCGGTGCCCTCGAGAAGTATGCGTAGCCATCGAACTGTCGGACTGGATTCCCGTTGTGCCAGAAACCCCGCCACCAGCACGCTGGTGTCAACGATGTAGTGCCTCATTCGCTGCGAACTTCGCGCGTTACGCGAACGCCGAAGGCCAGCGCATCGGCTTCGGAGAGCGTCGCATTGGCACGCAGCCGTTCCATCAATCCCTCGACTTCGGATTCTGTTCGCACGCCATTGAGTCTCAGGCTTTCGTCAACAAGCTGGGCTATCGTTAATCCGCGCCGGGCCGCTGTCGCCTTGAGCGCCCGCCGCCGTTCCTCCGGGACTTCAACGGTCAGTTTTGACATGGCTGGATTCCAGTAAATACAGAAAGTTGTAGTTTCTGTATTGTATCGCAGGCTTCATGCAAGCGGTGAGCGACGCATGAAGCAAAAGCGGGCTGCATGGTATCATGATTTTTGTCCCGATATTCAAAAGGCTGATCCTCCGCACTCATGACCCGGTCTCCATCATCGCACGGCGGGCGTCGTCCCGGCGCCGGGCGGCCCAAGGGCGAGCCGACGGTACGGCTGCGAGTGCCCACGGGCGTGAAGAGCCGGGTGCGTGCACTGATCGCTGGCTATCGCGCCGATGCCGATAGTAACGCCGTGCCGGTGGCGTCCGATGCGCCGCCGCGCCGCGTGCCGTATTTCATTGCCAGCGTGCCGGCGGGCTTCCCGTCGCCTGCCGAGCAGTACCTCGAAGAGGCGATCGATCTCAACGTCCACCTGATCCGCGCCGGCCACGAGGCGGCCACCTACATGATCCGCGTGTCGGGTTCCTCGATGATCGGGGCGGGCATTCACGACGGCGACGAGCTGGTGGTGGATCGCGCCGAGGAAAAGGTGCTGGGCCGGGTGGTGGTGGCGGTGCACGATGGGGCGATGACCGTCAAGCGGCTGCGCCGGCGCGGCGGCAAGCCGGTACTCGTGGCCGAGAACCCCGACTATCCCGAGCGGGTGGTCGCCGAGGGCGAGGAGTTCGAGATCTGGGGCGTGGTGACCAAGGTGCTGCACACGCCCTGAACCGGCCCGGACTGGCAGGGTTATACTTGGGATTGTGCGGCTCACATTTGAGGCGCGAAGTGAAATACCGGATATTGATCGAGCAGGATGAAGACGGCGTGTTCGTGGCGAGCGTGCCTTCACTTCCCGGCTGCATACCCCAAGGTGACACTCGGGATGAGGCTTTGACCAACGTTCGGGAGGCTATCGAAGCCTATATGGAAAGCCTCGAAGCGCCACCTTCGATAAACGAAGAAATCGTGGAAATATCCGTGTGACCCGCTTGCCCGGTATTTCCGGTCGCCAAGCTGTTCAGGTCTTTCAGCGGCTGGGCCATGAAATTGATCGTCAGCGAGGAAGCCACGTTCATTCCCTTCCACCTCATCGCCGTCTTGTCGTCCCCAATCACCGGGCCGTGGCCAAGGGGACGTTGAGAGGGCTGATTCGCGAAGCGGGCCTGGCCGTGAATCAATTTACCGAATTATTGAAGTGATGCAATCGGGCGGGATTCCCGAACCAACCGTGCGCCGAATTGCCCATATTGACGTCAACGCCTTTTACTGCTCCTGCGAGCGGTTGTTTCGCCCCGACCTGGCCGAGCGGCCGATCGTGGTGCTCTCCAACGGCGACGGCTGCGTGGTCGCCCGCGATGCCATGGTGAAGCGGCTCGGCGTGCCGATGGGCCAGCCGTGGTTCGAGATGAAGCGCTTTGCCGGGAAGCACGGCATCGTCGCCTTCAGCAGCAACTACACCTTCTACGGCGACATGAGCCGCCGGGTGATGGATGTGCTCGGCCGGTTCTCACCCGACCAGGAGATCTACAGCATCGACGAGAGTTTTCTCGACCTCACCCCGCAGCCGCGGTTGTCCGGCGCGGTCGTGGGGCAGGCCATCCGCGGGCGGGTGCGGCGCTGGACGGGCCTGCCGGTGTGCGTCGGCATCGGGCGCACGAAGACCGAGGCCAAGCTCGCCGACTGGATCGCCAAGCACGACCCGGCGCTGGGCGGGGTGTGCGATCTTGCCGCGATGAACGGGATCGAACGCCGCGACCGGGAGACGGCCATCGAGGTGCGTGAGGTCTGGGGCGTTGGAAGGCGCCTCGCCGAACGCCTGCGCAACCTCGGCATCTTCACCGTGGCGGACCTTGCCGCCGCCGACCCGCGGCATTTGCGCGCGCATTTCAGCGTGATGCTGGAGCGTACCGCAAGGGAGCTTCGCGGCGAGGCCTGCCTGGAGCTGGACGAAGTGCCGCCGCCGCGCCGGCAGATCGTCGCCTCGCGCACCTTCTCCGCGCCGGTGTACACGCCGGGCGAGATGGCCGAAAGCATGCGCACCTACATGGGCCGCGCCGCGGCGAGGATGCGCGCGCAGGGAAGTGTCGCCGGCGCCGTCGGCGTGTGGATCGAGACGAACCGCTTTCGTACTCATGAAGCGCAGCACAATGGCTCGGCGACGATTCCGCTCCCCGCGCCCAGCGACGACGAAGCGGTCCTCACCGCCTGGGCCGTGGAACTGATGCGGCGCATTTTCCGGCCGGGATGTCGCTACTGGAAAAGCGGCGTGATGCTGCTCGACCTCATTCCCAGGGGTAGCGAACAGCGCCTGCTTTTCGATGCGCCGCTGCCCGAGACCGAAGCAAGACGCCACCGCGCCATGCAGACGCTGGATGCCGTCAACGGGAAATGGGGTCGCGGCACGCTCGGCCTCGGCAGCGCCGGCCTCCGGGGGCCGCGCCACTGGAGCATGAAACGCGAACTTCTCTCGCCGCGCTACACGACCTCGTGGCGCGAACTTCCCGTTGCCCGCGCCTGATGCGTCATCATTCTTCGTGACCGGCCCGGGTGAGGCCATGCCGTGCCGGCTGGTCCGGTTGCCCTGGAGCGGGTGGGACGGTTTTACGGCGATTTTGCGGTATCCTCCCGGGAGGGCAGGCCCACCCGAGCCCGGGCGCGGCGAGGTTCGCATACGCCCGTCGCCATCCGGATACCGGCGCCACGGTCGCCGCGCAGGAGGAAAACTTGCAGTCACTCGTTGCCACGCACGGCCTTTACACGGCGGTTTTCTACATCGCCCTCATAGTCTGGGGCATCAACCAGTTGTACGCCAATCGCTACTACTACGCCGCGCCGGGCCTGGAAGGCCGCAATCGCAGGTCATACTGGTTTTCGGCCGTCATGATTACGGCAGGCATCATCGGCGCGATATTGTGCATGCGGTATGTGCCCGCTACGACCTTCCCGTCTGTGCAGCCGGTCATTTTCTGGATCGGCATCGCCCTCATGGCCATGGGGCTTCTCCTTCGCTGGTACGTGATTCGCGTGCTGGCGCGTTACTTTGCGCCCGACAAGTCGGTTCGCCCGGACAGGGAAGTCATCGAGAACGGCCCCTTCCGGCAGATCCGCCACCCGGGTTACACGGGCGTCCTGATTACGGTGCTGGGTTTCGGGCTGGCCACGACCAACTGGCTCGGCCTGCTCGTTGTGCTCGTCTTTTCCCTCGTCGGCTACGCGTACCGGGTACGGGTGGAGGAGCAGGTTTTGTGCGAAGCCCTGGGCGATACCTACCGGGAGTACATGCGGCGCACGCGGCGTTTCATCCCGTACCTGTGGTGAGATGCACCCATGAACGGAACGACCTGACATGAACGAATACCATGTTGCCTTCAGAAAAGTTATCATCGGCGCCGATCCGGATATTCTTGCCCGGGTTTCCGACACCGACGATCTGCTGGTCGACACGGTCGAGACGATTCGCGCGGGAATCGGCGATTCCGCGAGGGAGGCGCAGTTCGACTTGAACGCGATCCCGAACGGCCATTTCATGGAAATCGAGTTTCTGCTGGACGGGCAGGCCGTTCAGGGCGTAGTTTTCATGACTCCGTACCTGCCGGATCGGTTCGTGACAATCGTTCGTGAAGTCCTGTCGCAAGTCGGCATCGAGAACGTGTTCTGCTAAAGGTGGCTCTGATTGCCAAGCCGAAGGCTGGTCATGCAATGTCTTTGCACTTCCCCAAGCAGCATCAGTGGAAACGCACCGGCGTTCCGTCGCGATCGAAGGCCGCGAATCGGGCCAGCGAGCGCCCCGTCCGGATGGCCGCGCGCAACTCGTCGAGCGCTTGCTCGGTTTCGAGCGCGCCGGGTTCGCGCTCGCCGAATCCGCCCAGGCAACCGACGATCACGATGTCCCAGGCGCCGTCCATGTCGTCCTGGCCCAGGGTCTCGGCCGTGTGCTGCGCTTCGGCGACCAGGCTGTTGAAGTCGCTCACTTCGTAGCGGCCTTTGTCCGCGTACATCACCGGCACGAGGGCGCCCCCTTCGCCGGCCTCGAACCGCTCGGCCTGCGCATCGCTCGAGCCGCCCGGAAGCTCCGCTTTCAAGAACACGAACAGGAATCTTTGCCCTTCCGGCTGTGCCCGGGCGGCCTCGACCAGTGCCTCGAAACTGTCGAGCGTCAGCGTGGAATCATCCGTCATTGGTTCGCTCCTGTTCGACCCGGCCGCGCTGCCGCTTCCGCCGAAACCGGCGGGTGAAGTGTCGGCCGATGCTGCGGTTTACTGCACCAGCGGCGAGGTGGCGGCGTTGAGGTCGACGCCCTCCAGCGCCGCTCCGCCGGCCAGCATGCTGATGTATTGCCGCAGCGCGCGTTCTTCAGCCGCACTGCGCAACTTGTCGGCCACCTTGCCGGCGACGGCCTCGTAGGGCAGTTGCTCGCCGGGAATACGCCGGTCCACGGCGACGATGTGGAAGCCGTGCCGGCTGCGCACCAGATCCGGCAGGACACCGATGGTGTTGCCCCCGAATACGGCCTGTTCGAACTCCGGAACGGTGCTGCCGCGCTGCAATTGCCCGAGTTCGCCGCCGTTGGCGCCGGAGGGGCAGTTGGACTTGGTGCGCGCGCGCTCGGCGAACTTCTCCGGGCGCGCCTGCAATTCCATGAGCATGCCGCGGGCCAACTTGCGTACCTTCTGTACCGGTACGCCGGGGGCGACCTGGAACAGGATATGGCGGGCGTGTACCAATTCGCCGCTACGGTACTCCTGCTTGTGGCCATCGTACCAGCGGCGGCATTCCTCTTCGGAGGGTTCGGGCGCCTCGACTTCGCGTTGCAGCAATGTTTCCACCGCTTCCATGGACCCTTCCCGATCGGTGTTTCCATCCAGCAGCCCGACCTTGAACGCACGTTGGCGCAGCAACTCGTGGACGGCCGCGAATTCGGGGGTGGGCCACCCGGAAGGATCGACCTCGATGCCGTTGACGAGAATACCCATTACCTTTTCGCCCTCCTGAGCGTGCGGACGAGCTGGTAGGGGCGAACCATGTACGCGAGTGTCGCGACGCCGCTCCAGATGTGGACAAGCCGGGTGTACGGGGCCACACCGAGGATGGTGAACCCGAGCACGATGTGAATCTTGTAGACCAGGGGGATGCCCTGAAGGAGGAGCACGCTGTCGCCGCGGAAGTAGACGATCGACTGGACGTAATGGACCAGGTGCGAGAAGTCCTCGCCCCCCAGCCCCTGCGCGGTAAATGCGATCGTGGCGATCCCGAGTCCGAGCTGTGCCCAGAGCATGAGATTGACCACGAGGTCCCACTTGCGGCTGGTCTGGCGGATTCTCGGGTAGCGAACACGGCGATAGATGAGGATGGACATGCCGATGAAGGCAAGCACACCGCAGGAGCCGCCGATGACCACGGCCAGCATCACGTGGACTGTCTCGGTCTGCGTGATCGCCAACACCCACGGTTCGGGCAGCATGAAGCCGAGAAAATGGCCGAGAAGCACGATGAGAACGCCGTAGTGAAACAGGTTGGAGCCCCACTGGAGTTTCCGTTTTTGCAGCACTTGCGAGGAATCGCTTTTCCAGGTGTACGCATCGCGATCGTAGCGCGCCAGACTGCCGAGAAACAGCGATGCGAGACACAGGTAGGGCCAGATGACGTACAGGAACTGGTCGATGATCGAGGGAGGCATGGCGATTACTCCGGTATGCTTGCGATCAGGTCATGCACGGCGCTTCTCCGGCATGATCATGAGTTTCGAATCGGGCTCCGCGAACGCGGGTTTTTCCTCCCACTCGCCGTCGATGTCGTCCGGCGGCGGCGGGGGCGCCCGGGCATCGAGGCCCTTTTTGCGGCCGATGTCCAGCAGTGCGGCCATCACCGCCGCATAACGGCTGTTGCGTTGCAGCAGGGTGTTGCCGAGCCGACGCACCACATGAGATATCTCGCCGAGCGTGTCGCGCATTTCGCCGGGCTTGCAGCAGCTCAGGTATTCGAGCAGAACCGGCAGGTGGTCGGGGAGCAGGTTCGCCTCCTGCTCGAGCCCGGCCTTGCCGTAGCGCTTTTGCAGTTCGATCATGGCGGGGCCGCGCTTGCGGCTGTCGCCGTGGATATGCTCGAAAAGATTGAGCGAGGTTCGCCGGCCGAGGTCGAACAGCTCGACATAACGGCCCTGGGCCTCGAATTTGTCGCTGCGGGCGATTTCGTCCGCGAGCGCGATCAGGCCTTCCTTCGATTTTCTGTTGATCGCGCGGGATTCGCGGATCGCCTCGACAATCTCGGGGAGCGCCTCGCGCAGTTCGCCATCGGGATAGCTGAGCAGCGCCGACAGCGCACGGAGCAGGAGAGCGGGATTGCGGAGCCGGGCCGGATGCAGCATGCGCACCTCAGCTCTCGTGTTCCGTGCGGCGCGCCCGCCTGGCTTCCTTGCGCGTCGACTCGAGTACCGGGCTGCGCAATTTTCCGCCCCACAGGTTGTGACTGTCCGCGCTCTTGACTTCTTCGCAGCCGTTGCCGAAGCTGAAGCCGCAGCCGCCGCGCAGTTCGTAGGCGTCTTCGGTATTTTCCCGGTGCGCCGTGGGGATGACGAAGCGATCCTCGTAGTTGGCGATGGCGAGATAGCGGTGCATCTCCCGCGCCGTGGCCTCGTCCATGCCGACGCTGGACAGGAGCTCCGGGCTGGCGGTTCCGCCGAGTTGTCCGGCGCGGAACCAGGCACGCATCGCCTGCATGCGTTCCAGCGAGCTGACGATGGGCGCCTCGTTGCCGGCCGTGAGCAGGTTGGCGAGATAGCGCACCGGGATCCTCAGCGAGGCGATGTCCGGCAAGCCGTTTTCGCCGAATTCGACCTGGCCGGCGTTCGCTTGCGCCGTGATCGGCGAGAGCGGCGGCACGTACCAGACCATCGGCAGGGTACGGTATTCGGGGTGCAGCGGGAAGGCGATTTTCCAGTCTACCGCCATCTTGTAGAGCGGCGATTTTTGCGCCGCTTCGAGCCAGTTCTCGGCGATGCCGTCCGCGCGGGCCTGGCGCTGGACTTCCGGATCGTGCGGGTCCAGGAATATGTCCAGTTGGGCCTCGTAGAGATCCTTGGGGTCTTCCACGGAAGCCGCCTCCTTGATGCGGTCGGCGTCGTAGAGCAAAACCCCCAGGTAGCGAATCCGGCCCACGCAGGTCTCGGAACACACCGTCGGCATGCCCGCCTCGATGCGCGGATAGCAGAAGGTGCATTTTTCCGACTTGCCGCTCTTCCAGTTGAAGTAAATCTTCTTGTACGGGCAGCCGGACACGCACAGCCTCCATCCGCGGCACTTGTCCTGGTCGATGAGGACGATGCCGTCCTCTTCGCGCTTGTAGATGGCGCCCGCCGGGCAGGAAGCCACGCAGGCCGGGTTCAGGCAATGCTCGCACAGGCGCGGCAAATACATCATGAAGGTGTTCTCGAACTCGCCGTAGATCTCCTTTTGCACCTCTTCGAAGTTGTAATCCTTGCTGCGTTTGTCGAATTCGCCCCCGAGCATGTCTTCCCAGTTCGGCCCCCATTCGATCTTGTCCATGGTTTTTCCGCTCACCAGCGAGATCGGGCGAGCGACCGGGGCGGTCTTCGATTCCGGCGCATTCTGCAGGTTCTCGTAGTCCATGGTGTAGGGCTCGAAGTAGTCGTCGATCTGGGGCATGTTGGGGTTGGCGAAGATGCGCGCCAGCACGCCCAGGCGCTCGAAGCGCCCGCCCTGCTTCAGCCTCAGCCTGCCGCCGGATGTCAGCTCCCAGCCGCCGTTCCAGCGCTCCTGGTTTTCCCAGTCCTTCGGGTAGCCGATGCCGGGCTTCGTTTCCACGTTGTTGAAATACACGTATTCCATCCCCTCGCGGGAGGTCCAGACGTTCTTGCAGGTGACCGAACAGGTATGGCAGCCGATGCACTTGTCGAGGTTCAGGGTCATCGCGATTTGCGCGCGGATCTTCATGAGCGTTCTCCTGCCGTAGTCGCTTCGGATCGGTTTTCGGGCGCTGGCTCCAGCGGCTCCTCCATCCAGTCGACGTGCGCCATTTTGCGGACGATCACGGTGTTGTCACGCTCCGAGCCGACCGGGCCGTAATAGTTGAAGTGGTAGGAGAGCTGGGCGTAGCCGCCGACCATCTGCGTCGGCTTCGGTATTACCCGGGTGGCCGAATTGTGGATGCCGCCGCGTTTTCCGCTGAGTTCGGAACCCGGCACGTTGACCGTCTTGTCCTGCGCGTTCGGCATCAGGCACATGCCCTCGTTGATGCGCTGGCTGACGATGGCGCGGCAGGCCGCCACGCCGTTGGCGTTGAAGCATTCGACCCAGTCGTTGTCCCGGATGCCGGCCTTTTTGGCATCGGCCTCGGAGAGCCACAGGATCATGCCGCCGCGCGCGAGCGTCAGCATCATCAGGTTGTCCATGTAGGTGCTGTGAATGCTCCACTTCTGGTGCGGCGTGATGAAGCTCAGCACGATCTCCGCATTGCCGTTGCTTTTCCTGCCGAGCACGTCGTGAATCGTGCGGGTATCGATCGGCGGGCGGTACAGCGCCAGCGATTCGCCGTAGTCACGGAACCAGGGGTGGTCGAGATAGAAGTGCTGGCGCCCGGTCAGCGTATGCCAGGGAATCTGTTCGTGCACATTGAGGTAGAAGCCGCTGTAGCCGACCTCTTCGTTCATCGCGCCCGTCCAGGTGGGCGCGGTGATGGCCTTTTTGGGCTGGGCCTGGAGATCGCGAAAACGGAACTTCTCGTTCTCGCGCCCCGCGGCCAGGTGTTTGTGGCTCAGGCCGGTGGCCGCGGAGAGTTCCTCCCAGGCGCGCACGGACACCTCGCCGTTGGAAACCGGATCGAGCATGAGAATGGTCTCGCAGGCATCGATGTCCGTGTCGAGGCGCGGACGTCCTTTCGCCGGGCCGTCCTCCACGGTTCCGTTGAGCGCGGCGAGTTGATCGGTCTCGGGCTTCATGTTCCATTCGACCCCGCTGCCGCCGTCGCCGAGGGTGTCCAGCAGCGGCCCGAGCGAGGTGTAATGCGCGTGAACGGCCCGGTAGTCGCGTTCGACGAAGCTGATGTTCGGGCCGGTGACGCCCGGCACGAGATCGCACTCGCCCTTCTTCCAGTCGCGCACCTCGAAAGCCTGCGCCATCTCGCCGGGCGTGTCGTGCCCGATGGGCGAGAGCACCACATCTTTTTCGGTGCCCAGATGGCCTTCGGCCAACTCCGAGAATTTTTTCGCCAGCGCCTTGAAAATCTCCCAGTCGCTCTTTGATTCGTACACCGGATCCACGGCGGCCGTGAACGGGTTGATGAACGGGTGCATGTCGGTCGTCGAAAGGTCCTGCTTTTCGTACCACGATGCCGTGGGCAACACGACATCGGAGTACAGCGCCGTCGTGGACATGCGGAAGTCGAGCGTCACCAGCAGGTCGAGCTTGCCCTCCGGCCCGGGGTCACGCCAGGTTACCTCCTCGGGTTTCTCGTCGCCCGTCTCGCCTAGATCCGCGCCCTGGATCGCGTCGGGGGTTCCCAGGAGGTGCTTCAGGAAGTACTCGTGCCCCTTGCCGGAGGAAGCCAGCAGGTTCGCGCGCCAGATGAACAGATTGCGCGGGAAATTGTCCGGATGGTCGGGATCTTCGCAAGCCATCCCGAGTTCGCCGGATGTCAATGCGTCCACGACGTATTGCTTCGGGTCCTTCCCGGACGCTTCGGCCGCGCGCGCGACCTCCAGCGGGTTCCTGTCGAGTTGCGGCGCCGACGGCAGCCAGCCCATGCGCTTGGCGCGCGTGCCGTGATCGACCAGGGTGCCGCTGTGGCGCTCCGGGTCGCCCAGCGGAGAGAGAAGATCGGCCGGCTTCACGGTTTCGTAGCGCCACTGGTCGGAGTGCAGGTAGTAGAAGTCGGTGCCGGCCACCTGGCGCGGCGGCCGCTGCCAGTCGAGCGCGAAGGCCAGGCAGGACCAGCCGACTTCGGAGCGCACGGCCTCCTGGCCGGTGTAGTGCGCAAAGCCGCCGCCCGATTGGCCGACCGTGCCGCACAGCATCAGCAGATTGATGATGACGCGGTAGCTGGCGTCCTGGTGGAACCAGTGGTTCATGCCCGAGCCGATGATCACCATCGAGCGGCCGCGGGTCTTTTCGGCGTTTTCCGCAAAGCCGCGCGCCACCTGGATCACGTCGTCGGCGGGCGTGCCGGTGATGACCTCCTGCCACGCCGGCGTGTAGGCTACATCGTCTTCGTAGCTTTTTGCGCAACGGCCGCCGAGGCCGCGGTCCAGCCCGTAATGGGCGCACAAGAGATCGAACACGGTCGCCACCATGACGTCGCCGTCCTTGCCGGCGAGCTTGCGGGCCGGCACCTTGCGCAGCAGCACGTCGTCCTGCTCGTTGGCCGGGTAACCCTCCTTGCCGATGCCGCCGAAGTAGGGGAAGGCCACGTCGAGCGCCTCGTCGCGCTGCTCGATTTCGGTGAGCTGAAGTTCGATGTCGCGGCCGTCGGCGGTTTTCTGCTCGAGGTTCCATTTGCCGCGTTCGACGCTCGCCTCGCCGGTCCAGTGGAATCCCATCGAACCACGCGGCACGACCGGGCTACCGTCGGCATCGAAGCCGACGCATTTCCAGTCGGCATTTTCCGGCGTGCCCAACGCGTCGTCGAAGTCGCTCGCACGCAGGTAACGGCCCGGAATCCAGCGCTCGCCGTCCTTTCTTAGCGTCACCAGCATCGGCAAGTCGGTATAGCGGCAGCAGTAGTCCTGGAAGTATTCGGCCTGGCGATCGAGAAAAAACTCGCGCAGCACCACGTGGCCCATGGCGATGGCCATGGCGCCGTCGGTGCCTTGCCTGGGATGCAGCCAGATGTCGGCGAACTTGGTCGCCTCCGAATAATCGGGGGAGACGACGGCGACCTGGGTTCCGTTGTAGCGTGCCTCGACGAGAAAATGCGCGTCCGGCGTACGGGTCTGCGGCACGTTGGAGCCGAATACCATGATGTAGCCCGAGTTGTACCAGTCGGCCGATTCGCACACATCGGTCTGGTCCCCCCAGGTCTGCGGGCTGGCTGCCGGCAGGTCGCAGTACCAGTCGTAGAACGAGATCATGGCGCCGCCCAGCAGGCTGATATATCTGGCGCCCGAGGCGTAGGAGACCATGGACATCGCCGGGATCGGCGTGAATCCGGCGATGCGATCCGGACCCTGGTGCTGGATGGTGTGGATATTGGCGGCCGCGACGATTTCCAGCACCTCATCCCACTTCGCCCGTACGAATCCGCCGCGCCCACGCACGCTCTTGTAGTCCCGGCCCTCGGGGTCGTCCATCATTGCTGCCCAGGCTTCGACCGGTTCCAGGCTCTGGCGCAGCCTGCGCCAGCGCTTCAGCAGGCGGCCGCGCACCATCGGGTATTTCAGGCGATGGGCGCTGTACAGGTACCACGAGTAGGACGCGCCGCGCGGGCAGCCTCGCGGCTCGTGGTTGGGGACGCCGGAGCGGGTGCGCGGGTAATCGGTGGCCTGGATCTCCCAGGTGACCACGCCCTGCTTGACGTGGACCATCCAGCCGCAGGAGCCCGTACAGTTCACGCCGTGGGTTGAGCGCACCACCTTGTCATGGGACCAGCGGTTGCGGTAGCCGTGTTCCCAGTGCCGGCTTTCGCCGCGCAGTTCGCCCCAGCCGTCCGAGTAGGGTTCGCGTTCGTAGCGAAAATAATGGAGACGATCAAGAAACTGGCCCATGGGAATATCCTCGGAATCAAATATGCATCAGGCTTCGAACACTATAGGACATCACCGGATACGAGGTGGAAGAGCAAACGCAAACGGTTTGCAGCCGTGAAAAGACGGCAAGTGCGACAACCAGTTACGGACATTCGGCAAAAAAAACCTGCCGGGGCTGCGTAAACTTCTGCATTCGCGTCGGCGTGATTGCGCGTCAACGACGTTGGCCTTTTTCGAGTTTATTCCGCCTTGTGGGGAGCGTTCTTGATCCAGGTCAAGAAACCGCGGAAAAAATTTCTACTCGGCGCCATGGCGATCGATGGCAACGCTCTTGATCAATGCATACACCTCGCGGCCGACGCGGAGATCAAGCTCATGGGCTGCTTTTCCGGTCACGTAGGCGATCAGCGGAACGCCCGCCGCATTCAACCGTAATTCGGCGTACGGAATGGTTTCTCGACCGATTTCCTCGATCCGCGCGGGCAGCACATTGCGGATACTCAGTCCGCGCGGCGGCTCGAGCGCAATGGCAACATCGAGTGCGTGGATATGCACCCGTACCGTCGCCTGTTCGGGCTTGGCCACCCGCGGCACGACCAGTTCGCCGGCGGCACACTGCAAATGCGTCAATTGAAACTCGCGGTCGTGCCCGATCACGCGCGCCTCGATCACCGTGCCCGCTTCCTCCCTGCCCGCGATCGATGCCAGATCCAGCCGGCCCATGATCTCGCCGAGCGGCCCGGCCGCGGCGAGCCGCCCGTTTTCCATGACGACCAGCATGTCGGCCAGGCGGCTCACTTCCTCGAACTGGTGGCTGACATACACGATGGGCACTTTCAGTTCGTCGCGCAGGCGTTCGATGTACGGGAGGATTTCGTTCTTGCGCGCCGCGTCGAGCGAGGCCAGTGGCTCATCCATCAAGAGCAGCGAAGGGCTCGCGAGCAGCGCCCGGCCGATAGCCACGCGTTGCCGCTCGCCGCCGGAGAGCATCGGCGGGCGTCGATCCAGCAAATGGCCGATGCCGAGCAGATCGACGATCCGGTCCGGGTTCACGTAACGTTCCTGCCGGGGCGCGAACCGCCTGCCGTAGAGCAGGTTGCGGCGCACCTTGAGATGCGGAAAGAGACGGCTTTCCTGGAAGATGTAACCGACGCGCCGCTTGCGGGCCGGAAGATTGATGCGGCGCCGGTCGTCGAACAGCACGCGGCCGTCCACGGCGATGCGCCCGCGATCGGGTTTGAGGAGTCCGCTGATCATGTTGACGACGGAGCTTTTGCCCGCTCCCGAATGCCCGAACAGGACCGTGATTCCCGGCTCACCGGCAAATCGAGCCTGAATCCGGACATCGCCCAGGCGGCGCTCGACGTCGACCTCAATCGCCATGACCGAACATCCGTTTGCTCACCGTCTTGTGCAGGACTTCCGAGGCAATGAGTGCGGCAAAGGACAAAAGTACGGAGATGATCAGCAGACGCAGCGCCGCCATTTCCTTGCCGGGCACCTGCGTCAGGGAGTAGATGGCCAATGGCAGGGTCTGTGTCTCGCCGCGGATATTGGCAACGAAAGTGATGGTGGCACCGAACTCGCCGAGCGCACGGGCGAAGGCCAGAATGGCGCCGGTAATGATCCCCGGCAGGATCAGCGGCAGCGTGATGGTCAGGAAAATCCAGGCGCGGTTCGCCCCGAGCGTGCTGGCCGCGTCCTCGATGCGCCGGTCGACGGCATCGATGGACAACCGGATGGCACCGACCGCGAGCGGAAATCCCATTACGGCCGCGGCGATGGCCGCACCGGTCCAGCGGAACGCAACCACGATGCCGAAAGTGTCCTTCAGCCAGGCGCCCACCGGGCCCTGCGTGCCCAGCGTCAAAAGGAGCAGGTAGCCGGTCACGACCGGCGGCAGCACCAGCGGCAGATACACGAGTGCGTTCAACAGGCTCTTGCCCGGGAACCGGTAGCGCGCCAGCAAGTAGGCGACGGCGACCGCCAACGGAAGGTTGATCGCGAGGCTAAGGAGCGCCACCTTGAGACTCAGAACGACCACCTGGGTCTCGAGCGGGCTGAGCAGGAGAAAATCAAACACGGGCGGCCCGGTCGATCAGGCGCTGGTACCCGGGTGTACGGCCAGGGAAATTATTGCTCGAGTACCTTGAATCCATGGCTTTCGAAAATTTTCGCGGCTTCGTCGGAAGTCATGAACCGGAAAAAATCGCGGGCCGCCTCGTCATCCTTTCCGGCATGTTTGATCAGTGCGACCGGGTAGATGACGGGCTTGTGCGTGGCGGCCGGGAAGATGCCGACGATCTTTACCTTGTCGGCGGCAAACGCATCGGTTTTGTAAACGATGCCGAGCGGGCATTCGCCCAGCGCAACCAGCGCGAGGGCCGCCCTGACGTTCGCGGCGCGTGCCACCTGGTCCCTGACCGATTTCCAGACGTGGAGCGACTTCAGGGCCTCCTTGCCGTAGATGCCGGCCGGCACGTGCATGGGATTGCCCATTGCCAGCCTGCCGTCGCTCAGCAATTTCTCCAGCGGGAAGCCGTCATGTATGTCCACCTTCTCGATTTTGCCATCCGCCGGCGCGACCAGTGCCAACTGATTGGCGAGCAGGTTGATGCGCGTCCCGCCGATGATTTTGCCGCGCTTCTGCACGTAATCCATCCATTGAAGGTCGGCGGAGATGTACACTTCCGCCGGTGCACCGAGGGCGATTTGCCGTGCAAGGGTCGAGCTGGAAGCAAAGGAGAATTTGACCTCGTTGATGGAATGTTCTTCGTATGCTCGCCCGATGTCGGCCAGGGCATCGGTGAGGCTGGAAGCGGCAAATACCAGCACCTCTTGCGGTTCGTGAGGGTTCCCGGTTTTCGCCGGGGCGGCGGCGGACGTCGCGGCGAAAACGAAGAGCAGGACAAACCCCAGGGCGCAGGCCCCGACGAGGTGAACGGGAAAGCTGTTGGCTTTGCGTGTTGCAGGATTGGCCATGGGTTTCACTCCCTAGAAATCGAGTTGTGCACGAAACTGCAGGATGTAGGGCTTGTCGACGTAGGCGCCGGTATCGGCCCGGACCTTGATCAGGTTCATCATGAAGCGAACGTGCGGGTTGACGTAGTAGTTGACCCCGAAGGTAATGTCGCCCAGGTCGCCGCCGTGGATCGGGCCGTCGTTCAAATCGAGATGGCTGAAGCGCAACGCCAGTTGCCAGGCGCCGGCATTGCCCAGGGGCGTGACCCGGCCGAAGTTGCCGTGCTGGTAGGGCCGGGACTCACCGGTCAGAAAGTAGCTCGCCTGCAGGTAATACCCGCCCAGGGTGGCGTCGGCGAAACCGCTGCTGCGTTGCACCCGCGTGGCGATATATTCGCCCTGCAGCGAGAACGGGCCCGTGACCCAGGCCGCCTCGAGGCCCAACTCCAGGAGATGATCGACGTGCTCGATGGTGGTGCCGATCAGCTTGGGGGCAAGGTGGGATTCTGGTCGCGCGGCGAATGTCACGCTGTGGGTGTCGTTGACGCTTTCCCGGGCGACGGAGACGCCCAGGTGCAACAGCCGCTCTGCGCCGTCGATGGGCGCAAACGTGAAGCGTCCGCTGAGGTTGACCGGCCCGTCGTTGGTCGTGCCCGCGCCGATTTCGTTGCCGTACACGCTGCCGCCGAAAGTCATGTTGCGCCCGGTCCAGAGGTAGCCCACCCCCAGACGGTAGCTGGGGGCAAAGACCATCGGGCTGGCCACTTCCATGAAGGTGATGTATTTGGTGCTCGTCCGTTCGGCAAGGCCGAAGAACTGCTTGAACTGGCCGATGAAAATGGTTGCGTTGTCCAGGCCATTGTAGGAGATGAACAGGTTTTTGGCTTCGGCATCGCCGCCGGCAAAATCGACCTGCAACAAGTAACCCCAGTTTTCGTACAGGCGGCCTTCCACTCCCAACCGTGCGCGGCGCACCTCGATGCCGTCCTCCATGGGCGTGATGTCCTGGTCGAACAGGGCCGCGTCGATCATGATGCGGCCGTGCAGCTCGAAGCTGAATCCCTGCGACCCCGCCTCCAGGCCGCCCCGCGTCGTGACCTCGGCGAAGGCGCTGCCTGCAAAAACAAGGGCAAGGCAAAAAGCCGCGAAAGCCTGATACAGGAACCCTCCAAGGAAGAAATGCCGTGTGCGATGGGTCATGACTCATCCTTCGCGCTGGAGCGTCTCCTCTTCAACAGCCGGCGCGCACTGTCGCGGGTGTCGACATCGAACAGCAGCTCCAGGGACTTGCCGTTCGGCACCGGCAACTCCAGGTTCAACCCTTCCTTGCCGGGCAGGCGTTTGACCAGTTCGCGAACGGGCCGTTCGGCGAGGAGCACGCGCCATCCGTCGTCCAGGCGTTCCCAACCGTGGTCCTTTGCCAAAGCCACTTGCTGGCAAGTAACGCTGCCATCGGGCCAGCGTGTCTCGTTGCGAAGCGTCTCGCCGCCCAGCAGCCGCTCCAGTTCGGCCTCCTTGATGCGCAGGCGCAGGGCCTGGCCTTCGAGTTGCACTCTCATTCCACTACCTCGTTCCAGGTCTCGGGCGTATTGCAGTCGGTGAGTTGCGTCGCTTCGCCGCGGTGCAGGGGAATCTCCTTCGCATCGAGCGCCTGTTGCAGGGCGCGCAACGAGCGTTGCCGCGGTTTGTCGGATCGCAGCAGGCGGTCGAGCACTTCGCGGCAGCGCGCGTCCAGCCGCAGGCGCAGGGGCAATACCTCGCCGGCAAAACGCAGGCAGGCGGCCCGCGGCTCTTCCACGCGCAGGCGATGGAGCAGCGCCGGCTGCAGACGTGGCATGTCAACCGGCACCACCAGCAGTTCGGTTTCATCCCGCAGCGCGGCGGCGACGCCGGCCAGACCTGCGAGAGGACCGGCCTGCGTTCGCAAGTCGTCGATGCCGCCGTAGCCGGGGCGGTACCCGCTGATCTGGACGTCGGCGACGCCCGCATCCCGCAGCAGGGCGATCTGGTGTTCGATCAACGGTCTTCCGCGCCAGGCGAGCAGGGCCTTGTCGCGGCCCATGCGCCGGGATTGCCCACCGGCCAGCACCACCCCGATGCAGGGCAGGGCGCCGGGAGCCCTATCCATGATCGGTCCCGTGGAAGCCCGCGGCGGCGCGTTCGGCCTCGCGGTGTTCGTCGCAAAGCGAGCAGCCTTCGCTCCAGGCGCTGTCGCCATCGGCGTAGTGTTCCTGTTTCCAGATGGGGGCCTCGTGCTTGAGGGCCTCGATGGTCAAGCGGCAGGCGCGGAAGGCCTCGTCGCGGTGCGGGGTACCGGCGGCCACCACCACCGCGGGATCGCCGAGGCCGAGGTCGCCTTGCGCATGGGCAATCCAGAGTTTCAGCGGCGCGCCGACCTCGGCGAGCGTGCGTGCGCCGATTTCGCGGAAGGTCTTGAGGACCAGCGGCTCGAAAAGATCGTAGGTGATGCCGGTGACTTCGCGGTCCCGGTTGAATTCGCGTACGCGGCCGACGAAGTTGGCGATGCCTCCGAAGCGCGGGTCGGCCACGAACTCGAGCGCCGCCGCCACGTTCAGTTTGGCCTCGCTGCGGTCGACGATCTCGACGTGCAAGTTCTCCATCGTCAGCCCCCGCCCACCGGCGGCAGCACCGCCAGCTCGCCGTCTTCGGGCACGGGCTCGTGATCGTGCAGGATCGTCTCGCGGGTGCCGAAGGCCGAGCGCCGCAGCAGGTCCTCGCCGACGCCCGGCGCATGCTCGCGCACATGCGCGACGAGGCGTTCGCGCAGCTCGCCGATGCTGCAACCGGCCGGCACGTCCAACTCGATGCGGCCCGCGGGATCGGCCTCGCGCAACGCACCGTGAAGCAAAATCCGCGCCTTCACGCCGGGCTCCCGCCAATCGCCGGGCTCTCGAGGTGGCCGAGGCCGTACACCTCCACGCAGCTACCCGCGGACAATTGCCCGGCCCCGATCGGCACCACCACCCAGGCGTTGGCATTCGCGAGCGGGCGGATGCGGTAGGACTCCTGGCCCGGCAGCACCGTGACCGACAGGCGCCCGGCGCCGTCCACGTCCAGCCGCGATTTCAGGTGATAGCGCAGCGGCCGTTTGGCGCTCCAGCTCTCGGCCAACGGTATCCGCCAGGGCTCCTCGGGCGGCAGGCCCATCATGACCCGCAGGGCGGGCTCGACGAAAAAGCGCAGGCTCACGGCGGTCGCGATGGGGTTGCCCGGCAGCCCGAAGAAAAGCGTGCCGTCGGCGAGGCGGGCGACCAGCAACGGTTTCCCCGGCCGGATGGCCAGCTTGTGGAACAGCACCTCGGCCCCGAGTCGTTCCAGCGCCTGCGGCACGAAATCGTAGCGGCCCATGGAAACCGCCCCCGTGGACACCACCACGCGGGCACCGGCGCCGCGGGCGCGCTCGAAGGCGTCGAGGAAGAGCCGGCCCTCGTCGCCCAGGGTTTCGGCATGTACCAGCTCGGCCCCGGCGCGGGGCAGGCGTTCGGCCAGGAACGGCCCGTTGCTGTTGCGAATCTGGCCCGATTGGAGCGTTTGCGCGGGATCGTCGACCAGCTCGCGGCCGGTACACAGCACCGCCGCCTTCGGGCGCGGCGCCACGCGAACGCGGGGCACGCCCAGCGCCGTGAGGAGCATCAGGTGTTGCGGCGCCAGGACCGTTCCCGGCTCGATTACCTGCTCGCCCGCGGGCACGTCGGAACCGGCTTCGCGGATGTTCTCCCCGCGCGGCACGTCGGCGAGGATGCGGACGCGCGGCGGGCCGTCCAGCCGTTCGGCCTGTTCCACCGGGATCACCCGATCCAGGCCTTCGGGAAGGCGGGCGCCGGTCATGATTTCCCAGGCGCCGTTCGATGCCGTGCGTCGCTCGTCGCCGGCGGCCTGTTCGCCCTCGATCGGGTATTCGCTTCCGGCGGGCAAGGGATCGTTCCCGCCGGCCAGCGCAAAGCCGTCCATGGCCGAGTTGTGGAACGGCGGCAGGGTCGCCGGGCTGGTGACGGGAGTGGTGAGGACGCGGCCCATGGCCGCGCTCGATGGGACCTTCTCGTCGGGCAGCGCCGTGCAGGCATCGAGGATGCGCGCCAGCGCCTCGGCGGGGTCGAGCAACTGCCGGCTCACCGATGTTTCCCACCGGCGACCATGGTCAGGGTGTGCGCGAGGATGGGCGCGAGAATATCCATGCCCTGTGCCACGGCCTTCGGGCTCCCTGGCAGGGAGATCACCAGCGTGCCGCCGACGAGTACCGCCTCGGCGCGGCTCAACCAGGCGAGCGGCGTGTGCTGGCTCGATTCGCTGCGGAACATCTCGCCGATGCCCCCGAGCTTCCGGTCCGCCACCGCCGCCAGTGCTTCGGGGGCGCGGTCGCGCGGGCCCGGGCCGGTGCCGCCGGTGCAGAGCACGAGTTGCATGCCATCGGCGGCCAGCTCGCGCAGCCGTTCGGCCAGCGGCCCGGGATCGTCCGGGCGCACTTCCGCCGGGCCGACCTTCGCCCCCAATGCCTGCAAGCGCTCCACGATCAGGGGCCCGGCCCGGTCTTCGTACTCGCCGCGGCTGACGCGGTCGCTCAGGGTGAATACGGCGGCGGGCACATCGTCGAGCCGGGCCGCCGCGCGCGGTCGGTAGCGTTCGCGTTCGGCTTCGCTCATCCCGCCGGGATGCAGCCACAGCCCCTTTTTCCCGCCTTCCTTGAAGAGCAGGCGCACACCCTCGATCGACAGAGCCGGCTCGACCGGCTTGGTGAGGTCGTAGAGGGTGAGGAGCGCCGCGTTGACGCCGGCGAGGGCTTCCATTTCCACGCCCGTGCGTGAGCGGGTGGCCACCTCGCAGTACACGCGGATCGTCCGGCGCTCCGGCACGGGCTCGCAGTGAACGTCGATGTGATCGATCGGCAGTGGATGGCACATCGGCATCAGTTGCGGGGCGTTCTTCGCGCCCTGCAGGCCGGTCACTTCGGCCATCATCATGGCGTCGCCCTTGGGCAGGCGCCGTTCGACGATGGCCTCGAAGGCGCTTCCGGCTAGCAGTTCTCCCGTCGCGACCGCCCGCCGGGCGGTGACGCGCTTGCGCCCGACGTCGGCCATGCGGAAGTGTTTGTGCTCGCCGGCTTTGTCCACGGCTCAGCCCCCGATGTACGACATTTCGATTTTCCTGCGCCCGGCGGCCGCCGCTTCGCTGCGTAGTTCCGAGTAACGGTCGCGGCGCCCGTGCCACACGGCCGCGAGCCGCTCGGCGATGGTCTCGTCGGCGGCGCCTTCACGCAGCATGCCGCGGAGGTCGACGCCGCGGCTCGCGAAAAGGCAGGTGTAGAGGCTCCCCTCGGCGGACAGTCGCGCGCGCGTGCAATCGCCGCAGAAAGGCTTCGTGATCGAGGCGATCATGCCGATTTCGCCGGCGCCGTCGCGGTAGCGCCAGCGCCGCGCCACCTCGCCGGGATAGTTGGGCGGGGCACGCTCGATGGGCCAGCGCGCGTCGATGCGTTCGAGGATCTCGTCGGCGGAAACCACTTCGTCCCGTTGCCAACCGTTGGCATTGCCCACGTCCATGTACTCAATGAAACGCAGGATGCGCCCGCTGCCGCGGAAATGATCCGCCATGGCCTCGATGGCCCGGTCGTTGGCACCGCGCCGCACCACCATGTTGACCTTGATCGGCCCGAGGCCCGCGGCGGCGGCGTGTTCGATCCCCGCCAGCACCTGTTCCACGGGAAAGCCTGCGCCGTTGATGGCCTGGAAGGTCGTATCGTCCAGCGCGTCGAGGCTGACCGTGATGCGTCCGAGGCCGGCGTCATGCAGTCGTTCGGCCTTTTCGCGGGTGAGCAGCGAGCCGTTGGTCGTGAGGCCGATGTCACCGATGCCGGGGAGGGGCGCCAGTTTCGCGACCAGGCGTTCGAGGTCGCGGCGCACCAGCGGCTCGCCGCCCGTCAGCCGGATCTTGTGCACGCCCAGATCGGCGAAAAGGCGGGCGAGGCGCGCGATTTCATCGAAGTCCAGCAGGCTCGCACGCGGCAGGAAGGCGTGGTCGGCGCCGAACTGTTCGCGGGGCATGCAATAGCTGCAGCGGAAGTTGCATCGGTCGGTCACCGAAATCCGCAGGTCGCGAAGCGGCCGGCCGAGGGTGTCCAGCGTGCTCATGGACACGCCGCGCCGGTGGTTGATGGATAAAGGCTGTTGGCAGCGCGCCAAAACGCCGTCGAAGATCGCAGGCAAGAATACCGGCAGCCGGGAAGGCCGGCCAGTCGGGGCATGTTCGTTCTCCTTTCCAAAGCCGGGAGGCGAACGCGTTTCCCCGTTCACCCTGGTGACTCAATGGCCACGGACACACAGCCATACCCTGGGGCGTAGGCACGGTGCCTCGGAGTTGTCAGGGCAATCATAACAGCCTCGCTGCCATGCAGGACTTGACCAGGCTCAAAGCCGGGTTGCTCTCGAAGGGACATGGGTGCAGGCGGATCAACCCGCCGGGAGCGTGCTGATACCGTCGGCCCGTCTTCGAGGTCAATGCATCCGCGAACCGCGCCGATACCCGGCCAAGGCGTGCAATTGGCCGACGAACATCAAGGCCCAGGCCGCCAGTCCCGCGGCAAACATCGCCCAGGTCCACAGGTCGAGGAAGTGGAAGCCCAGCGCCGCGGACATCTCGTGGGTGGCGACGGCATACATGCCCAGGGGAAACACGGCGCCCCAGAAAAGCGGCTCGAAGCGCAGCGGGTAGCGCTTGTACACATGGCGCCAGAAGCCGAGCACCAGCAACATGGGGATCCACCAGGTGCCGGTGGCCCAGTAGAAGATCGTGAAACCCTTGATGAAAGGCTCCAGCGCATCGAGTATCGTGGCATGTGCGACGTTGATGCTCAACAGCGCCCCCACGAGGGTCGATATGGCCATCGCGCCCATGTTGATCCAGTACGGCGGCGACAAATCGTCGGGCCGCAGGACGAAAAAGGTGTAGCGGAAGAAGATGAGCGACATCATCCAGATGTAGAGCATGCCGCCCCACAGCCACATGGACAGGGCGATGAAGTTCAGGGGCAACTGGAATTCGTGCCCAACCTCGGTCGCCAGCAGGGCACTGAGCGCGGCGATGGCCTGCGTGGCCACGACGGCCAGCAACCAGCCACCGTTGATCCCGCGGGCAAGCGTCGGCTTGCTCTCCTTGACGGTCAGAATGGCGAAGATGGAAAACGTCAACGCCAGCCACAGCAGGACGGCGAGTGCCCACAACGCGAGGGCGGCGGTCGCGTGGTCGAGCAGGAGCAGGCACTGGCTCCCGAGGATACCCGTCGCCGCCACGACGGTGAAAAAACCCGCGCCCTTGTCGTGGCTGCAAAAGTCGGCAACCACGCGTTGACGGTAACGCAGAAACCGGATCACGTACAGGGTCCACAGCAGGACGAAAAAGACCGCATTGAGTGCGAACAGGGCTTGCGCCAATATCGGGAGGCCCAATCGCCAGGCGCCGATCGAGACAATTCCCGTGGCCATGACCATGCTGAAGTAGGCCGGCGAAAGATGGGCGAGGGCGGAAGCTTGTGCGCGCGGCGGCGGCTGCATGTGGCGCTACCCGCCGGCGGGCGCGGTCGGGTCGCTGCCGACCGGTTGCCGCGGTTGCCGATTGTGCTCGACACCTGGATGTCCGGCGGCGCGTTCGAAGCTCGGTCCGGTACGCGGTGCGTGCATGGTCAAGCTTTCACCGGGCCGCGCCCCGCGCCGGGCACGAGTACCCATTGGTCGGACAGGTTCATGCTGGAAGCCGATTCGATTTCTCCTGCCGCGATTGTAACTTCGACTTTTTCGCTTCGGATTGAAGCAGATCAAGGACGGCTCTCCTGTGACGGTGGCTTTTCGATGGGGGCGCGGCATGCCCGCGACACTGGATGGTGCCGGCCGTTGTCGCGGGCATGGCGCGTTCCTGCCGGCGCAGGCCTTCGAGCTGCAGAATCTGCGAGTGGTCACAGAAGAGATTCACCTCCGAAAAAGGGCGGTGTGCAGCCGGCCGGCAGTCGGCCGTTTGTCGGCGCGAAATGCCGCGTCAGAAGGCGATCTGGTAGAGGATGTCGGCGCCGCTGATGGTGCCGGATACGGCCCTCAGGGCCCAGTGGCGGGAGATCGTGTAATGGACGCGCAGCAGGTTGATCGGCTGGTACAGGCCGATGCCGTAGCTCACGTACAGGCGCGGGGTGAGGTATTCGCCGAGAAACAGGGAAGTCTGATTCCTGTCCGTAGTGTAGGGGCTGGCGCTTTCGACCGTTACGGTGTCCACGCCGATGTACTCGCCGACCGATTCGGCCAGAAACGTGGCGCCGGCAAGGCCGAGTGCATTGGCGGCCTGGGCCTGAAGGCTGCTTTGGGTGCCGCTGTTTTGCCGTACGCCGTGACCGAACAGCAGGTAGGCAAGGGCGTTCGATTCCGACATGGGCGGGTCGGAGTAGATATCCATGCGCGGGCGGCGCAAGCTGCCGGTTACATGCAAGCCGACGACGACCGTGCCGAGGTCGCGTTGCGCGCGCATGTTCACGGAGGGGTTGCCCACCCATCCGCCGCTGAACAAGAGTACGCCCTGGACGATTTTCAGCTTGATCCCGTATGCCTTGTATTGCCCCTCGAGTACCCTGATTTCGCCGGTGCCGGTGGCCAGCTCGTGCGGCTCCTGGATCAGGGTGAGCCGGCCACCGAGTCGCGCGTCCACTCCAAAGCCGCTGAAGTGTATTTTGTCTCCGAGACGCAGCGTGATGCGCGCCTGGACGGCGATCGGGCTTTTCGGGGCGGGTGTTTTTTTGCCGACTATGACCAGATCCTCGCTCGGCGCGATGGCATTGGCAAAGTCCGGCGGCTGGATGTCCGCGGAAGGAATCGCAATGACACCCTTCACGCTCAGCCGCCGGTTCTTCCATCCGATGTCGAGTTCGGGGCTGACTACGAGGCGAGCCATGGGCATATTGGCAATGAGAAAGTGCTCGCCTTTCACCCGGGCATCGAGCGCCCATCTTCGGGCATCGCGCAGGAGGCTCCCGTGCAGGCTCAAATGGCCCTTTTTGCCGTCGTCCATGCTGCCGGACAGGCTGAGTCGCGTGCCCTCGCCGCGCAGGGTGAGCCGCGCGTTTTTGACGCGGGTTCCAAATCGGGGCACGCTGAAGCCGGCCCGAGACAGGGCGATGCGGCCGGAAAAGCGCGGCTGTTCGAGCGAACCCGATACGGAAAAATCCGCATCGAGCCGGCCGCTCAGCTTGTCGATGGCGGTGCTCAGCGCGTCCATTCGGGACAGGTTCGGCAGGTGCGCGGTGATGGCGAGCCGACCCGTGGGCATTTCATGCCTGCGCCAGGGGCTCTCGACGCGAATGTCGAGCATGCCGCCGAGGGACGGCAGGACGCCCAGTCGCGCCTGGGCCGTGCCGCCGTCGATGCGGACTTCAAGCCCGGCTTCGTTGAACCCGAAGTTCCTGCTCTCGCCCTGGATGCGGCGCTCGATGCTGCCCGAGCCGGCGTGCAGCAGGGCCAGCACGCGAAGCCGGCCGTTGCCGCCCCGCGCATCGACATAGCCGTCGAGCTCACCGTGAACCTGCATGCGCTCGAGGAACGGATTGGCAAGGTCCAGCGGCAAGGCATGCAGCGTCAGGCCGATTTGCCAGCCCTGCTTGTCCGAGTTGCCGGCCAGGCACAGGCGGGACTGGTCGGAGCCTTGCCAACAGCTCCGGCCGAGCGTCAATTGCCTTTCGCCCAGCAAGATTTCGGCGGCGTCCTGCAATCGGAATGCGGGGGTGCCCGGCGACTGGAATCTGCCCCGCTCCAGGTTGCCTCGCCAGGCGTTTTCGAGGAGCCTTCCGGAGCCGGCGAGATGCAGTTCGCCGCGCTCGCCTTGAAAATCCAGCCTGAACCGCTGGGCATCGGCGGGCCCGGACAGGCTGAATTCGAGATCGCCGAGCATCGAGGCGGCTTTTTGGATGCCCTTCAGCGCAAGGTCAATCGAGGCGACCGCTTTTTTGCCCGCCTTGAATGCAGCCTGTGCGTCGGCCTGTTTGATCCGGACGCTGCGCCAGTGCAGGGCTTCACCGCTGAGTTTGCCCTCGATGAGCGGGGCTTTGCGCGTGCCGGTGATCGTGCCTTGCGCGGTGAGGTGACCGCCGAGTCCGGCGGCGAACAGGCTCAACTCCGGCGCGCGCAGTTGCCAGGCGATATCCGGGTGGTCGCTCCAGCGCCCCTGCAGGGTCAGACGGTTGGAGCCGGCGGCCAATGCAAGGCGGTTCACGACCAGCCGCTGTTCGGTCCAATCCAGGCTCGCGTGCCCGGTGACGGTCTGGCCGTGGAGGCGGCCGGTCAAGCGCTCGAGTTCGATGCGTGCGCCCAGGGGTTCGAGAGCGCCCTCGGCGGTCAGGACGAACGCGACGCTTTGCGGGAGTTGAGCGGCCATCCGGATGGCTTCGAGATCGAGGCCGTGACTTTCAAGCCGGAGTCGGAATGCTTGTCGATCTGCGAGCGACAGCTTGCCCGCGGCGAGGATTCTGCCGTCCAGCCAGCGCCCGGCGAGACCCGTGATCGTCGCCACCTGCGAGTTGCCGTGGGCCTTGAGCAGCCAGCGCCCCGCAGACAGTTCGCCGACCTGGATGCGGCCGAGCGCATGGACCGCCCAATCACGGAGCGTGCCGTCGAGGCTCGCGCCGCCTTCGGGGGCAAGCAGCTTCGGCGTTTTCGCGCCGGGCGGCCAGCGCAAGTCCTGCCAGGCCACCTCGAGGTGCGCGACGTGCGGCGCGTCCAGCGCGATTTGCCCGTGCAGGGTGAGTCGGCCCCTTGGAGCGGTGTGGCTCTCGGGCGCAGGCGCGGCCGTTTTGATGCCAAGCAGCTCGAGATTCAGATGTGCAATGCGCAGTTTCCGCTTCTGCAAGCCGGCCTGAAGATCGAAGCCGATCTGGGCGGATTGCTCTCCATGGACGGCGAGGCTGCCCCGGGCATTCAGGTTTTTTGCATTGCCGTGAAAATGAATGTCCGCCGTTGCCGCGAGTGCGGGCCAATCGGCGCGAAGCTTTGCCAGGTCGAGTCCCGCCAGCCAAAGCTTGCCCTGCACGCTTGGCTGATCGAGCGGCTGGTCGATGTGTGTCTCGAGGCTTGCGGTGAACGGCGCACTTACCTTCTGCACGAGCGCAACGGATCCGCGCAGGTTGCCATCTATGCGGAGGCGGCCGGTCAGGGTCGGGAAGTCGGGCCAATGAACTTGTTCGCGAAGGCGCGCGGCGATTTTCCATTCGCCGTGCGGTTCGAGGCGAAGCTCGCCGGCGAGCTCGAAGCGGGATTGTCGGATTTCCAGGTCGGCCAGTTTGATGCGGTCCTCGCTTGCATCGAGCGAGAAACCGACGTGAACCAGTTGCCGTTGCTGTTGCGGCATGGAAATTTTGATTGCGTTCAGTTGCGCCGCGTCCACGATCCAGTGCCAGGACAGCTCGACTTGTTCGGGGAGCCTGAATGCGGCGTCCGATGGTTCATGCCGATCCGGCTTTACGGCAACGGAGATGTGATCCGCGGTCAATCGCGTGACCTTGATTTTGCCTGCCGCCAGCGCCGTGGGGCTCCAGTCGAGTTTGGCCTGCGCTACGGTGATGACAGCACCATCGAGATCGAGTTGCAGGTTTTTTATCTGGATCGGCCCCGCCAGCGTCCCCCGGACGCTTCCGATGCGCAGCGCGCCGTCGGAATAGTCTTCCACCAGTCCGACCGCCCAGCTCAAACCGGCCTGGGTCTGGAACAGCACGGCGATGCCCGTGACGATGACGACGACCACGGCGCCGAGCGCAATGGCGATGCGATAGCGCCACTTCACAGGGCCAACCCGATGCTGAGGTGTATGTGGATGGGGCTCAACTCGGGATGATCGACGGGATGGGCAAAGTCGAGCCGGATCGCGCCCACCGGAGTAAAGTAGCGCACGCCGATACCCACTCCGAAATTCAGGGGCTCGGAGAAGCTATTGCTCGCCGAGCCGGCATCGACAAAACCGGCAAGCGCCCAATTGTCGGCGATCGGAAAATCGTATTCCACGCTGGCCACGCGCAGGAATTGGCCGCCGACCACCAGTCCGGCAGCATTGCGCGGGCCGAGGCTCTGGTAGTCATAGCCGCGCACCGTGGTGCTGCCCCCGGTGTAAAAACGCAGCGCCACCGGAATTTCCGAAAAATCGCCGGCGGCAATGGCGCCGATTTCTCCATGCAACAAGAGGCGGCCGGGCCCGAGCGGGAAGATGAATCGTGTCGAGACATCGACGCGCAGGAAATTGGCATCGGAAGCCAGAATTTTTGTCGAACCGCTCAGCATGCCATCCACGCTGAAGCCATGGCGGGGTCGGGTGGGCGGCTGCGCTTCGACATGGGAAAAACGTATTCCGGGAATCAGCAGCCGGGTGGTGAAAGACGAATTGCCGATTTCACTGATGTAGCGGTGCGCGTTCAGAAACAGGTTTTGTTGCCAGCCGCCGTACATGGTGATGCGGTTGGCGCCCACGCCGAGAAGGTGGCTGACGGTATCGCCGTAGTCCTGCTGGCCCAGTGTCGCGGAGTACACCATGCTTTCGGTTGCCGGATTTTCGAGCGGTACGATGTAGCGCGCGACCGCTTGGGTCTGAATGCCCGATATGCGCGTGTCGAAACGCAAGCGATGGCCGGAGCGATTCAAGCGGCGCACTTCCCAGCCCAGGCTCAGGCGCGGGCCTGTGTCGGTGCCGTACCCGACCCCGATGCTGACGTGATTGCGCTCGGCGGGACTGAGTTGAACGTCGATCGGTACGCGGTGGCGGCGGGCCTGTTTCTTTTTCGGATCGACGATGACCGAGGAAAAATATCCGCTGGCGGCCAGTGCGGATTGCAGGTCGGCCAGTTCCGTCGCGTCGTAGGGCTCGCCGGGCCGGATATGCACGTATCTGTTCACCAAATCGGGATCGAGTATTTTCTGGTGGATCCGGATTTCACCAAAGCGATAGCGCTCGCCCGTCGCCATCACCAGCTTCACGTCGGCCCACAACTCCTTGGGGTCCACCGTCAAGCTGTGGGCCGTGAAGTGTGCGTCGAACCAGCCTTTTTCGGTAGCGACACGCTTCAGCAACTGCCGGGAGCGGGTATATTCGGCTTGCTCGAGCCGCGTACCGGGTTTCATGGCCGAGCGCGCGACGACCGCCCGGAATGCCGGCGCGGACGAGCCGGGTCCCGTGACTTTCACCGTGACGCGGCGAATCAGGACGGGTTCACCCGTCGCGATGTGGAAGCTGGCCGTCCAGTTTTCTCCCTCGTGGGTGAGGCGACTTTCCACACGCGGCGAGAAGTAGCCGAAAGGCTTCAGCGCCTGGCGGATTTCCTCTTCGGCCCTGGTGTAGAGCCGGCGAATGGTTGCCGCCGGATGTTCGCCGTACTGCCGGTAATGAACGAGGCTGAGCGAAGCGAGTACATTGTCTTTGACGGCGCCGGTGACGCCCTGGACCTGAACCTCGACATCGGCAGCCGAAGCCGCGGCGGCAAAGCTGCACAGCAGCAAAGCCAGGCCAATCACACCTGCTGCTCCGCGTGGGGTGCAGGAACGGACTCGTGGCGGTTTCATTGACTCATGTTACCGATAAAGCCTTGTCTCCTTCCCGGCCATGCCCGCGGCTCCATTGCCTTCGGCAGCGTTTGCGCATGCGCGGTCGAATCGACGCCCCTCTGGAGGATTGCCTAAAATGGCCCGATGCCCCGGCGAACATCGCCGCCGCCCGCGTCTTCATGGGAAAGCCCGCCCTCATGCACGAACTGGCCGTATCCGAACTCGAAGTCTGGCGGGGCGACCATTGCGCCTGCATGGACTGGAGTGCGCGGCTCGAGGCGGGGCAATTGCTGCATCTGCGCGGCGGCAACGGCGCCGGCAAGACCAGCCTGCTGCGCGTGCTCGCCGGCCTGGCCACGCCGGATAAAGGAGCTATCGAATTGGGCGAATACAAATGGCGCCCGAGGTCGGTGGAATACCGCGAGCAACTGCGCTACGTCGCCCATCGCGACGGCGTCAAGACGGAACTCACGGCGCGGGAGAATCTGCGCCTGGCGGTGCGCTTGCTTGCCGAGGGCCAACCCGGGGACGTGGAAGAAGCGCTGGCCGGCGTGGGCCTGGAGGCACTGGCCGACCGCCGGGTGGCGGAGTTCTCGGCAGGGCAGCGCCGGCGCTTGGCGTTGGCGCGCTTGCTGCAGGGGCGCGCGCATCTATGGCTGCTGGACGAGCCGCTGGTGGCGCTCGATCGCGACGGCGTCGGCTTGGTGACGGAACTGATACGGCGCCATCTCGGCGAAGGCGGCATTGCCGCCGTCGCCACGCACCAGGTCTTGCCGCTGGCGGGCGTGAAGGCGCTCCAAGTGGATTTGCCGCAGGTCCATCATGTTCATTGAGCTTTTGCGCCGCGAATGTCTGCTCGCCTGGCGGCGGCCGGGCGAAGCGCTGACGCCGCTGGTGTTCTTCCTCGTCACCAGCATGCTCTTCCCGCTGGGCCTGACCCCGGATCCGGATCTGCTGCGCCCGCTGGCGCCGGGCCTGATCTGGGTGATTGCCTTCCTTGCCGGCATGCTGGGCGTGCAGGGTCTGTTCCGCGCCGATTATGATGACGGCAGCCTGGAGCAGCTGCTCCTCAGCCCGCGTCCGCTCACCCTGGCGATACTCGCCAAGGCGCTCGGGCACTGGCTGGTGACCGGGCTGCCCATCGTGTGCGGTGCGGCGCTGGTGGCCGAAATGCTGTTTGTTCCGCCGCATGTACTGGCGGCGCTCGTGGCCGGATTGGCGCTGGGCACGCCGATATTGACATTGCTGGGCACCCTGGTTTCAGCCTTGACGGTCGGACTGCGTCAGGCCGCCGTGCTGGCGCCCGTATTGATCCTGCCGCTGTCGGTGCCCGTGCTGATCTTCGGTGCGCACAGCGCCCTGCTGGCCATGCACGGACAGTCCACCGCACGGGCGTTTGTTGTGCTCGCGGGTATGCTGATCCTGGCGCTGAGCCTGCTTCCCGCGGCCGCGGCGTTGGGTCTGCGCATCGGCCATGAAGCATGAACCCGTTTTTAACCTGATTCGAGGTAAGGTCGTACAAGTTGTTGACATGGCTTCATAAATTGGGATCACCACCGTTGCTTTATCGCGTGGCGGGACGGGCGACGCCCTGGTTGATCGGGTTGACGCTCGTCCTCATGGCCGCAGGACTGGTGGGGGGGCTGTGGCTGGCGCCGCCGGACTACCAGATGGGCGACGGCTTCCGGATCATCTACATTCACGTACCGAGCGCCCTCCTGTCGATGGTGGTGTTTGCCGTGATGGCCGTGGCGAGCGCCGTGGGGTTGATCTGGCGCATCCGCATGGCCCATGCCGTGACGGCAGCGGCGGCGCCCATCGGCGCAGCCTTCACTTTCATTGCCCTGGTCACGGGCGCGCTGTGGGGCAAGCCCATGTGGGGCACGTACTGGGTTTGGGACGCGCGGCTGACCTCCGAATTGATCCTGCTGTTCCTGTATTTCGGCTACTTGGCGCTCGTGCATGCGTTCCCGGATCGCAGGACGGGGGATCAGGCCGGCGCGATTCTCGCCATCGTGGGGGCGGTGGATTTGCCCATCATCCATTTCTCGGTCCAGTGGTGGACCACGTTGCACCAGGGTGCGACCCTCAAGCTCAGTGGCACGCCGATGCCTGTTTCCATGTTGTGGCCTTTGCTGGTCATGATGCTGGCTTTTTTGTGTTACTTTGCTTGGTTGCTTATGGTGCGATTGCGCGCGGAAATTCTTCGCCGTGAATATCGCGCCCGTTGGGTGGAAAAGATCTGATGGACAGTTGGCACGAATTCTGGACGATGGGCGGCTACGCCCGCTTTGTCTGGCCGGCCTATGGCGTGGCCTTCGTGGTTCTGCTGGGCAGCGGCTGGGCCGCGCATCGCGGTCTGCGTCGGGCGCTCGCCCGCGTCGCAAGCCGCGTGCGGGGAGGTCGCCGATGACTCCACGGCGTCAACGCACGCTGGTCGTTATCGGCATTCTCGTGGGCGCCGGAATCGGCACGGCCGTGGCCCTTACCGCCTTCAGCGGGAACCTCCTTTATTACTACACGCCGACTCAGGCGTTGAGCAAAAACCTCGGCCCGAAGGACGTATTCCGGCTCGGCGGCCTGGTCGAGAAGGGCACGGTCGAACGCAAGGCGGGCTCGCTCACCATCCGTTTTATCGTCACCGACAACCGCAACAGCATTCCGGTCGTGTTTACCGGCATTTTGCCCAACTTGTTCCGCGCCGGCCAGGGCGTGATCGTCAATGGGCACATGTCGAACCGGGGCGTGTTTGTCGCCAACCAGGTGCTGGCCAAACACGATTCGGACTACATGCCGCTCAAGTTGTACAACAAGGAGAACGGCACCCGTTACACCGAACCGGGCCAGATGAACCGGGGCGCAGGCTACGGTGGCCCCTGAACTCGGCGAGTTTGCGCTGGTTCTCGCCCTGGCCCTCGCCGCCCTGCAGGCAATCGCCGGGCTGGCGGGCCCTTGGCGTGGCGGCGAGAAACTCATGGCGCTCGCACGCCCGGCCGCGTGGACGCAATTGTTGGCGGTGGCGGTCGCCTTCGGCTGCCTGACGTACTCTTTCGTCACCACCGATCTGACCGTTCGATACGTCGCCGAAAACGCCAACGCCGCCATGCCGCTGCTGTACAAGTTCACCGGCGTGTGGGGCGCGCATGCGGGCTCGCTCCTGCTGTGGATCCTGATTCTCGCCTTCTGGGGCGGGGCGGTGGCGTTGTTCAGCCGCCGCCTGCCGCGGGTTTTTGCACTGCGCGTCATCGGCGTGATGGGCCTTGTCAGTCTCGGTTTCATCGCCTTCAGCCTGTTTCTCTCCGATCCCTTCATCCGCGCACTGCCGCCGCCGCCGAGCGGCGCCGACCTCAACCCGATCCTGCAGGATCCGTTGCTGGCCCTGCATCCGCCGATGCTCTACATGGGCTACGTCGGCTTTTCGGTTGCCTTCGCCTTTGCCATTGCGGCGATGATCGGCGGGCGCATGGACGCCGCCTGGGCGCGCTGGACGCGACCCTGGACGCTGGCGGCCTGGCTGTTTCTGACCCTCGGCATCACCGCCGGCAGCTTCTGGTCGTACTACGAGCTGGGCTGGGGCGGCTGGTGGTTCTGGGATCCGGTGGAAAACGCCTCGTTCATGCCGTGGCTGGTGGGGACGGCGCTGATTCACTCCCTGGTCGTGACCGAAAAGCGCGGCGCCTTCAAGGGCTGGACGGCGTTGCTGGCCATTTTCGCTTTCTCCCTGTCGCTGCTGGGCACTTTCCTCGTGCGTTCGGGCGTGCTGGTCTCGGTGCATGCCTTTGCCATCGATCCGCGCCGCGGCATCTACGTACTCGCATTACTGGCCGTGGCGATCGGCGGCGGGCTTGCCCTGTATGCTTGGCGCGCACGGCGCCTGGCCGCCACCGGCGGCGGATTCGGCCTGTTGTCGCGCGAAACGATGATCGTCGTGAACAATGTGCTGCTGGTCGTGGCCTGTGCCGCCGTGCTGCTGGGCACGCTTTATCCGCTCTTTTACGGGGTGCTCACCGGCGGGCGCCTTTCGGTCGGTCCTCCCTATTTCAACAAGGTGTTCATCCCGCTGATGGTCGCGATGTTCGTCTTCATCGGGCTCGCCCCCAGCGTGCGTTGGCGGCGCGGTAATTGGCGCGAACTCGGGCGCCGCCTCCTGTGGCCGTTCGTGATCGCGCTGGTGCTTGCGATCATCGTCGGCGCGGTCACCTGGAATGGCGGCTCGATGGTGTTGGTGGCGGGGGTGGCGCTGGCGTTGTGGATCATGGTGAGTGCCTTGGCGGAACTGGCGCGCCGCATCATCCAGGCGCCGGCGGGGCGGCGATTGCGGCTGTCGCGCGCGGCCTGGGGCATGACGTTCGCTCATTTCGGCGCCGGCGTGGCGGTGCTGGGCATCGTGGTGTCGAGCCTGCTCTCGAGCTATCTCAACACCAGCCTCACGCCGGGGCAGAGCGCGGAAGTCGGCGGTTACCGCTTCGTGTTTGCCGATGCGCGCCGCATCACCGGCCCGAACTACCGCGGCGAGCAGGGTGTTTTCCATGTTTTCGAGGATGGCCAAAGGGTTGCGGTGCTGCGGCCCGAATCGCGGGTGTACCTGCAAGGCATGCCTACCAGCGAATCGTCGATCAGCTGGAAGCCGACCCACGACATCTACGTAGCCATGGGTCAGGCAGTCGGCGAACATGCCTGGAGCTTTCGCCTGCAGGTGCGGCCTTTCGTGCGATTCATCTGGTTCGGCGGCATTCTGATGGCCTTCGGCGGCGTGTTGGCGCTTGCCGATCCGCGTTATCGCCGCCGCAAAACCGGGGGCGGCGGGCCGTGAAGCGCAAGTTCGTCTGGGCGGTGATTCCGCTGCTGGTTCTGGCCGTCCTGGTGGCCGTGTTTGCCTTCGGGATCGACCGCGATCCGCGCGCCATCCCCTCGCCGCTGATCGGTCAGCCGGTGCCGGCGTTCAGTCTGTCCACCCTGAATGCCCCGGATGCGATCGTGACTTCCGCGGAGTTGCCGCACAGGGTTTTGTTGATCAACGTTTTTGCGAGCTGGTGCGCCTCCTGCACCGTGGAAAGCGAGGCGCTCGACTGGCTGGCGAAGCAGGGCGTCCTCATTTACGGCCTGGATTATTCCGACCGGCGCGATTATGCGCGCGCCTGGCTCGAGGATTGGGGCAATCCTTACGAGAAGGTGCTTTTCGATCCCCAGGGCGAAGCGGCGGTGGCCTTCGGTATCTACGGGGTGCCGGAAACCTTCGTGGTCGATGCGAGCGGGCGCGTTCGTCACAAGTTCACGGGCGCCATCAGCGTCGAAGCCGCCAAAAAGAAGGTGCTGCCGCTGGTTCGCAAACTCGAGGCGGAATCGTGAGGAGATGGCCGGGACTCGGGACTCGGGACTCGGGGCCGGGAGCCCGGGACCGGAGCCCCGGGATGTGGCGCGCCGGGATGGTGTTTGTCGCGGTGGCGATGTTCCTCTCCATGGCTTCACCATCGTTGGCCGTGGCCGCTGCGAAGGGACCGCATAGCTTGCCGCCCGAACTGCAGGCGCGCTACCAGCAGCTCACCGGCGAATTGCGCTGCCCGGTGTGCCAGAATGAAACGATCGCGGTGTCGCAATCGAGGATCGCCGCGGATCTGCGCCGCATCGTGCGTGAAAGACTCCTGGCCGGCGACAGCAACTGGCAGATACGCGATTACATGATCTCCCGCTACGGCCTGTTTGCCGTCTATGATCCACCGGTCGTAGCAAGCACCTGGCTGCTCTGGTTCGGCCCCTTGATCCTGCTCGCGATTGCCGCCGCGGTGGCGTTCGCGGCCTTGCGTCGCCGTCGGCGGCTGCTCGCCTCGTCCGACGATGCCGAACGCGTGTCCCGTTCATGACGTTCATCATTGCGGCGGGGCTGTTGCTGCTCATCGTGCTGGCAGCGCTCTTCTGGACGGCGCTGCGCAAGCCGCGTGCAACACTCAAGGAAGACCTTTCCGCCAGGCTGCGCGCCGAGTTGTCGGATGACGTGTCGGCCGGCGTGCTTTCGGCCGGGGACCTGCCTTCGGCCGCATCCGATATCGATGTCGAATCGCGGCCGGAGAAAGCAGGCGAACGGGGCGGCCGGCGCGGTCCGTGGTGGCTGTTGATCGTGCTGGTGGCTGTCGCGGCGGGCGCGATCTATTGGCAAACCGGCAACTGGCGCGCGGCCATCTACGGCGACCGCGCCGCGGTGATGCAGCGTGCCGAAGCCATGCTTGCCCAACTCGAGGCGCATCTTGCGGCACATCCCGATGACAAGCAGGGCTGGGTCACGCTGGGACGGGCAAAAAGCGCCATGGGCCATTACGCGGCCGCGGCGCACGCCTACGGCCGCGCCGTACGACTCGACCAGGCGCGCAGTCCGCAACTCCTGGCACGCTGGGGCGAGGCGATGATCCTTGCCGACCCCGGCCACCTCACGCAACAGGAGCGCCGCATTTTTTCGGCGGTGCTCCAGGCGTCGCCCGACAGCATTCGCGGGCTCTGGTATGGCGGCATGCTCGCGCTCGACGCCGGTCGCCGCGACCTTGCCGTCGCGCGCTGGCGGCGATTGGTCCATCAGGATATTCCGGCTCCCATGCGTGCATTCGTGCGCAGCCGTCTGGCCGCCCTCGGAGCCGCCCCGGCGGCCGGCAACCTGCCGGGCGCAGCGCCGGCGCCGCGCATCGACCTTGCGATTACGCTTTCACCGCAGCTTGCCGCTCAACTCCAATCGGGCGTCGCCCTGTTTGTGTATGTACGTGCGCCATCCGGCGGCCCGCCCCTGGCGGCGCAGCGTGTGTCCCCCGACAAGTTTCCGCTGCATGTGACGCTCAACGCCGAGGACGCCATGCTCGCGCATCGAAGCCTTGCCGCGATGGTCGGCAAGCAGGTGGTAGTCGGCGTTTTTCTGAGCAAGAGCGGCACAGTGACTTCCGCTGCGCGTGGGCCGCAAGCCTCCAGGCTGATCACGCTTCAACCCGGCGCCAATGCCGTCACCCTTGTCCTGGCGCCCGCCGCCACGAGGAAGTAGCCGGCCGGCCGCCTGGCCGCGCCAGCGGTCGATGGCGGGAATGCCGTCAGGAAGGGCCGGGCTCCCCGGGCTTCGGACGAATGATGCCCATGTCCACGGCGCGATCGTATTCTTCTTTCACTTGCTTCTTCATGTCCTCCATTTGCTGACGGAGAACCACAGGAACGTCGTCCAGTTCGAGTCCGAATCGCAACTGGATGGAGGCGGAGCGGTACTGGCCGCGGCCGAGAAAGTAGTGCGCCATGGCGTAGTAGGCGAGGGCGGCTCGCCCGGCGTTGTCGGCGGCCTTGGCGAGCAACTGATCGAACTCCGGATTGTAGCGATAGCTCCTGTCGTGCAGTCCGGGCGACAGCAGGGCGACGACTTCCTTTGCCTGTCCGGCGCGCATGAGGGCCTGCGCGTACGCCAGCGTGACGGCCGGGCTGGAAGGGAACAGGATGTTGTAATCGGACAAGGCCTCGAGCCCCGCCTGGTTCTGTCCCGCCGCGAGCAGCGTTTCGGCCCACGCGAGCTGCAGGGCAACATTGTTGGGATGCGATTGCGCCAGGGGTTTGATGAGCTTCAAGGCGCGCTCGCCCTCGCCCAGCCGGTTGAGGCTGAGTACCATGCCGTACGTGGCCGCGGCCCGGTACCAGGGGTCGTCGAGCGAATTTCTCCGTGCCTCGAAGTAGTCCAGTGTTTGCGCCATGTCATCCGACACCAGCACGCGCAGTCGGGCGCGCATCAGGGCATAGTTCGGGTTTGCGGGCCGGAGCGTGACATGCATGCTCTTCGCCCGCATCTGGGCCTCGGTGATGCGGGTCAGGTCCAGCGGATGGGTGCTCAGGAACTCGGGGGTGTTGTAGCCCTGCATGGCGTAATTGCGCTGCATGTACTGGAAAAAGCCGATCATTCCCTTCGGATCGAAGCCGGCGCGGGCGAGTATGCCGATGCCGACGCGATCGGCCTCGAATTCATCGGCGCGCGTGTAGTTGATTTGCCGTTGGATGATGCCGCCCTGCGCGGCGATGACCGCGCCGATCCCCGCGCCGGCGGCCGCTGCAATCAGTCCCCCGAGGAGAATGCCCAGGTTGACCAGGGTGTTGTAGGTCGCGTCGGCCATCCTCCGGGCGGTGTGGCGCTGCACGATGTGGGCCGTTTCGTGAGCCATGACGCCGGCGAGTTCGTCCTCGTTGCGGGTGATCAGGATCAAGCGGCTGAAAACGGCAATGTAGGCGCCGGGCAGGGCGAAGGCATTGATCACGGGTGCCTTGAGAGCGAAGTAGTGAAAGGGCTCTCCGGGCGAATCCGCCGCCGAGGAAAGCTGATGGCCGAGATAGTTGACGTAATGCGCCACGAGAGGGTCGTTGATCACGACTTCCGCGCCCTGGAGTTCACGGTAGATGGTTTGGCCGATGAACTGGGCTTTCCACAGGGGCAGCGCGGCACCGCCGGCGAGGCCGAGCTTCGGCAGATTGAAGTCCGAGGTCGAGGCGCCGGCAACGGAACTGCTCACGGCGCCGGGTGCCGGTTGCGCCAGGGATGCGGCAAGCCCGGGCAGGGTTCCGATCAGAAAGGCCAGTAAAAAGTAGAGAACACGCATGGGCTGCATCGGTAATCGCTATGCCCTCTGACAGGCAGTGCGTTGATTTTACGCCCCGGATCGGCCTGATTGCCTGCTTTGCGCCCCCTTGTTTGCGCGCAAACCGCGCGGCAGCTTGCCGCGCGCGGCCTGCCAGGCACGCAGGGTGTCCAGCCGCTGCTTGCCCGGTCCGGTCGCCCGTCCTGGTGCAGGACGCTGAGCCTGATGCCAGGCGAGCGCTGCGAGTACGCGAATGGCCGCCGCGCTCGTGGTCAAACGCCCGCGCGCGTCCGTGAGATCCTTGCGCACGCTTGCGGCCAGCTCGGCGCTCAACGCTTCCCCCGGCGGCCAGCGCAGCAGACGCGCCAGGGCAATGCCCCTTCCCATCGGGCAATCGGTCAGATCGTCGCTTCCCCGATCGGCGGCTTCGAGCCGCACGTTGAGGGCGGCGATGAGTTGTGCGCCGCCGCGTTCGCTGCAAACGCGGGCGGTGGCAGGATCGCGCGGCCGCCCCTCGAGCAGGTTCAACTCCATGCCGGTGACCAGGTCCAGCAAGTGTTGCATCGTCCGGGTGACGTTGGCCGTGGCCAGGAGTTTGGTGGCCGGATGCGCGGGTTCGCCCATTTCGAGCCGGCCCAGTTCGTCGCGCCACCAGGCGAGTTTCATGCGCGCGACATTCAGGTCGCGAGGTTGATCGATGATGGACTCGAACTCCACGTACAGGGCGCCGATCGCCGTGGTCCGGGCCCGCAATGCGGGCGGGCTGAACAGGCGCGCCAAATGCAGGGGTTCTCCGCGCCGCAGCAGCCGCTCTTCGCACCAGGCAACGGCGGCGAAATTCAGGTTGGAAGTCATACCGCGTCGCGGTCCGCGCCGGCAGGCAGCCCGAGGAGCCGCGCGAGTTCCCCGGCATCGGCGGCGTAACCGGCTTCGCCCCAACTGCAAACCTCGGCGCGTTCCGGTGCATAACCGTAGCCCGCCACGATCAAGGGCATGCCGGCGGCGCGCGCCGCCTCGGCATCGATCCTGGCATCGCCGACATAAACCGCCTCGCGGGGCGAGACCTGCGCTTTGCTGCATGCCTGCACAAGCGGCAAGGGGTCCGGTTTCCTGCGGGCGTAGCTGTCGCCGCCGATGGTGCAGACGGGATGGGAGGGGAGAGCCAGCGAGGCTACAATCGGCGCGACGAGCGATGCGGGCTTGTTGCTGACTATGCCCCAGAGACGATGCTCCGTATCGAGTTGCGCCAGCACGGCTGCGAGGCCCGGGAAAAGGGCCGTATGTACCGCGGGCGACTCGGCGTAGTAGTTGAAAAGCCGGTGCTGCAACTTCGCAAGTTCCTCCTCATCGGGAACGCTGTCGAACCCGCTGCGCAGGAGGTGGCGCGCGCCGCTGGAAACCCTGGCGCGCACGTGGGCGACCGAAAGCGGCGGTCGGCCGGCTTCGGCCAGCACCCGGTTGGTGACGAGGGCAATATCGGCGGCCGTATCGGCCAGCGTGCCGTCGAGGTCGAACAGAACCAATCGCGGTGTCATCGCCTCACCTTGTTGTCCACGCAAGCGCTGCGTACGCAGCTACAAGGCCGCAGATCGTTGCCGGCAGGGTCGCCGGAAACGCTGTGCTTGTTCCGCCCGGCATGCCATGCCGATGCACACGGCAGGGCATGGGTCACGGCGAGTGCGCGCGGCGGTAGGCGGCCAGGTAATGGATGGAGGTGTCATCGGCCAGGCTGGCGGAGGCGCGAATCGGGTTGTAGGCGAGCCCGCGGGTTTCGATCGGCTCCAGCCAGGATTGCCGCGCCCAGCGGTCGAGTTCGGAAGGGCGGATGAAGCGGGCGTAATCATGGGTGCCGCGCGGCACCAGGCGCGCCACGTATTCGGCGGCGACGATGGCAAACAGCCAGGCCCTGGGCGTGCGGTTCAGGGTCGAGAACAGGACGACGCCGCCGGGATTCAGCAGGGCCGCGCAGGCGGCAACGATCGAGTCGGGCCGCGGCACATGCTCGAGCAGTTCCATGCAGGTGACGACGCCGAAACCGCCGGGCCGCTCCGCCGCCAGGGTTTCCACGGAAGTTTCCAGGTAATCGACGTGATGGCCGGATTCAAGGCCGTGCAGGCGCGCGACCTCGAGCAGTTCCGGGGCGAGATCGATGCCTGTGACGTGTGCACCTTCCGCTGCCAGCGCCTCGGAGAGAATCCCACCGCCGCAGCCGATGTCGGCAACGCCTGCTCCGGCGAGCATGGCATGCCGGCGCACGAAGTCCAGGCGCGCCGGGTTGATGTGATGCAGCGTGCGAAACTCGCCGTCCGGATCCCACCAGCGCGAGGCGAGCGCCCCGAAGCGGCCGAGTTCGGCCGGATCCGCGTTCCCGGTTTCAGTCATGGGCGTCGGTGTCCTCCATCTCCTGTACGCAACGCTGCCACACCTGCAGGCGCGAGCGCAACTCCCCGGCATCGAAATCCTTGATGGCTCCGTCCTGCACACGCCGCTCGCCGGCGACCCAGACTCCCGATACGTCACGGCGCTCGCCGGCATAGACCAACTGGGAAAGCGGGTCATAAAGCGGCAAGAGCCGGGTCGCGTCCAGGCACACGGCGGTCAGATCGGCCCATTTTCCCGGTTCGATGCTGCCGGTTTCGTGATCCCGGCCGATGGCGCGGGCGCCGCCGAGGGTGGCCGCACGCAGCGCGGTGGCGGCATCGAAGGCGCCCGGATCGCCGGCCACCCCCTTGGCAAGCAACGCGGCGGTTTGCATTTCCCCGAGCAGATCGAGGTCGTTGTTGCTGGCCGCGCCGTCGGTGCCCAGGGCGACGTTCACGCCGGCTTCGAGCAATTTCGCCACCGGGCAAAAGCCGCTGGCGAGTTTGAGATTGGATTCCGGGCAATGCACGACGTTGATCGCGTAGCGGCCGAGCAGTTCGAGGTCCTGATCGTCCACCTGGGTCATGTGCACGGCCGACAAGGCCGGGCCGGCCAGGTCGAGTGCTTCGAGGCGTGCGAGCGGCCGCTTGCCGTATTGTGCAAGGCTGTGCTCGATCTCGGAGGCGGTTTCGTGCAGATGCGTCTGGATCGGAAGATTGGTTTCGGCGGCGTAGCTTGCAATGCGCGCAAGGGTGTCGTCGCTCACCGTGTAGGGCGCGTGCGGCGCAAGCAGGAAGGAGGCGAGCGGCTCGGAGCGGTATTCATCGTGGAGCGCGAGGCCTCGCTGCAGGTATTCCTCCGCGTTCGCGGCGTAGCGGCTGGGAAAGTCCACCACGATGATGCCCGCGGCAACGCGCATGCCGAGCGCCAGGGCCGAATGAATGGTCGCCTGCGGGTAGAAGTACATGTCGGCGAAAGTGGTGACGCCGCCGGCCAGCATTTCGGCCGCCCCCGCCAGGGCGCCATCGCGAACCGCCTCCTCGCACAGCAAGCGTGCCTCCGCGGGCCAGATCCTCTCCTTGAGCCAGGGCTCCAGGGCGAGGTCGTCGGCATAGCCGCGCAGCAGCGTCATCGCCGCATGCGTGTGGGCGTTGACCAGGCCCGGGATCAGGATGTGATGATCGAGGTGCACCGTCTCCCGCGCCTCGATGACTTGCTCGGCTTCGCTGGTTGGCAATACGGCGGCGACGCGCCCGTCGGCGATGGCTACGGAATAGTGTTCGAGCACTTCAACGGGCTCGACCGGGGCCACCCAGCGCGCGCAAATGAGAAGTTCCGCCTGCATGCGGCAATTATAATTTGTTCGTGAATGCCAACGACGATATAAGCCTCGAAGCGATCGCTGCGGCCGGGCCCGGCATCCGTTGGTGCGACGGGCTTCTCGAACTGCTCGACCAACGCCGGCTTCCGCACACCGTGCGTTATCTTGCCTGCCGGAAGGCGTCAGGCGTGGCCGAAGCCATTCGTTCGATGGCGGTGCGCGGGGCGCCTGCCATCGCCATTGCCGCCGCATACGGCATGGCGCTGGCCGCGAATCGTGCCGAGGGGCTTTGCGGCGCAGCCTGGCGCGATTCGCTGGGAGCGGCGCGCGACCAGCTTGCCGCGGCGCGGCCGACGGCGGTCAATCTTTCCCATGCCGTCGCGCGCTTCGATGCGTTGATCGAGCGCGGCGCGCCGGCCGGCGAGTTTGTAGATCTGGCTCGGCGGATTCACGCCGAGGACATCGACATCAACCGGCGCCTCGCCGCACTTGGCAGGGACCTTATCGAACCCGGTTCCCGGGTACTGACCCATTGCAATACCGGCACACTTGCCACCGGCGGCGTGGGTACCGCCTTCGGCGTCATTGTCGCCGCCTGGCGTGCGGGAAACATTGCAGAGATCGGATTCACCGAAACGCGCCCTTGGCTGCAGGGCTCGCGGCTCAATGCCTGGGAATTCGATCGCGCGGGCGTGCCCGCCACCCTGATGACCGAATCGGCGGCGGCCGGCCGGGCGCGCCGCGGCGAGGTCGACTGGCTGATCGTGGGCGCCGACCGGGTGGCGAGGAACGGCGATGTCGCCAACAAAATCGGCACGGCGCCGCTCGCCGCCTTGACGCGTCTGGGCGGCGGGCGCGTGATGGTGGTGGCGCCGTTCTCGACGCTGGATCCGTCGCTTGCGAGCGGCGACGGGATCATCATTGAGCAACGCGATGCCGCCGAGGTTTGGCGTGCCGCGAGCGAAGCGAACATGCCGGCGGGTATTTCCGTGGCCAACCCGGTTTTTGATGTGACTCCCGCAACCGATATAGACCGCCTGGTCACCGAGCATTGTGTGATCGGCCCGGCACAAGGAGAGCAGCCGGCACATATCCGGCAAGCTTAACCTGCATTATTCACGAGGCCGACCGGCGCTGGCTTGCAAGTCATTGAATGAATTCCGGAATGTGCCATGATGAGGCAAGTTTTGGCATCGAAGCCTGTAGATCGCGCCAGTCTATCGCGGTGCTTGCCGAGTCTCTGGCATGCTCCTCGCGGCGCCATGCCTGGCCTTCACGAAAACCATGGCTACGGCTATGCTTTTCG
>JAKDMP010000217.1 GCA_030452225.1 Gammaproteobacteria bacterium
CTCGAAGCCGGCCGCGAAGGCGCTCCGGATGCCGGGGCACGCCTTGCCGGGCTCGTCAAGGATGGCAGCCAGCCGGCGATCGCACGGGCCACCGCCCTGCACCTCCTGGCGTTGCACGGCTACCCGCATCCGGGCAACCTGATCGAGATAGCCACGAGCGACGACTCCGCCTTGGTGCGAAGGGCCGGTGCGGGACTGCTTCGCGGCGCAAACCTCAGCCTGCACCTTCGCGCCATCGCCAAATTGCTCGACGACCCGGTGCGCAGCGTGCGCATCCGCACGGCCAACGCCCTTGCCGGTGTTCAGCCCACCGCGCTTCCCGCCAGTGCGGCGGTTGCCCTGAAAAAGGCATCACAGGAATACCTGGCCGCCCGCCGGCTCAATGCCGATCGCCCGGAAGCGCATCTCAACCTCGCCGCCTACCTCATGCGAAAACATGAATTCAACCGTGCACAGCAGGAGCTGGCCACGGCGCTAGAACTCGACCCGGCCTTTGTTCCCGCGGCCATCAATCTGGCGGACTTGTACCGTGCTTCAGGCCAGGCGAGAAAAGCCGAGATGGCTCTGAAAAACGCGCTGGTGCACTCGCCCGACGATCCGGCATTGCTCTTTTCGCTCGCCTTGTTGAAGGTGCGTCAGGACAGCCGCGGAGAGGCCCTTGACCTGCTTGCCCGAACCGTAGACCTCGCCCCTTCCAATCCGCGCTACAGCTACGTTTATGCCATTGCCCTGCACGATGGTGGCAAGATCGAAAAAGCCATCACGGTGCTGGAAAAAGCGCTTCTAGACAATCCGCGCAATCGCCGCATCCTTGCCGCGTTGGTCGCCTATTACACCGAGATCGGCGATCCCGCCGCAGCCCGCAAGTACCGCAAACGCCTGAATCACTCGGCGGCGCTAAACTAGGGCCCGGGACTGCGGCAACAAAAGAGACTGAACATGGCAGGAAAAGTTTTACTGCACACCGATGAGCGCGGCGTGGCGACGCTGACACTCAATCGCCCGAAGCTCCACAACGCCTTCGACAGCGATCTGATCGCGGAGCTGACGGCCAAACTGGATGAACTGAACCGGGATGAAAAGGTACGGGCGGTCGTGTTGACGGGCGCCGGGCAATCCTTCTGTGCCGGCGCCGACCTCAACTGGATGCGTGGCATGGTCGAGGCCGGCGAGGAGGAGAACCTGGCCGATGCGAAACTGCTCGCCAAGCTCCTGAGGAAACTCAACTTTCTCCCCAAGCCGGTGCTTGCGCGCGTGAACGGCGCGGCCTTTGGCGGCGGCATCGGACTGATAGCCTGTTGCGATATCGCCATCGGCGTGGAACAGGCGAAGTTCTCGCTCTCCGAAGTCAAGCTCGGTCTGGCGCCGGCCACCATCGCGCCCTACGTGGTCGCGGCGATCGGTCTGCGTCAGGCGCGCCGACTGTTCATCAACGGGGAGATTTTCACGGGTAAAGAGGCCGAACGCGTCGGTCTGCTGCATCATTGTGTCGAGGCGGAAGCGCTGGATGAAACACTCGATCGCACTCTTCACCTCCTTCTGAAGGGCGGCCCGACGGCACAAAGCGAATCCAAAGCACTGGCGCTCGCCACGGCCGGCATGACGCCCGATTCCACTGAGCGCAAGGATGCCGCCAACGCCGCGCTGATCGCGCGCTTGCGCGTCTCGGATGAAGGCCAGGAAGGACTCGGCGCCTTTCTCGAAAAACGCAAGCCCAACTGGATCAAATAACTTG
>JAKDMP010000218.1 GCA_030452225.1 Gammaproteobacteria bacterium
ATCCGATAGTCGGGTTATTGCGACTGCGATTAAACGGTTGGTCGGGCGCGGGCGTGGGCGTGGACATGGACATGGACGCGTAGCGCCGTGGACATGGCTGGCGGCGGCCTTTCTTGTCGGCGGCACCCTGTCGTTGTCCGGGCACCATTTGGTCGCCATCACCTGGCTGCTGAGCGCGACGGGCGTAGCGTTGCTGCTGGCGTTGTGGGATCGTCGCGCCGTGTTGTTGGTGGCTGCGATGTTGGGCGCCTTGTGGGTGACCTGGTCGGCGGGGCAGGCGATGTCGGAACGACTCGCGCCGTCACTGGAGAAGGCTACCCTCGTGGTGACGGGCAGCATCGCCAATTTGCCACGCATCGAGGGGCGCAGGATTCGCTTTCGCTTCGAGGTTGATGCGGCGCAAGACGCTTCGGGCCAAACGGTGCCCTGCCCGCAGTTGATTGCCTTGAGTTGGTATTACCCGCCTCACGGAACGCTGCTCCACACCGGGGAGCGATGGCGCTTCGCGGTGCGTTTGAAGCGCCCGCGCAGTCTTGCCGATCCGGCGGTCTTCGACTACGCCGGCTGGGCGCTTGCGCATGGCATTGGCGCTGGCGGTTATGTGTACGACGATCGTGGCAAGCGCCTGGCGTCGGCCCAGCCGGGTCTGGACGTGCTGCGCGCCCGGATTGCGACGGCCATCGATGCGGCAGCGCCCAACAGCCCGTATGCGGGTTTGGTGGCGGGGCTGGCCGTGGGCGAGCGCGGCGATGTGAGCGAGGCGCAATGGCAGACCTTGCGCGACACCGGCACGATTCATCTGTTGTCCATCTCCGGGCTGCACTTGGCCTTCGGGGCGTTCCTGGTGTACTTCATCGCCTTGTTTGCCGTGCGTCGCGTCTCGCCACTGGTGCGGCGCATTCCGGCGCGAATTCCCGCCGCAGCGCTGGCCGCGTTGGCGGCGCTGGGCTATGCGGCGCTGGCCGGTTTTGCGATGGCCACCGAGCGGTCGCTGATCATGCTGGTTTTGCCTTTGTTCACGATTGCCTTGCGTCGCCGTGTGCGCGTGGCCGATTCCCTGGCCTTCGCGGCGGTCGCCGTGCTTCTGATCTCACCTCTGGCGGTGATAACGGCCAGCTTTTGGTTGTCTTTCGGCGCAGTGGCGGTGCTTGTGTACGGCTTGACTTCGACGCATCCGGCCTGGGCGCTGATGCGCGCACAAATCGTGGTGTCACTCGGTATTGCGCCTTTGTTGGTGGCCTTCTTCGGGCAGGTCTCGTTGATCGGGCCGTTGGCCAATCTGATCGCGATTCCCTATGTGAGCTGGCTGGTGGTGCCCTCCGCATTGCTGGGTGTATTGGCGAATATGGTTCATGGCGGTTGGGGTGTGCCGTTCTTTCAATTCTCCGCGTTGCTGCTCTCCTGGCTGTGGCCGGTGCTTGAATGGTTGGCGGCGCTGCCCTATGCCACGTTCTCGCTCGGCGCGACCGGTTGGCTGGCGATTGCCGCCGCGCTGCTCGGAGTGGTTTTCCTGATTTCGCCACGCGGCCTGGGACTACGTTTGGCCGGCGCGGCCTTGTTGTTGCCTTTGCTGGTGCCTTCGCTGTCGCGTCCGTCTGTCGGGGATTTCAGGGTCACGGTGCTCGATGTCGGGCAGGGCTTGGCGGCGGTTGTGACGACAGCGCACCATAGCTTGCTGGTGGATGCCGGGCCGAAATGGTGGGGCGGGAACAGTGCCGGTCGCGCAATCGTGC
>JAKDMP010000119.1 GCA_030452225.1 Gammaproteobacteria bacterium
CCCCTGCGCCCCGCCCTGCCCGAACGCGAAGCGCTGCAGCGTGTGTTTCGTCCCGTACGGCGCGCGCTTCGCGAAAGCGGCTGCACGCGCGCGATTCTCGTCGGCCACAATGCCTTCTTCGACCTCGGTTTTCTCAACGCGGCGGTGGATCGCAGCGAGATCAAGCGCAACCCTTTCCACCCCTTCGTCAGTTTCGATACCACTACGCTCGCCGGGGTCCTGCTCGGTCAGACCGTGCTCGCCCGCGCGTTGGAGGCCGCCGGTATTGTCCAGGATCCGGGTTCGGCGCATACCGCCGCCTACGACGCGCGGGTCACGGCAGAGCTGTTCTGCCTGCTGCTCAATCGCAGCGAAACGCTTTACCGTCAGGCCCACGATTCACCGCGCGGAACTTGACCGCCGCGCCATCGGTCAATGAGACATCAACCTCAAACCAGGGTACAAAAGATGAAATCAGCCCTTTGGCTCTTGCCGGCCTGCCTGCTTCTCTTCCCCCTCGCGGCGATAGCGGCCTCGCAACCGCAGGCTCCGCAAACGGCGGGCACGGCCATTCCCATGCCGACGCCCCCCGTGCCCAAGTTCGCACAGGCGGATGCCGACGGCGACGGCAAAATCACCTGGAAGGAAGCCGAAAATCTCGGCGTTCCGAAGAAACTGTTCCAACAGGACGATTTCGACGACAGCGGCGATCTCATCGAGACCGAATGGATGTTCGTGCGCCTCGACATGACCGACTTCACCCCACCGCCGGCGCCAGGCAGCTGAATCCGCTCAGCACCATCATCCGTCACCCCGGCGAAAGCCGGGGTCCGGTTTTGATACGCATCCCGGCCAATGACCGGGATTCATTTATGTACTGGATGCCGGCCTGCGCCGGCATGACGGAGTTGATCATCGGTTAGACTCGGCTCCAAACCCGACAGAAAAGCACTGTGTCTCGCCTGACCCCGGCCGTACTGGGCCTGATCATCGCCAATGTCGCCCTGTTCATCCTCCAGCAAACACGCCTGGGGGAAATGATGCTCGCCTGGCTGGCGCTTTGGCCTTGGGGGCCGGCGCTGCCCTTCAAGACGGATTACGGCATCATGCTGATCGGCTTCCACATCTGGCAGCTGGTGACCTATGCCTTCCTTCACGGCGGCATCACGCACATCCTTTTCAACATGTTTGCGCTGTGGATGTTCGGCTGCGTCATCGAACAGACCTTCGGTATGCGCAAATTCCTGTTTTACTACTTCGTGTGCGTGATTACCGCGGCGCTCTGCCATCTCGCCGTCGTCAGCCTCTGGACCGGCGGCTTCTATCCAACCATCGGTGCCTCGGGCGGCATTTTCGGCGTTCTGCTTGCCTTCGGCATGCTCTTCCCGCACCAGCGCATTTACTTCTGGTTCGCGCTGCCGATGCCCGCTTGGGTTTTCGTCACCGGCTACGGCGTACTCGAACTGGTACTCGGCGTCACCGGCAGCGCGGCGGGCGTCGCCCACTTCGCGCACCTCGGCGGCATGGCCGGCGGCATCGTCCTCATCCTCTACTGGACCGGCAAGCTTCCCCTCAAGCCCAAGCACATCTTCATCCGGCGCTGAAAGCAATTCCGCCGCGGGCGTTAAAATATCGGTTTTGCCGCGCTCGATACGCATGAAAAAACTGGATCCCGAAGACCTGTACGCCATCGGCGAGCTTTTGACCGAAGAAGAACGGATGGCGCGCGAAACCACCGCGCGCTTCGTGGACGAAAAGGCGCTGCCGCTCATTCCCGAGGCCTTCGAGAAGGCGTACTTTCCCGAGGAGCTCATCGGCGAAATGGCGCAGCTGGGCCTGCTCGGGAGCTACTTCGAGGACTACGGCGGCGCCGGGCTTTCGGGTACGGCCTACGGGCTGATCTGCCAGGAACTCGAGCGCGGCGACTCGGGCCTGAGGAGCTTCGTCTCGGTGCAGACGAGCCTCGTCATGTACCCGATCCACGAATACGGCTCCGACGAACAGAAGGACCGCTGGCTCCCCGAACTGGCCGCCGGCAAAAAAATCGGCTGCTTCGGCCTCACCGAACCGCAGGGCGGCTCGGACCCGGGCAACATGAAGACCACGGCGAAGAAGGACGGCGACGACTGGATCCTCAACGGCGCCAAGATGTGGATCACCAACGGCACGATCGCCGATGTCGCCGTCGTCTGGGCCGAGACCGACGACGGCGTGCGCGGCTTTCTGGTCGAAAAGGGCATGGCCGGCTTCGAAGCCCCGGAAGTGCATCACAAAATGTCGCTTCGTGCCTCCATTACCTCGGCGCTCTACTTCGACAACGTGCGCGTGCCGGCGGACAATGTGCTGCCCGGCGTGAAGGGGCTCAAGGGGCCGCTTTCCTGCCTCACGCAGGCACGCTACGGCATCGCCTGGGGCGTCATTGGCGCGGCACTCGCCTGTTACAACGAGGCGCGAGCCTACGCCAGTGAGCGCACGCTGTTCGGGCGCACGCTCGATCACAACCAGCTCATCCAGGCGCGGCTAGCCGAGATGGCGCGCGGCATCACCGGCGCGCAGCTTCTCGCCTGGCGGCTCGGTCAGCTCAAGGATCAGGGCCATCTGCACCCCAACCAGGTCTCGCTCGCCAAGTGGAACAACACGCGCATGGCGATCGACACGGCGCGCGATGCCCGCGATCTTCTCGGCGGCGCCGGAATCACCACCGAGATGTGCCCGATCCGTCACGCGCTGAATCTGGAGTCGGTCATCACCTACGAGGGCACCGAGAGCGTGCACCAACTGGCGGTGGGCCGCGAGATCACCGGCATCAGCGCCTTTTGATAAGCGCCAAAATGACGCCAATCCCATGTAAAAAAAGGCACCCCCGCGCTAGCGCATTACGGACGATTGCAGGAGCTGCCCGTGGCCGCGATGAAAGTCCGACTCGGCATGAGTCGCGGGCATGGCCTGCTCCTACGGCGGGACAAAGCCCATCGTGAGTTCAAAAGCAGGGCTGGCGCGCAAGGCGACACGCGGCATCAATCGCGTCGAGATCGTCGACCGGAATTTCACCGATTTTGTCGAAGCCTGGGACGAAGAGATCCCCGCCGCCGACATCGATGCGCGCGTGCCCGGCACGGGGCTGAACGGCCGCGGGTTTCTCGAACTCGTCGAATCGCAGATGCTGTCTCGCCACCTCGACATCGAGGCGCGCGCGATGCGCGCCCGCAACGAGGGCTTTTACACCATCGGCTCCTCCGGCCACGAAGGCAACGTGCTGCTTGGCCGGCTCACACGCCGCACCGACCCCGCCTTCCTGCATTACCGCAGCGGCGCATTCTTCATCGAGCGTGCACGCCAACTCCAGGGTATCGACCCGGTTTACGACATCGCACTGTCGCTTGCCGCAAGCCTGGAAGACCCGGCCTCGGGCGGCCGCCACAAGGTGTTCGGCAGCGCACCCTTGTGGGTGCCGCCGCAGACTTCGACCATCGCCAGCCACCTCCCCAAGGCGATGGGCGCGGCCTCGGCCATCGCCGAGTCGAAGCGCGCGGGCTGCCTGCCGGTACCCGCAGACAGCATCGTCGTGTGCAGCTTCGGCGACGCCTCAACCAACCACGCCACGGCGCAGTCCGCATTCAACGCGGCCGCTTGGAGGGCATTCCAGAACCTGCCCTGCCCGATCCTTTTCGTCTGCGAGGACAACGGACTGGGAATCAGCGTCGAAACGCCGCCGGGCTGGGTCGGCGCGAATTTCTCCCGCCGCCCGGGGCTGCACTACATCAAGGCGGACGGCCTGGATATCGCCGCCGGCTACCGCGCCGTCGCCTCCGCCGTCGAGTACTGCCGCTCCGAGCGCGCGCCGGTGTTCCTGCATCTTCGCGCGGTGCGCCTGCTCGGCCATGCCGGCACCGACATCGACATGGAATATCTCGGAGCGGACCGCGTCGAGGCGACCGAAGCCAATGATCCCTTGCTGTTTTCCGCCGAGACCGCGCTCGAACTCGGCCTGGCGACTCCCGCTGCCCTGCTCGAACGCTACGAAGCCTGCCGCGAACGGGTGCAGGAGGCTTCGCGCCGCGCAGTCCGGCGCCCTCGCCTCAACACGGCGAAGCAGGTCACGGCTACGCTGGCGCCCTGCGACGCCCGAAAGGTCAAACGCGAAGCCGAACGGGTGGATTTCGAGCAATCCCCTCCGGTCCCGGACGCTGCGCCCGCACGCCACCTGTCGATCCAGATCAACCGTGCGCTTGCGGAAATGATGACCAAGTACCCCGAGGCCAGCCTCTTCGGCGAAGACGTGGCCGGCAAAGGCGGCGTGTACACCGTCACGAGCGGGCTCTTCCGAAAATTCGGCGGCGCGCGCGTCTTCAACACGCTGCTCGACGAGACCGCCATCCTCGGCATCGCCCAGGGCCAGGCGATGATGGGGCTTTTGCCCCTGCCCGAGATCCAGTATCTTGCCTACCTTCACAACGCGCTCGACCAGATTCGCGGCGAAGCGGCCTCGCTGCAGTTCTTCTCCAACAACCAGTACGCCAACGGCATGGTCGTGCGCATCGCCGCGCTCGCCTACCAGAAGGGTTTCGGCGGCCATTTCCACAACGACAATTCCTTTGCCGCCCTGCGCGACATCCCGGGACTCGTCATCGCCTGCCCGTCGCGCGGCGACGATGCCGTCGCCATGCTGCGCACCGCCGCCGCACTCGCGCGCGTGAACGGCCGCGTCGTCGCGTGGCTCGAGCCGATCGCGCTCTACATGACGAAAGACCTGTACGCGGCGCACGACGGCGGGTGGCTGTTCGACTACCCGGCGCCGGGCAAGGCCGCCGGATTCGGAGAACCCCGCGTGTATCACGCGCGCGCGAAAGACCTGCTGATCGTGACTTTCGGCAATGGCGTGCCGATGGCCCTGCGCGCGGCCAAACAACTGAGAGAAGAAACCGGCAAGGGTGTGCGCATCCTCGACCTGCGCTGGCTCAAACCGCTGAACGTCGAGGCCGTCGCCAAACATGCCAACGCCTGCGGGCGCATACTGGTGGTGGACGAAGGGCGCCGTACCGGCGGCATCGCCGAGGAGATTTTCACCGCGCTCGACGAGCACTGCGATGCCAGCCTGAGAAAGGCCCGCGTCGCCGGGGCCGACAGCTTCATTCCGCTCGGCGAGGCGGCGAATTTCGTCCTCGTGCAGGACGCCGACATCCTCGAAGCCGCCCGCAACCTGCTCGGCTGATTGGTGTACCTCGCGCCGTTGGGCACGCCGAGAAGCACAGTCCGGCGCGGGGAAAAGGGCGACGTGTTTGAGGGCGTGGCCCGAGTTGTCGCCCGTACCACGCCGGACGAGCATCGCAGGGAAGCCGGAGTGCCGTCAGGCGCGGAGGCCGTGCTCGTCGGCGCAATGGCTTTGGCTACTTTCGCCGTAACGAAAGTAACCCTGCCCGGAGGGCATTGAAGCTGCACTTGCGCTTCCCGGCGCGTCCAACGGCGCGAAAGAACAAGCTCAGGCGTCGACAGCATCCCGGCGGAAAATCAGGTTGTGCAAACGGCGCGCGCCCAGAATCAGCCCCAGTCCCGACAAGACCAAAACCGCCTGCGCAATCAGGAGCATCCAGGCACGCAACGCAATGATGCCTCCTCCCGATTTTGACGCATAACCCGGGATATTGACCGCCAGGGAAACCAGCGCGGGAATAGAGGTGACTGCAATGACCAAGCCGGCGACGGCAATCGCACTCCGCACAAGCAGCAGCGCGGATGCCCTGGAGGATCCGCTGTTGGAATGGGGAACAAACCACCGGACGAGCCCTGCCGAGGACACCCACAAAATCAAGCCTATCAGTACCGGTAACACAGTCCGCAGCGAGTACAAGCGCAGCCAGTGCCATGCGCCGGGCGCGTTGGCGGCTTGCCCGGTAAACGTATGTGCCCAATACCAGAGGTTGACGACCTGCGGCAGAAAGATGAGCCCGCTGAAAATCATCCAGATCGCAAGCAGGCGTATACCGATCATCCCCAGGGTTCTGTAGTTCACGGCTTCCATTCAGGTATTGACCGTCCGTAATTTGTAGATCCAAACGCGCAGCCTTCGCGATCCGACCACCATCACCAACCCCAACAGTAGCAGGATCACGCGTATTGCCAAAGTCAGCCAGAGGTTCAGGGGTATCCTTGCCGTGTAGCTGCCGGGCACCGCGTATTGGTGAGACAAGCTCACTTTGTAGAGAACGTTCGCGAGTGTATAGATCAGGCTGGGCAAGGTTGTGACCGCAATCACCAGTCCGGCGATGCCGATGGCGCCCTGGATCAACATCGGTGTGCCGGCCGTCGGGGGCGCGGCCTCGTTCGACGGCGCCAGGAGGCGCGCTAACCAAGGAGTAACAGCCCACAGCAGGAGCCCCAAAAGGATCGGGACGCCCACGGTCAATATCATTCCGACCATCACCACATTGTGAACGGCCAGGTTACGGGACAAGTTCTGGCCACTCGCGTAAAAGCCCGTGAACCAAAACGAAGCGTTCCCGAGCTGAGGCAGGTAGCTGATGCCGAGGACGATGAGCCAGATCGCGAGCAGGCGCAGACCGATCAGTGCGAGCGTCCTGTAGTTCATGGTGTCCTCCCCGTATGGCACCGGTAGAGTCTAGCGCAAGCCGCCCGGGACAGCCCGATCCGCAGCACCTGGGCTTCCGCGTGAAAATGGCTGACATCGGCTGCCAAAGCAGTGTAAGATATGCTCGCCGCTCTGCGATCTGGCGCCGTCGGTCGCTCGGGGGTTCGTGTTTTTTTGACGGTGTAGTTCTTGAGGTCGCAGAATACAATGAAGTTGTACGTAGGGAATCTCCCATATACCACGACGGGGGAGGAGCTTGAGTCCGCCTTTGCCGCTCACGGCGAAGTCATTTCCGCCAATATCATCCAGGACCGCTACAGCGGCCGTTCGCGGGGTTTCGGCTTCGTCGAGATGGCCGACGAGGCGGGCAAGGCCGCAATCGAAGCGATGAACGGC
>JAKDMP010000019.1 GCA_030452225.1 Gammaproteobacteria bacterium
CGGTGTTCACCTCGGTCGTGAGCGTGCCGTCCTCAGCCACCGGCGGATTGTTGGCTGCCGAGTTGACGGTGATCGAGATGGTCGCCGTGTTGGAGTCGGCGACGCCGTCGCTGGCCTTGAAGGTAAACGAATCGCTTCCGCTGTAATTCGTGTCCGGCGTATAGGTGTAGGCGCCGGTGCTCGCATCGTCGAGGGTGACGCCGCCGTGCTCGGGCTGAGCGACGATGCTGAAGGTCAGCGGATCGCCGTCGGGATCGGTGGCCACGAGCGTGCCGCCCTTGGCGGTGTTCACCTCGGTCGTGAGCGTGCCGTCCTCAGCCACCGGCGGATTGTTGGCCGCCGAGTTGACGGTGATCGAGATGGTGGCCGTATTGGAGTCGGTCGTTCCATCGTTCGCCTTGAAGGTGAAGCTGTCGCTGCCGCTATAGTCCGTGTCCGGCGCATAGGTGTAGGCGCCGGTGCTCGCGTCGTCGAGGGTGACGCTGCCGTGGGTGGGCTCGGCGACGATGCTGAAGGTTAGCGGATCGCCGTCGGGATCGGTGGCCACGAGCGTGCCGCTCTTGGCGGTATTCACCTCGGTGGTGAGCGTGCCGTTACTGGCCACCGGCGCGTTGTTGCCGCCGCCAATCACGGTCGGTGCACTCGCAGTGAGCGCCGGCGATGCATTCGCGATCCTCGCCGTGTTCGCGATGATCGTGCCCTCCGGGTCCATCGCCTTGAGCGTGAGGTTCGCCGTGGCGGTGCCGGCGTTGCCGCTGATCGGGCCGAGGTCGCAGATTACGATGTCGGGAGCAGCCGTTTCGCTTACCTGCAGAAGGCAACTTCCCTGGGTGGCGTTCGCGGAGATGAAGCTAGCCGCCGCCGGAACGGTCACCGTCATGGTCACGGGCGGAGAAATGGCGCTCGACTGGTTGGTCGCGATGGTCTGACTGACATAATTCTCGTTCCGACCCACCGTTGCCGGTGCACTGACGACGAGCCCGAAATCTCTTGCGCCGTAGAAAAAGGCCGCGCCCTGGTTGCCATTGCCGCCAATGATGGCAACAGGCGTCCCGGCCAGGGCGATGGCGCCGTCGAGGGCGACCGACCAGCCGAAGCCCTGGATCAAGTCCTGCTCCGCGCTGGTGCGCGCAACGATCCTGGCCGTCTGCGTCCAGGCGCCGCCGGATTCCTCGAACAGGTAGACTGCACCTATGCCTACGTCGGGAGGTGAGCCGGGCGGTGAGTGGGCAAACGGCGCGCTCACGAGGGCGGAGCCGCCATCGAGCGCAACCGCGTACCCGAACTCGAAGTCCTCCGCAAGATCGCTTGGAACGAGCTTGGCCGTCTGCGCCCAGGCGCCGCCGGATTCCTCGAACACATAGGCTGCGCCTGCGTTGTCTTCGGAGGATACGGTGGCAACAAACGCGCCCACGAGCGCGGTCGTGCCGTCGAGCGCAACCGCCGAACCGAATCTGTCTTGGGCCGCTCCATCGCTCGCGACAAGCTTGGCCGTCTGGGTCCAGGCGCTGCCGGATTTCTCGAAAACGTAGGCGGCGCCCTGGAGGATGTTGGCGCCCGCCTCCGCATTCCAGGCGCCGACGAGCGCGGTCGTGCCGTCGAGCGCAATCGAGTGCCCGAACTGATCATTTGATGCGCCGTCGCCCGCCGTGATTTTGGCTGTCTGCGTCCAGCTGCCGCCGGATGCGTCGAACACATAAACCGCACCCTGGTTGAAGTTGGGGCCTACTTTGGCCCCCTCCGCCGCAACGAGGGCGGTCGTGCCGTCGAGGGCGACCGAGAAGCCGAACTGATCGCCAAGCGCGCCGTCGCTCGCCGTGAGCTTTGCCGTCTGGCTCCAGACGCCGCCGGATTGCTCGAATACGTAGGCCGCACCAACCCGGTCGAAACCGATCATCGCGTCCCTTGCTTCCACCAACGCGGTGGTGCCGTCGAGGGCGACCGACCAGCCGAACTGATCGAGCTCCGCGCCGTCGCTCGCCGTGAGTCTCTGCGTCTGCGTCCAGACGGTGCCGGATTTGCTGAACACATAGACTGCGCCTTGTTCGCTGTTGCCGCCGACCGTGACACCATCCGCCCCGATCAAGGCGGTGTTGCCGTCGAGGGCGACCGACTCGCCGAACACATCACCCTCCGTCCCGTCGTCCGCAGTCACCCTTTGCTCGATCCACACCAGCGGATCCACGGTGAGCGGATAGGCGGCGCCGGCATCGTTCACGGCAATCAGGATGCGATTGTTTTTGCTCGTCAGTGTGGCCGGAACGACCCTGCCGCCCGCATCCGTTACCACGAGATGCCCGTAACGCAGCTTTCCCCACGCAATGGCGTTGTCGTTGTTCTTTTTCGTCATGCCGGCGGAAGCCGGTCTCCTGTGAGAGTTCGTATCCCGACCGCTGGTCGGGATGCCTTTTTTGACTGGATTCCGGCCTTCGCCGGAATGACGGCTCGGTTGGCTTGCGGCGAGCGCCAGCGTCAGCCGGCCCTGCCCGCTCGGGCGCTCGGCAATCGTGAAGCCCTGCTCGAAGCCGACCGGCAGCACCCGCCACCACTCGGTCAGATTGCCATGCGCATAAGTCACGCGGTTGCCGTGGAATGTCGGCCGTACCGAACCGACGGCAGCCAGCTCGCCGCCTCCTCGTCCGAAGGCCACAAGCCGCAATGCCAGCGGCGAACCCGCACCCGTAAAGTGCGCACCGTGACGATCGAAACAGGCCCCGAGTTTCGACTTCGCCAACACGGCGCAACCGGCCTTGTCGATGTTGTAAACCGCACCCGCATCTTTCGCGAGCGCGTGGTAGAACGCCGATCGCAACGCCGCCGGGATGGGTTGTGCTTCCTGTCCATTCTTCGCCGTACCCGTGTCGGCGCCCAGCGCCGGCAGCGACAGCGCGGGAATGCAAGCCGCGAGGAGCGCGCCCCGCAGCAGTAAACCGAATGTAGCGATGAATTTCATGGCTTGGCCCTCTCTTGTCGAATGTCTTGCGGTACCTGATGATTGCGGCACGCAGGTTGTATCTTCGCGGCCAGCGTAGTGAGTTCTTTTCCGGCCCTCAATCGCACAATTATGCGATGCCGGAGCCCCGGCCTCCGCCTTTGGGAGGGCGGTTGAAATGCACGGCTCCATCCTTCCGAAAGAAAAGGGATTGAGGGGGAGACCCTTGCCGCCGCTCGCTTCCCGGCCCGGTTTGAGCCGTCGGCGCTTGCTTATTTGGGGGAATGGGTGTAAATAGATGACTAGCTCGCCGGCTCGTGGGGCGACTGAGGGCAGCGATGCGGAGGGTACGCAAACACGCGGCTATTCTGGCCTTGATTCTGATCGCCTGGGCGAGCCCGTTGGCGGTGCGGGCCGCCGACAGTTATGCCGTTTTTTATGGCGACCGGCAGGGTTTTCACGCGGATGAAATCACGGCGCTCGCCCAGGACGGGACGGGTTTCATCTGGATCGGATCGCAGGACGGATTGCTGCGCTTTGACGGCGAGCATTTCCTGCATTACGCACAGCAACAAATTCCACGGGGCGTTTGGGGCCTGTGGTGGAACGAGCACACCGGCCTCGTAATCCAGGCCGAGGGGCAGCGCGCCTTCGTCAAAAGGAATAGCGCCGTGCGTGCGCTCATCGGCGCCGACGGCAAACCGGTGACGGCGTTGGCCGATGCGGCCTTCGACGGCAAGAACCAGTTGTGGACGATCATCGGCGGCGCGGTGTGGCGGCGTGATTTGTCTTTACGCTGGAGCCGGATTCCGGCGCGGAATTACGCCGGGGAACGGCCGCTGCATTTGTCGGCACTGGCGCACGGCATCGCGCTCATTACGGATCGGGGTGCCTGGCACTTCGACGCCGAAGGCCATGCGCGAGCGCTGCTGCACGTGCCCGACTTGATCGCCGCCGCGGGCGGCGGCGACCATCCGCTGTGGCTGGCAAGTATTGTCGACGGCAATCTGTGGCGCGAGGAAAACGGTGATTTTCGCGTCATCCGCCGCATCAAGGGCCGGGTGATCGATCTGCGCTATCGCGGCGATACCTTGTGGGTGTCCGTGGATCGGTATCTTCTCGCCATCGCGCCGGATGGCGGCAGTTTCATCCTCGACGTGAAGCACGGGCTCCCGAGCGGCGGACCATTGCTGGTGGATCGCGAAGGCAGCCTCTGGGTCGGCAGCTTCGTCGGCCTGCAACAGTTTCCCGCGCCCGAGACGCGCCACTGGACCGAACGCGACGGCCTGCCCTGGCAGCATGCCTACGGTGTGACCGCGGCCGGCGGCAAGGTGTGGGTGGACATCTGGCGCGGCGGGGCGCGTTTCGATACCCGGCAATCGCCGCCGCGCTTGATCGCGACACCCCATCCGCTAGGGCGATCCTGCGCGGATCGGGAAGGCCGCGTGTGGCAGACCGTGGCCGGAAAGCTGGGGTACTGGCACGGGGATGAATATGTCACCGTCAAGGTGCCGGTTCGACCGCAACGCGGACTCGGCGGTTGTGCGCCGGCACTGGACGGCGGAGAATGGCTGGCCACCAATTTCGGCGTTTACCATGCAGATTTCGGCAGCAACCGGGTGCAGCGCGTGGTGGCGTTCGACGAACCGGCCGCCAATCTCCGGAGCAACCTGGTCTGGCAGGAGAACGCCGGCCGGCTGTGGACGATCTCCGGCAACCGGCTGTGCCGCTACGTCCTGACGGATTTGCGTGCGAAGCCGGTTGCCTGCAGCGAACAACCGTTCGAGAACGGCGCCTTCCGGGTCGTCCGGATTTCGCCGGGGCACTTCTGGATCGCCACCAAGGCCGGCTTGTTTTTATTCGACGGTGAGAGTCTGCGCTTGCTGGCGGACGAGGCGGATCCCTCCGGCGAGCGTTTCCAAATCATCGAGCCGGCGCCGAGCGGCGGCTACTGGGCCATTTCTTCGGGCGGCATCAAGCGGATTGCACCGTGTCGCGAATGCACCGCCGGATACCGTGTTCTGGAAAGCATAGACCGCTGGCAGGGCGTGCCCGCCGATGGAGCCAAGGACGTGGTGGAATTGCCTTCGGGCGACTTGTGGATCGTGGGCAATCGCGGTGTGTACCAGGTGCCGGCGCAGGCCCGGATCGGCCCGCGATCGGCGCCTCCGATCGTATTGGTGCGCGCGGCCGTGGACGGGCACGACCTGCCTCTGTCGCCGGACCTGCGCATGCAACCGGGGCAGAAACATCTGTCGCTCACATTCGCCGCATTGACGTATCGCGATCGAAGCCGCTTGCGTTACCGCTTCCGCGAGCAAGCCGGCGAGGCGTGGTCGGCGCCCACCGTCACACCCACCTTGCGCTGGATCAAACCGCCGCCGGGAACGTATCGAATCGAGGCCGAGGCGAGCCTGGACGGCCTGCATTGGTCGGCGCCCGCCCGCTACGGTTTCACGGTTGCCCCGCCGTGGTATCAAAGTTGGTGGGCGCGGCTCGTGCTCGCTCTCCTGATCGTGGGCATCGCCGTTGCGATGGCGCGCCTGTGGCTGGCGCACCGACTGAGCCTGGAGCGCCAACGCCTGCGCATCGCCATGGATCTGCATGACGAACTGGGCTCGACGCTCGGCTCGATCAGCATGCTGGCCGGCGCCATCTCACGCGATTCTTCCGGAGAGCGCGAGCGCCTCGCGGCAAGAATTGCCGACGCAAGCACCCGGCTAGGTAGCGCGCTTCGCACCGTGGTGTGGACCATGCGCCAACCGCAAACCGGCATGCGCCAATTGCTGGTGGAGATCGGCGACCAGACAAAGCTCCTGTTCCCGGGAGAAGAGATGGTAGTTCGGATCAGCGGAGAATTGCACCAGGACATCCCCTTGTCTCCAGAGGTCTGCCGCCACGTGCTGATGGTGGCGCTGGAGGCGCTGCACAACGCAGCGCACCATGCTCACGCGTGCGAAATCAATGTGCAGTTGCAGCAACTTGCGGTCGGCAAATGGCGCCTCACCATCCGCGACGACGGCGATGGGTTTGATTCCGACGCCGTCTGCTCCGGCAGCGGCTTTGCCGGCATGCGCCGGCGCGCGCACCTGATCGGCGGGCACCTTGTCGTGTGTTCGGATCCCGGCGCGGGTACGTCGGTGCAACTGGATTTCAGCCCACAGGCAAAGAGCGGCACTTGGCGACTACGCATGATCATGCGATGGCGAAGCCGGGGGCGCGTCGACAAAATGCGCTCATGACGGCAACGACCTCCGCGCCCTTGCTGGTCGCACTGGTGGAAGACGACCCCGATTTTTCCGACGGTGTCGTCGCCCTTTTGCGCCGCGAACCTTCCGTGCGCCTCGTCGCCACCTACAAGGCCGCCGCGCCGATGCTCGCCCAAGCGAAAAAGGCGCGCCGCATGGAACTGGGGTTGCCGTGGGACTTGCTGCTTATGGATTTGGGCCTGCCGGAGATGGACGGCTGCGAAGCCACGCGCCGCCTCAAGGCACTATACCCGCACGCACAGGTGCTGGTACTGACGGTCTTCGAGGAGCCCGCCAACGTACTTGCCGCCATTTGCGCGGGCGCGGACGGTTACCTGCTCAAGAACGTGCCCGCCAGGGACCTGATCGCCGCGATCAAGGCGCTCACGCACGATAATGCGCCCTTGTCCGGCCGGATTGCGGCCACCGTGCTGGAGTTGATCAAGAAAAGCCATGCGCGGCATCGCGGCCCACCCCTGCTCAAGGACCTGGGACTTACCGCGCGCGAAATCGAGGTGCTGCGCGGGCTGGTCGACGGGCTCGGTTATCGGGAAATCGGTGAACGGCTGGGTATCGCCCAGGACACCGTGCGCTCCCACATCCGGAAAATCTATACCACCCTGCAGGTTCATCGTGTTTCGGAGGCGGTCACCTTCGCGCTCCGCCACGGTCTCGTCTGAATGCGCATCCTTCCGGGGCATGGAGATCGCACAATGACTCGATGCATCCCTCGGACCAACGCTCTCGATGCCAAGCCAGTGGATTCGGTGGATGCGCCTGCTGCACAGGCTTATCCACCCTACCCGCCGCTGGCGCACCACGCCCCGCTGCAGGAGCGGGCCATGCCCGCGACATCAAAGCGCCGGGCGGATTCACCTGGTCGCACCCATGGGGGCGCTCCTACAAGATCGAGTTGGCTGTCAGCACGTCGCGCAGGAACGGGACGGTCAGCCGGCGTTGGGCGGCGAGCGCGGCATGATCGAGCCGCTCGATCGCCCGCGCGACGCTGCGGGTGTCCCGGGTGAGGCGCTTCACCAGCCAGTCCGCTGCATTTTGCGGCAAATCGAGTCCACGCGCTCGAGCAAGATGAATGGCCAATTCACCCAACTGCGCATCATCGAGCGGCTGTAATGCATACACCGGGCCCCAGGCGAGGCGCGAGGCCAAGTCGGGAAGTTCCAACCCGAGGGCGTCGGGAGGCGCCCGCCCCGCAACGAGCAGCGTCGCTCCGCGTTCGCGCAACTCTTCGGCAATCCGGAACAGCGCGCGCTCCCAAAGGCCGAATGCGGCGATCTTTTCCACCGCATCCAGCGCCACCACATCGAGCTCGCCCCAGCCTTCGACCAGTTGCGGATCGAGCATGGCCGCTTCATCCAACGGCAGATACCCGGCACGGCGGCCCTGTTCGCGCGCGCGCCGCCAGGCGGCCTTGAGAAGATGCGTTTTGCCCGAAGCCTCCGGGCCGTGTACAAAGGCAACCGGCTCGCTTTCGCCCTCGGCCAACCGCTTGATCGCGGCGAGCACGTTTTCGTTCGGCCCCGGCCAGAAATCCTCGAAGCGGGCGGCGTCGGACGGAGTGAGCCCGGGCAGCGCCAATTGTTCCATCACGAGTTTCCCATGGCTGCGCTCAACCCGTCTCCGACGTTTCGCTTTTGCCCGACAGGCGTTTTTTCTCTCCGGAAGTGACGAAGGCCCGCATTCCCCAAGTAAAGAGATAGTCCAGCCCGCTCACGATCAGGGCCACGGCCAGGAGCACCTCGATGCCCGTCCGCCCGTAGGCCCCGAGGTAAGGAACTACGCCTTGAATGACCAGCGCCACGCCGGCGACAATCAATACGCCCGTGGCAATCTTGCTCGTCAAGGCGGGCTGAATTTCGAACGGCCCGCGCTTCCAGCGATAAGCGCCCGCACCACACACGATGACAAGGTCGCGCCCAACAATCAACCCTAGCAGCCACCACGGAATCTGCCCGTCCACGGCAAAAGCGGTATAAGTCCCCAGCACCAGAATCTTGTCCGCCGCCGGATCCAGAAACGCACCGAGAGGCGTTACCCAGCCCTTCTTCTTGGCAATCGCGCCATCCAGCGCGTCGCTCACCCCGGCAACGGCAAAAAGCGCCAGCGCGACCTCGTAGCGATGCGTCGCCAAGGCCCACACCACCGGCGCCACCAGTCCCAGTCGAACGATCGAGATGGCATTGGGCAGGTAACGAATCATGGCGTGGAGCGAGTCATGGGCTGGAACGAGTCATGGCGTGAAACGTGTCATGGCGTGAAACGAAACGAGAGGATCGGTTGTGAAGCGCTTCCGGCCGGCGCCATGGGCGTGAAGCTGTCCGGATTGCGGGTCAGGATCCCCGACAGCTCGAGCAGGCGGGCAAAATCCGCGATCGTTCCGGCGTAGGCAACGGTGAACTGCAGCCTCGCGCCATCGACCCGGGAAAGCCGCAATGCTTCCACGCCTTGGACGGCGCCAATCGCGCGGCGCACCGCTACCGCGGCATCGAGCGATTCGATACCGCCGACAACGAGTTTCAGCGCACTTTCGAGCGTATTCGTCGGCAGCCGGGCGAAACGATTGGCCAGCTCGGTGGCAGCCTGGTTGACGGCTGCCGCCGCGGCCGATTGGGCACTCGGCGACTCGATCGTGAAATCGATCGGGCTGCCGCCGAGCACCAGCCGCCAGCGCGAATTCACGCCGCCGGAGCGGGGTTTGATCGATCCGATCAACATGCCCTGCGTATCGTAGCGCCGGGACGCCTTCTGCAGCGAAGGCAGGTAGAAGCTGCGGATATCGAAGGCCGAAACTGTTTGACGATCCGCCAGGTCCAGCAACGGCAGCACCAACGGCAACCCGCGTTCGTGCGCCGTATTGCGCAGAGTTTGCGTGAGCGGCAGGGCGGAGGTGTCGCTGACGATGCCCGCAGGGGTCGCCACCCAGACCATGAGCGTCGGGCGATTCTCGCCCCACAGCGGCAAGCCGGCGGCGATCAGCGCCGATTTCACGCGCTCGGCATCGAAACGCGCCCATAATTCCAGACCGCCACCCTGCTGGAGAGGAATCCGGTTGTATCGATATTCGGTCACCATGCTCGAAGCATCCAGGGTGGCGGCATAATCCGCCGCCGCCGGATCGCCGCTCAACTTGACGAAAACTTTCGCCAGGTTCTGCCCGAACGCCGCAACGCGCGCTGTCACGGACTGGTCCGCCACCGGACTTGCAGCCGCATACAGTTCCGGCGCCGCCCGAGCGGTTAGCGGCAGCGCGAGCAGCACCGCCACCCATGCCACCCCCAAGCCGATCCCGATCCTTTGCGCTTGCCTTTGCACGCTTCCACCATCAAGCCGCGACCCCGCTAAAATAGCATGTTTACCAGCCCGTCTACCGGTTCGCCGCATGAGCACAGAGAAACTCGACTATCAGGGAGCCGGCGTAAATATCAGCGCCGGCAACGAGTTGGTCGATCGAATCAAGTCCCTAGCCGCAACCACCACGCGCCCCGAGGTGCTCGGTGGGCCGGGCGGGTTCGCCAGCCTGTTTCGTCTCGACACCGGGCGCTGGCGCGATCCGGTACTGGTCGCGGGCACCGACGGCGTCGGCACCAAGCTCACCCTGGCGCTCGCGCTCGATCGTATAGATGATCTGGGCCGCGATCTGGTGGCCATGTGCGCGAACGACGTCGCCGTGACCGGCGCCGAACCCCTTTTTTTCCTCGACTACTACGCCACCGGCAAACTCGATGTCGAACAGGGCGAGCGCCTGATCGCCGGCATCGCCGCCGGCTGCCGCGAGGCCGGCTGCGCGCTGGTGGGCGGCGAAAGCGCCGAACTCCCGGGCCTGTACGCGGGCCGCGACTTCGATCTCGCCGGCTTTTGCGTCGGCGCGGTGGAGCGCGACGCCATCCTCGAAGGCGCCACCGTCACGCCGGGGGACAAGGTGCTCGGCATCGCCTCCTCCGGGCCGCATGCGAACGGCTACTCGCTCATCCGCCGCGTCATCGAGGCAAGCGGCGCCGACCTCGAGACGAAACTCGAAGGCCGCTCCCTCGCCGATTGGCTGCTTGCACCCACCCTCATCTATGTACGCGCCATCCGCGCGCTGCTGGACGCGGGGCCGATTCACGCCTTTGCACACATTACCGGCGGCGGCCTCACGGAAAATCTTCCGCGCATGCTCCCGAACGACACGACCGCGGTACTCGACACGGAGAGTTGGCCACGCCCGGCGATTTTCGACTGGCTCGCGCGTTACGGCAATATCGAGGCCAGGGAAATGTACCGGGTTTTCAACATGGGCATCGGCCTTGCCGCCGTATTGCCGGCGGATGCCATCGAGACGGCCCGGGCGACACTCGCCGGGCTGGGCATCGAGTCCCGGGAAATCGGGAGGATCGAAACGCGCGAGCAGGCGGGAAGTCCGAACGTCTTCTATCGCGGATTGTGAACGCCGCCCTGCCCCGCGTCGTGGTGCTCGGCTCCGGCGCAGGAAGCAATTTCGAAGCGCTCGCCGAGCAGGCCGGCGGCCATTACGAAATTGTCGCCGTCGGCAGCGACAAGGCCGATGCGCCCATCCTGGATCGCGCCCGGCGGCACGCCATTCCGGTCTTTTCGATCACGCCTTTCGATTACCCCGAGCACACCGCGCGCGATGCGGCGCTCGCCCGCGCCATCGCCGGTGCGCGCCCCGACTGGGTCGCGCTGGCCGGCTACATGCGCCTTCTCGGCGCGGAAACTCTCGCCGCCGCCCCCGGTCGTATTCTCAATGTTCATCCTGCCCTGCTCCCCGCCTTTCCGGGGCTCGATACCTATCGCCGCGTACTTGCAGCGGGTGCGCGCGAACACGGCAGCACCGTGCATTTCGTCACCGCCGAGCTGGACTCGGGCCCGCCGATCCTGCAGGCGCGCCTCGGCATCGCGGCGAATGAAACCGTGGAGTCACTGGAGGCGCGTGTGAAGACCATGGAGCACCGCATCTACCCGCAAGCCCTCGCCTGGTGCGCAGCCGGACGCGTTGCCATGCGCGACGGCGTCACCTGGCTCGATGGCAAGCGTCTCACCAAACCCATCATCGTCGAGGAGACGGACGAATGACCCGGACAACCCGCCTGCGACTCGGCTTCATGCCCGCAGCGCTTCTCGCCATGGCGGTGTTGCTTGCGGTGCCCGCCCGCGCCCAACCGGCGCCGGCGGCGGGCAGCACCCCAACCGACTTCCCGGCGACGCTCGCCATCCCGGCATTCAAAATGCACTACCAGGTGCTCAGAAACGGCTGGCACATCGGCGCCGCCGACTTCATACTCGAGCGCGACGGCGATGCCTGGCATTTTCACTCCAAAGCCTGGCCGACCGGCTTCGCCTCCTGGTTCGTGGATACGACCTTTACCGAATCCAGCCGCTTCGAGATTGTCGATCACCGCATTCGGCCCATCAAGTACAGCTACACCGACTCGGGAAGCCCGAGCCACAACGAGCGTATCCGCTTCGACTGGTCCGCAGACACCGCCCGAGACCGCGAAGGCAAGAGCCATGTCACGGCCGTGCCGATCGAGCCGGGCATGCTCGACCGGCTGAGCGCGCAGCTTCGGATCTCGCGCCAGCTTGCCGCCGGCGTGCCGCTCGAGGAGCCCTTTCGCATCGTCCACGGCGGGGCAGTCAGCCTCTACCGGCTGGAGCGTGTAAAGACGGGAACAGTTTCCACCCCGGCGGGCACTTTCGAGACCGTCCTGGTCGTGCGCCGCGATCCCGATTCCAGGCGCGAAAACCGCTTCTGGCTGGCACCGAAATACGCCTGGCTGCCGGTCAAGATGCAGCAGTTCGAGCCCGGCGACGCCACCTACACCTTCACCCTCGACCACCTCAAGTGGCTCGCGGCCGAAACCAACAGGTAAATGTAGGAGCGCGCCATGCGCGCGACCTGGTTTGTGTGAATATCGCCAATCGGAGAGGCGCTTGTGCAATGATACTACTTGGAGTATCATCTCCCCATGAGCAAGGCCGAAAAGCTGCTCCGAAAGATGCGCGCCAATCGAATCGACTGGCGAATCGAGACCCTGGAGATTATTGCGCAACGTTACGGCATCGAAGTACGCAAAACAGGCGGAAGCCACTTCGTGTTCATGCATCCCGACTCGGAGCTTGCGATTACCGTGCCGTTCAAGCGGCCCATCAAACCCGTTTACATCACCCGGTTCCTTGCCCTGCTGGATGACATTGGAGCAAACTCATGAAACAGGATTTGCAATATCCATTCGAGCTGCGGCCTCTGGCAGCGGATGAGGGCGGCGGCTGGCTGATTTCCTTTCCCGATCTTCCGGGATGCATATCCGATGGAGAAACGCCGGAAGAGGCGATGCAAAACGGCCGTGACGCCTTGGCAGCATGGCTGAAAGCCGCGCAAGAGGCTGGGCGAGACGTCCCCGCTCCGGGAGAACTGCCCAGCGGAAAGTTCATTGCGAGAGTGCCGCGCAGCCTGCATGCGCGTCTGAGCGCACGCGCCCGTCAGGAAGGCGTCAGCATGAACGCACTGGTATCAACGTTTCTCGCCGAAAGCCTCGGGCGCCGCGACCATTCAAGGCACTGATCCCTGCAGGGAGCAGGCGGGCATCCGCGACTTCACCTGCCCCTTCCTACTCAGCCACTTCAAATGGCTTGGCACATCTGCCGTTACCCTTTGCAGTTTGTTTCCCCGGCTGAGCCACAACTAAAACTGCTCATCCAACATTTCATCCGTACCGACGCTGAGCATAGCCTGACCATTTATCAAGTCAAACTCGACTAGTAAAACGTCTCCTCTTTCGAGACCGAAATGCCTAAAAAAACGGGGCTTCACCAAATCAGGTGGGTAGCCACGCCTGGTCGATGCCTTCCGGCATGAGGCTGAGTCCGCCGCAATGGAAGTAGACCGCGTTGCGGAACCGCTCACGGCTGCGAAAGCCGCACGTTCTGGCCTTGATCCTTCGTATGTGTGCATTGGTACTCTCGGCGTAGCCGTTGTGCACGTCGAGCATCATGGCATTGAGGATGCCCCGGCAATGCGCCTTCAAGGTCTTGGCAACCTTTCTCATCGGCACGAGGCGACAGCGCTGCGCCCAGGAGAACCACTTGGCCCAAGCCTTCACCGCCCAGCCGCGCGAGCGATAGGCCCAGATGCCCATCGCCATCTCCTTCATCGCCCACGCGCGGGCGGTTTTCGGGTTGCTGTCGCGCAGCGCGGCAAAACGCGCCTTCTGCTTGCGGCTCATGTTGTGCGGTTTGGTGAGCCATGCGTATTTCGAGCCCTTGAGCACCGTATCGGCCTGTTGCATCAGACGCCGGTGCTCCTCGCGCCTGACCCGGTCCACTCCATCGCCCAGGTACTTCGCCACATGGAATTTGTCGAAGGCAATCTTCTCCTCGGCATCGTGCACATGCGCCCTGGTCGCCTTGATGAACGCCGGCCACATGTCCATCGCCACCGCCTCGAACAGCGTCGTAAAACCGGAGCCCGGCTCCGCCCACGGCACCTTGACCTGCAACACCCCGTGCTCGCGGCAGCACACCCGCGGCACATCCGCCTCAAGCACGGTCTTGAACTGCATCGTGTCCAGGTGCCGCCAGCGCCGCCGCCGCTTGTCATAGCCCGGCGCCGCACGCCCGCACTCCGGCGTAAAGTTCGGTGTCTTTCATGCCAAGGATGGTACTCTACCCACACAAATCGGTGAAGCCCCTTATGGTTAAGCAGTAAAAGAGCTACTGTAAAAGTAGAGCTGCCAGGCCGGACGCCAGTAAGACAATGCTCAGGTGTGGGGGAGGGTGACGCCGCGCTGGCCCTGGTACTTGCCGCCGCGATCCTTGTAAGAGACCTCGCAGACCTCGTCGGATTCGAAGAAGATCATTTGCGCAACGCCTTCGTTGGCATAGATTTTCGCCGGCAGCGGCGTGGTGTTGGAAAACTCCAGCGTTACATGCCCTTCCCACTCCGGTTCCAGCGGCGTTACATTCACGATCAATCCGCAATTTTTAACGAAAACCCCGGCCTCCAGCGCAAAATTTCCCGCTTCCGGCACTGTCAGGCAGTACACGTCATGCTCGCCGGCGAGTTCGCGCACGCTCTCGACCTTGTGGTTGCGATAGGATGAGCGCCCATGCACTTGACCGACAATTTCGGGGAAACGACGGAACACGCTGCGCTCACAGTCGAGTAGCCGCGCCGCCCCGCAAATCGAGCCTGTTTCATCCAGCGCCGCTCGCACTCGTTCCGCCGTGATTTCCGGGCGAAGATTGATGTTCCGCGCCACCTCCTGTTGTCGATGTCGACGCGAACCGTCATCCTTCGCCCAGGCATCCGCCATCAGCCGGGACTGTCGCAAACGTTCCCTGGGATCGCTATAGCGGCGAAGCGTCGCCTCTCTATGCCATTCGCGTGTTTCATCGCTCGGATTGCGGCGCGCTTCAATCAGGCGGCGACGAATTTCGGCATATTTCTCATCGCTCCAAAACCGGGCGGCGCGCTCCGATTGTGCCGAGTTAAACCGCTCAACCCATTCCTCATCCTGTTTGAAACGTTCAAGCGCCGCACGGATCGCGGCACTGTGTTCTTCGGGGTCGAATTCATCACCATAGTTCTTGTCGTTGTGCAGCCTGATGTGCTCGGAAGCCGCCATCCGCACCAGATTCGTCGGGCGATTGTTGCGACGCTCGTAATCAACATGGTGTCGGTGCGTTCCCGGTTCATCCTCATAAACTCCATGCCGCAGATTCCATTCATCGGCGAGGCGATGCGTCGGGTAAAGATGGCCGTTAAGCGGCTGATAAACCACCTCGTAGCCGCGCCGTGGTTCACGGTAGAGCGGCATCAACGAATTACCGGGTTGTAGCTGTTCAGCCGGTACCATGCGTCCATCACGAGTGAGAAAAAGATGATCGGGCGTTGCGCGAATGCGCTCGCCGTTATCGAGTCTGACTTCCAGCAACCGATCGCGACCGATGAAACGAGGCGCATCAAGCAAGGTGACAATAAGCCGTCCGAAGGGGCCTATGCTGTAACCCCAGAAGAGTTCGCCCGCTTCGTGACGGCGCGCCATTTCCTCCAGTGTGGGCGCCGTGCCGTCGACCAGTGCCACACGCGTATCGGCGCTGAAACAGCGGGCATACGTGCTTTTTCCAAGACAAATCGTGAGGACGTTGCGCGGGATGCGGAAGTACTCCACGGTGCTGGCGAGTGCGAAGGAATTGGGCGGGATGATGCAACAATCGCCCTGGAAATCGACAAAGCTCTTCTCGTCGAAGGCCTTGGGGTCGACGATGGAGGTGTTGATATTGGTGAAAATCTTGAATTCGTCGGCACAGCGCACATCGTAGCCGTAGCTCGATGTGCCGTAGGAGACGATGCGCCCGCCGCCGTTCTCGCGTACCTGTCCCGGCTCGAAGGGTTCGATCATGCCGTGTTCGGCGGCCATGCGCCGAATCCATTTATCCGATTTAACGCTCATGTTTCGCTTGCTGATCCTTCGTTGTTTCGGCGACGGGTTCAAAACGCAAAGTGGCGGCAATTTTATCGAATTCCGTCGAGAGCGTCTTGTCCACATTCTCCGGGTGGTAGCGCTGTGAATAAACGAGAGTGACGGCCACATGAGCATCGTAGGGCGAGCGGCAGGCCAACCCCAGGTTTGTCGTATGCATTGCCTCGTAGGTTGAAGGGGCCGTATGCGCATGGCGATCCAGAGCCGTCGTGCTGTAGCGCAAGCACAACGCTCCCTGCGGACCGTGCTCGATCAACGTTTCCTTGTTGGACAGAATCGTGAAGCGTTTGGGATCGGTATCCTTGGCGCGCTGCTTGTCCACATACTGCTGGAATGCCTGCGGCGTCGCCAGATCAGGCAAGTCAATTTCATACGCCCAGATGGCATAGGTCTCACCCGAATCGTCACCTTGCCTGCCCATCGCAACACCCGCATCAGTATTGCGCACAACGATCCACCCCCCGCTGTTCGGTAAATCAACCGAAAAGCCTGCCTTTTTGACGGGCGAAGGCAAGTCGTAGCCCGTCACTCCATTCGTCATGGCGGCGCAATACGGAGACATTTGGCCACTCAGGATGACTTCCCATCCGCACCCGGAATAATGAATTGCCCTGCAACCGCCGAGCAACGCAGACCCTGCAAGCAAGCCGCAAAGCACCAGCCACTTCATTTTGTACATCCTTGATCCTGCCTGGCGTGATCCGGGAATTTTACCAGTGCCCTGAAAATCCGTGCGCACCCTTCGCGCGTCCTGTTTCGTTGTTGCGCAATGATAGTTGCTTTTGGCGAAACCTGAGTACACCGGCCCGGACGCATGCGGCCGGCAGGATGCCGGCGCTCCCGGTTACTCCATGACGATTTTGGGGCCTGCCTTGGTCTCGCGGCTGCGCTGGGCGAGGACGGCGGCGGCCTTGAGGGCGGCGGCGCGGTAGTCGGCGGCGGCGCTTCCCTCCGGATCGGAGGCCACGCTGGGGCGGCCGCTATCGGTGGCGGACTGGATATCGGGCGCCAGCGGAATCGTGCCGAGCAAGGGCACTTCGGATTCCTCCGCGAGGCGCGCGCCGCCTCCCGCGCCGAAAATCTCGGTGACCTCATTGCAATGCGCGCAGCGAAAGCCCGCCATGTTCTCGACGATGCCGAGCACCGGCACCTCGACTTTGCGGAACATCGCCACGCCCTTGCGCGCATCGGCGACGGCGATCTCCTGCGGCGTGGTGACGATCACCGAGCCGGCCACCGGCACGCGCTGGGCAAGCGTCAGCTGGATGTCGCCGGTTCCGGGCGGCATGTCCACGACGAGGTAATCCAGCTCGCCCCAATCGGTGTCGCCGAGAAGCTGCGTGAGGGCCTGGGTGACCATCGGCCCGCGCCACACCATCGGCGTTGCCGGGTCCACCAGGAAGCCCGCCGACATGACCTTGAGCCCGAAGGCGCAAAGGGGTTGAATCTTCTTCTTGTCGGACACGTCCGGCCGTCCGGAGAGTCCCAGCATGCGCGGCTGGCTCGGCCCGTAGATATCGGCATCAAGCATGCCGACGCGCGCACCCTCGTCGGCGAGAGCAAGGGCGAGATTGACGGCCACGGTGGATTTCCCCACGCCGCCCTTGGCGGAGGCGACGGCGAGCACGTTCTTGATGCTCGCCAGTCGCACCATGTTCGGCTGCACCGGATGCGCCTTGATCTCGGGTTCGACTGCAATCTCGACTTTGACGCCTCCCGCCACGGGTTCGAGTACCGCCTTGATCGTCCCGACGAAGGCCGAGCGTGAGCGGCGCAGGGGGTACCCGGGCGATACCGTCAACTTGATCCGTTGGGCATCAATGTCCCATGCCAAGGGCCAATCCGCCTCACCAAACGTACCGCCCAACCACGGTTCGGCGGCGGCGTTCAGAGTCTGTTGCAGAGTTTCGCGATCCGGTGTCGGCATAAAGCTATCGATCTCGTTCAAACGTCAACAAGTTTATCAGTGTGCCGCTTGATTTCGGTCAATGCCAATCCCTTCGTCGCCCCGGAGCAGGCCGGGGCCCAGTACGTATCCCGCTCTGCGAGCGGGATGCATCATGAACTGGATACCCGCCTACGCGGGTATGACGGGTAAAACACATGCCTCCGGAGTTTCCCCGAACAACTGTGGGCCTGCGCCGGAACGACAGAATGATTCAACATGTTCACGCCAATTTACGTTGCCACATATGCTGGTTACTTGGCGCGGCGCATGGCAATGATCACGGCGATCGCCAGCAACGCGGTCGGTATCCAGGCGGCGACAAGCGGCGCCAGGTGGAATCCCTGGCCGGCTTCCAGCACGGTGCGATCCAGCAGGTAGTACGCGAGCCCGATCCCCACGCCGAGTGCCAGACGTTGGCCCACACCGCCCGATCGCATGCCGCCCATTCCCATGGAGAAGGGCAGCGCCAGCAAGGCCATCAACAACACCGACACGGGGATCGCCATCTTGTGCCAGAAGGCGGTCTCGTATCGCGAGCTGTCAAGCCCGTTGGCGTGCAGGTAATTGATGTAACTCGCGAGCTTGCGCCAGGACAAATTGTCGGGCGTAACCACCAGTGTCTCGAAGACGGACGGCAAGACAAACGCGGGCCACGGGCTGTGCGCCGCCTGGATCAACTCGGTTCGGCCGTCCAAAAAACGTGTGCCGTGCACATCGTTCAACGTCCAATGGCCATCGTCGAAGGTGGCGCCGGCCGCCTCGCGCACCGCGGCAATGCCCTGTTCGGCGTCCAGAGTATAAATTCGCAAACCGAAGAGCTGCGTCGACGATTCGACGTTCATGATGTGCACGATGTCTCGCCCCGACTTGATCCACAGCCCGCCCGATCCGATGGCGCCTATCTGCGCATACATTTTCTGTACCCGCAGGGTCTCGGCAATGCGCTTGGCAGGCGGGGCGATAAATTCACCGAGCAGCACGGTAAGCAACGCAAGTGCCAGCCCGCCCCAGAGCACCGCGCGCGCAATGCGCCACAGATTGGCACCGGCCACGCGCAGAATCATCAACTCCTGATGCGCCGCCATGGCGCCGAGCGCAAACAGGGCGCCGATCAGTGTGGCCACCGGCAGAATGTCATAGAGCGATTGGGGTAGGGTCAGCCCGGCAAACACGAGCGCCGTCGAAACGCTGAAGTCCCCCGTGCCGATATTGTGGATCTGAGCCAGGAAGTTGAGAAAATAGACGAGTCCGCCGAGCGCCGCCAGGGTCAGCAAGGCACCGATCAGTACCGCCCGTGAAAGCGTGCGATCAACGATCATGCCGCGCTCCCGTCAGGATCCTGCGCCGCCCGTACTGCCGCCACAGCAATACGAGCCCGGCGGCGAACCCCAAGGCAGGCACCCAAGCCAACGTCGGCAGATTGCCGTCCGCCACCCACACGCGGGCGATGCCGAGGAGATTGAAGTACACGATAAAAAACAGGATCGCCGGAACAAGCCGTGCGTAGCGGCCCCGGCGCGGCCGCGTGTGCGCAAGGGGCAACGCAATCAGGATCAATACCAGCACCGTAAACGGCTGCGCAACTCGCCATGCGAGTGCTGCGCGCGCGTCGTCCCCTTCCTGCGCGAACAGTGCCGCGGTCGACAGCCGATCCAGATCGGGCTTCGACGTCCCCCCGACCTGCGGTGGCTGCAGCACCAGATCGGCCCCGGAGAAGCGCGTTACCGTCCAGTCGAGTCGCCCCGGCGTGCCGGCATAACGAAGCCCGTCGTCGAGCTTCAAATGGCGCTCCCCGGTACTCGGTGTCAGGACGACCCGGCCTCGCCTGGCCACGATGGCTGCCGTTTGCCCGCCGCTGCGCAGCGCGGAGAAAACATCCGTGAACCCCTGCCCCTTGGCGGCCGAGCCGCCTGCATAGAACACGCCCCGACCATCGGCAAAGGTTTTGAAGCGGCCGGGGAGCATGACGCTGACCTGCGCCGTCGCGCGCGCCTGCATGGAGATCCTGTGAACGGTCGACTTGGCCCAGGGCGACACGTACAGGGCCAACACGGCCAGCAGGATCGCGGCGGCCACGGCGAGGACGGCAAATGGCCGATACAGTCGCGCCGGCGTCAGCCCGCAGGCCCAGGCGACGGTGGCTTCGCTGTCGCGGTACAGCCGGCCCAAGGTCAGCATGACGGCCAGGAACAAGCTGACGGGGATCACTACCTCCAGCAGGCTCAACACGCTCAACCCCAGCAGTACGAACGTCTCCGCGCCGGGGATTTCGCCCGCCGCCGCCTGTCCCAGGTAGACGGCAAAACGATTGACGACCACAATCGCCACCAGCACTGCCGTGACCCCGGCCCAGACCACCAGGGTTTGACGCGCGACATAACGATCAAAAACGCCGAACATTCAGCACCTCCCCGCGCTGCCCGGACCGCATGCATCGCCCGCTCCCATTTGCGCCGGCAGATGACCGATCCCCGACGGCATTACGCGAGACAAGACCATTCGCGCCTCTTCACAACGCCTCTTCCCGGCTCATCGGCCCGGCTGCGCGGGCTTTTGGGTTAGACTGCAGAGGCCCGCCGAAGCCGCGGCCGGGCATAACTTCAATGCGAAATCGGGAGCATAACGCATGCAATACAGCGTCGTAAGTGGTTCGATATCCACCAGAAAGACCGCCTGCCTGGTGGCTGCAGTGTATCAGGGCGGCGAGCTGCCCGATGCGACCCGGGCCATCGATAAAACCACGCGCGGCGCAATCGCCAAGCACATCCGCGGCAGTGCCTTCGACGGCAAACACGGCGATCACCTGTTGCTTTTCGATCCGGCGGGGCTCAAGGCCGAGCGCCTGCTTCTGGTCGGCGTCGGGGAGAAGAAGACGTTGGATCTCGCCGCGCTGCGCAAGGCGGTCCGCGCCTCCGTCAAGGCTCTTGCCGATGCGGGCATCGGTGAAGCCACCAGCCTCCTGACCACGCTCAAGCCCGCCGGCTTCAACGTCGAAGCCGTCGCCCGCGCCACAGTGGAGGCGAGCGAACATGCGGCCTACCGCTTCGAGCGCATGAAGTCGAAGCAGAGCAGCCGAGCGCCCGCGCCCCGAAAAATTGCCCTGCATGTCGCCACGAGCACCCAGCTCGCCCCCGCCCGCCGCGGCGTGAACACCGGGGGAGCGGTGGGGCTGGGCGTCGCCCTGGCGCGCGATCTGGGTAATTTGCCGGCGAACGTGTGCACGCCGAGTTACCTGGCATCCGAAGCGCGCAAAATGGCACGCAAGTATGCCTCCCTCAAAGTGAAAGTACTGGGCGAGACGGACATCAAACGGCTCGGCATGGGCGATTTCTGGGGCGTCGCGCGCGGCAGCAGCCAGCCGCCCCGCCTGATCCTGTTTGAATACTCGGGCGGGCGCAAAAGCGAACAACCCGTCGCGCTGGTCGGCAAGGGCGTCACCTTCGACGCCGGCGGCATCTCACTCAAGCCGCCCGCCAGAATGGACGAGATGAAATTCGACATGTGCGGTGCGGCGAGCGTGTTCGGCACACTCAAGGTCGCCTGCGAGATGAAGCTTCCCATGAACATCGTGGGCATTACGCCGGCCACCGAGAACCTGCCCGACGGCAATGCCGTCAAGCCCGGCGACATCCTCACCTCGCTGTCGGGGCAAACGGTCGAGGTCCTGAATACCGACGCCGAAGGCAGATTGATCCTGTCCGACGCCCTCACCTACGTGGGCCGCTACAAGCCGCGCGTCGTGGTGGACATGGCCACGCTGACCGGCGCCTGCGTGGTTGCGCTCGGACATCACGCCAGCGGCCTGATGTCGCCCGACGACAAGCTCGCCGAGGATCTTCTCGCCGCCGGCGAACGCGCGGGCGATCGCGCCTGGCGCCTGCCGTTGTGGGACGACTACCAGTCCGAACTCGACAGCAACTTCGCCGACTTCGCCAACGTCGGCGGGCGCGAAGGCGGCGCCATCACCGCCGGCTGCTTCCTGTGGCGCTTCGCCAAGGACTACAAATGGGCGCATCTGGACATTGCCGGTACCGCCTGGGATTCGGGCGCGAAAAAAGGCGCCACCGGCCGGCCCGTGGGGCTGTTGTGCGAATGGTTGTTGAACCTGAAGAAGTGAGCTGCATTGACGCGCGTTGACTTCTACGTAACCGCGCAAAGCGGCGCGCTCGCTCGCGAACGTCTTGCCTGCCGCCTGGCCGCCAAGGCCGTAAAACTGGGCCATCGGCTGCATATTCATCTCGCCGACGAGGCCGCCCTGAAACGGCTCGACGATCTGCTCTGGACGTTCAGCGACGCGAGTTTTCTCGCCCACGACGCTCTCGGCGCCCATGCTGCGGCTCCCGTCACGCTCGCCACCGGCGGCGCGCCCCAGCCGGTCCCCGAGTTGCTCATCAACCTCGCAGATGATATTCCCAAGTTTTTCAGCAACTTCCCGCGTGTCGCCGAAATCATCTCCGCCGATGCCGCAACGCGCGAACTGGGGCGCGAACGCTTCCGTTTTTACCGCGATCGGGGTTACCCTTTACAGCACCACGAACTCGGGCATTGACCGTCATGAGCGACGACAAGGCGTTTCTTTCGGGCGGCGAGTCACAGCCAGACCGCATCCCGGTGCTGAATACACCCGCCACGCCGCAGGAGGCCGACGCCGATGCGCCGGCCGGCACTTCGCCGCCATCGTTTTCGGCAACGGACACGAGCCCCGCGCAAGACCCGCAGAACGGATCTTTCGTCGCTATCAGCGACGACGAGGCTGCCGAACTCGCCGAGGCCGTGCTTGACCGATTGACCCCCGTCCTGCATGATGCGCTGATTGAAGTCATCGACGATTACCTCGCGGAACACGACGAGCACCGCGATTAACCTT
>JAKDMP010000120.1 GCA_030452225.1 Gammaproteobacteria bacterium
CTCTGTCTCTTCTGAGACCCGTCAGAAATAACATACAAGCGAGCTTGCTCGCGATAGATGCCGACAGGAAGCCAGCGCTCCCTGTCGCGCGCATGGCCCGCTCCTGCGACGCCAGAACCTTCAGGTAGGAGCGACCGTCCCGGTCGCGATACCGTGCTGGAATCCGGCATGGCTTGTCGCGACGGAGACCGCCGCTCCTGCATTTCGAGAACCATCTGTTTTTGCAGGAGTGGGCTAGCGCAAATTTTCGAGGTGATCGAAGGATTCGAATGGTTTCCATGGTGGCCTGCATCAGCGCCTCGCGACGATATACCGTGAACCCCGTCAGGCCCGGAAGGGAGCAGCGGCAGCGGTGGACTCGGGCGCCGGGGTAAGCGGGTGCAGGCCGCCACCCCATCGAACCGCCTAAAAGCTGCTGCGCTCCGGCGGAACCCAGCGATTCGCCGCAGGCGAATCACAACATGCGCCGCTTGCGGCGCGTGGCCCGCAGGGCGAAGTACGAAGTGGCGCGTAACCTGCCGTCGCTCGCTACGCTTTTTGACGATTCGATTCGGTTGGAGCGAACTGGAAATTCATCAGGAATGGAATCACGGTATGCTGTTGAGATCATGTCGTATCTAGCGCTGGCTCGCCGTTATCGTCCCCGCACTTTTGATGAAGTCGTGGGGCAGGAGCATGTGGTGCGCGCCCTCGCCAATGCGCTCGAGCAGGGCCGCCTGCACCACGCCTGGTTGTTTTCGGGCACGCGCGGTGTGGGCAAGACCACCATCGCGCGCATTCTCGCCCGCTGCCTGAACTGCGACCAGGGCGTCTCGGCGCATCCCTGCGGGGAATGCGGGGCCTGCAAGGCAATCCTGGAAGGGCGGTTCGTGGACCTGGTGGAGGTGGACGCCGCCTCGCGCACCCGCGTCGAGGAAACCCGGGACCTGCTCGAAAGCGTGCCCTACGCCCCAGCGGTGGGGCGCTACAAGGTCTATCTCATCGACGAGGTGCACATGCTTTCGACCAGCTCTTTCAACGCCCTGTTGAAGACGCTGGAAGAGCCCCCCGAACACGTCAAGTTCCTCTTTGCAACCACCAATCCGGAGAAGGTGCCGTTGACGGTGCTGTCGCGCTGCCTGTCTTTTGCGCTGCACCGCCTGCCGGCCGCCGAGATCGAAGAGACCTTGGGGCGGATTGTCGAGAAGGAAGGCCTGGAGGCCGAGCCTGCCGCCTTGGCCGCGCTGGCGCGGGCGGCCCGCGGATCGGTGCGCGACGGCCTGTCTCTGCTGGACCAGGCGATCGCGTTCGGAGGCGACGCACTGACGGAGGCAGAGGTCGCCGGGCTGCTCGGCACCGCCGATCGCGAAGCGGTCTACGACCTGCTGGATTGCCTCGCCGCCAATGAGGGCGAAAGGCTGCTTGCCTGCCTGGCGGACAACTTGCGCGGCACGAGTGATCCCGGGGATATCCTCGACGCAATGGCCGAGACCCTGGCCCTTGTTGCGCGCCGCCAACTGGTTCCGGATGCGCCTCTGCCCGGCGGGGTACCGCAGGAACGGCTGCAGGCACTTGCCGACCACCTTGCGCCGGAGGCGGTGCAACTGAACTACGACATCGCCGTCAAGGGCCGCTATGACCTGGCCCAGGCGGCCGACCCGGAACTGGGGCTGGAAATGGTGCTCCTGCGCATGCTCGCGTTCCGCCCCGATGCACCCGACATGCCGCCGGCCGTGGCGGCGCCCGCGAAGAGCCGCGACGGCGGCAAACCCGCCCCGGCCACTCCGAAGGCAAGCCGACGCGGAGAAGTGAAGCCTGTTGCCTCGAAACCGGCCGCCGAAGCGGCGAGTGACGATGACTGGGAGTCGATCGTCGCGCGGCTCGAGGTGGACGGGCTGACCCGGCAACTGGCCCGACAATGCAGCCTGGAGTCCCGCGACGACAAGCAGATCCTGCTTGCCCTGGACGGCAAGCACAAGCAATTGCACACCGAGCGGTTGGAAAAGACGCTGCAGGCCTCACTGGCAAAGTTGTACGGCCCGGATTGCAGACTGGTGATCCGGATCGCGAATGGCGGGGAGGAGAAGACCCCCGCAGCGCGAAAATCGGCGCGTGAAGCGGAACGCCAGACGCAGGCCGAGAAGACCATCGCCGATGATCCACACGTGGCCGCCTTGCGTGAAACCTTTGATGCGGAAGTCATTCCCAATACGATTCGACCGGAAGAGTAGAACGGAGAGTCAAGATGCCCGACTGGAGCGACATGATGCGCCAGGCGCAAGGCCTGAAGGCGCGATTCGAGGAGATGCAGAAGGAAATTGCGGAGCTGGAGTGTACCGGCGAAGCGGGCGGCGGAATAGTGCGGGTCACGCTGAGCGGCCAGTTCGAAGCACGGCGTGTCCAGATTGCCCCCGAAGCCATGGACGATCGCGAAATGCTGGAAGATCTCGTCGCCGCGGCCATGAACGATGCCGCCCGCCGTGTGCGCGAAACCATCCAGGAGCGATTCTCCGGGCTTGCCGGCGGTATGGGCGGTATGTTGCCGCCGGGAATGCTGCCGGGCGCCTGAGAGCCTGACACCATGGCCAATGTCTTCCCCCCCAGCCTGAAATCCCTGGTCGGTGCCTTGCAGGCATTGCCGGGCGTGGGGCCCAAGTCGGCCCAGCGTGCAGCCTTTCACCTGCTCGAGCGCGATCGCGAAGGACTGGCGCGGCTGGCCGATGCACTTACGGCGGCTGACCAAAAGCTCGAGCACTGCAAACATTGCCGCATGTTCTGCGAGGGGGACGAATGCCGCCTGTGCACGGACCCGAATCGTGACGGACGGGCCCTGGTGGTGGTCGAAACCCCGGCCGACGTGGCGGCCATGGAATCGGCCACCGACTATCGCGGCCGCTATTTCGTGCTCGGCGGCCGCCTCTCGCCGCTGGACGGCATCGGGCCGGACGAACTGGGCGCCGGGCAGTTGGAGTCGCGCTTGGCGGGAGGCGTGGAAGAGGTGATCGTCGCGACGGGCGCCACCGTCGAGGGCGAGGCCACGGCCCACTGGATCGCCGAATGCGCGGCCCGTCACGGCGTGCCCGTCACGCGCATTGCCTACGGCGTACCCGTCGGCGGCGAACTCGAATACGTCGATGGCTCGACCCTCGCCCGCGCCTTCAGCGGCCGCCGCGCCGTCGAAGAGTAACCACTCCACCTTCCTCCTCTCACCCCCTTCGGCATGAAAAGGCCGACTCCCACCCCCTTCGGGACGAAGGGGGTCGGCGCGCAGCGCCGGGGGGATGTGCGGCGTTCACCAGGACATCCCCCTCGATCCCCCTTCGCAAGCGAAGGAGGAGGTCACTTCTCTCCCCCTTGCGCGTTTTCGCGGAAGGGGGAGGCGGAGGGGGCTTCTTCCTTCGCGCGGCGTTTGCCAACGCCCGATCGCGAGCAAGCTCGCATCCACAGAAGATGGCTTGCGGGGGGAGATTCCATTGTTTCATCGCAATTCCCCGGCGGGTGGGGAGGGGAATGCTTCGTCGCGGTGCGGAGTACAAGCAGCGCAAACGTAGGACCACTAAAGCAAGCGAGGCAGTTCGTGCTGTCTACCTGTTGAATTCATAAAGCCTTGGGCGCGGAGATCGCCGACCGTGATCACTCATCAAGCCAGCCGCGCTTTGTCAACGCAGCCTCGAAGACGGCGGCCGTCTGAAGGAGAGTCGACACGAATTCGTGGCCGTTTTGCAGTGCATTGCAAAGCACCGCGGGGTCTTCGATATACTCGTAAACCATCTGGTTGCGCAACCTGCGGATCGCAAACCAATGATCGGCCGAAGGAATCAGGCCCAGCCGTTCGCCTCGGTCCAGGTTGTCGAGCACGGCGCCTACAGGCTCGCCGAGCGCTTCCAGGTAACGGGGCAGGAGCTTGTCCCCCAGGCTGTCCTGCAAGCGGCCAAAACGCGAGACGAATGCTTCGACGCGTTCGGCTTCGGCAATGTTGTCCTCCAGCGCATGGACGTGTTCCACGGTGAAGGGCCGGTCGAAAACACGCCGGTCGGTCGTTTCGAGGTGCCTGCATTCCCGGCTGACAACCCGCGCCAGAAAACGCAAACGCTCTCGCAGCGCCGGAGACGGCGTCACAGCACAATGCCTTCGCGCAGCGCCACTTCATGCACCGGCGAACGCCGGAGATTCGGCGCGGCCAGCACGACGTCCACGCCGCGCCCCCCGGTGCGGCGCGTGATGCGCGCCTCGATCGTGGCCACGAGCCAGGCCGGATTCGTCGCCGCCTCGTCCAATTCGACCAGAAGATCGAGATCGCTGCCGCGGCCCTCATCGTCGAGGCGCGAGCCGAAAATCCGCACCTGTGCCTTGGCGCCGGCCGCCTCGCGCACCACCTCGCGAATCGCCGTCCTGTGTGCTTCGGAAAGTCGCATGCCCCGATCCGGTTTGCCGGAATTGCTACTTTAGCAGTACCGCAGACAGCGTTCAGATTCCCTCCGCAATCGGTTTTTGGCAGAAGATCGAACACACGAAAAGGAACGCCGGCATGGTGGCGGGAATCGCGAACAAGCAGGCTCCCGTCCACAAGCCATCCTCCGTGGGAGCGAGCTTGCTCGCGATAGTCGGCGAGGCGGTTCCGAAAAGGCCTGAAGGATGCGGGTTTTCACCGTATTCCGAAATTGAATGAGCCCATTTGCTGCGTTTTCCTGTTTAGGAGGGTATAGGAGGCTCCGTCTTCGGGGCCGTACCCCATGTTCCCGGGACCACAGGAGGGCCCTTGCCATGAAAGCTTCTTCGAAACTGCATTTTCTCGTTCCGGCGCTGGCCGCGGCGGCGCTCATGCTCGCCGCCCCGCAGGCGCCCGCTTCGCCCGCGGCGGAGCCCGATCGGGGCACGCAGGCGATGCCCGCGGGGCTGCGTGCGGCGTTCTACCGGGCGCTCGCCGAGGACGCGGGCGCGTCCTACGCCATCAACAAGGACGGCTGCGCCACGTTGGCGAAGCAGGGCCTTACGGCCTGCTTCGATCGACACGGGGCGCACTTCACGGGGGCCGCGCCGCTCTCGCTGCATCTCGTGGCGTTTGGCCGGAGCGACGATTTGGCACCGGTGAGTGCCGTCAAACCCACGATCCACGGCAACGAAGTCCGCTACGCGCACGGGAACCTCACCGAATGGTGGCGTGTATTGCCGGTGGGCTTCGAGCAGGGCTTCACGATCGCCGAACGTCCGGCGGGGCAGGGAGACCTGATTCTGGCACTCTCCACAACCCGTCGTCCCGGCGAAACCCCGGCCCCACGGAGTAAAATCAAACCCACCCAAGGTCGGGGTAAAACATCTCACAGGATGCCCGCTTCCGCCGGCATGACGCAGGGTAAAGGCGGCCATGCCATTGCGTGGGGGGAGCTGCGGTACGGGAAGCTGGTGGTGACCGATGCCGAGGGCAAGGTTGTTCCAGCTAGTCTGAAGATCGCGAGCCAGCTCGCTCCCACAGAAGCGGGCGAGCGCGTGCTGATTGCCGTCAATGATTTACACGCCGTCTATCCGCTCACGGTGGACCCGCTGGTGTGGATCGAGCAGCAGGTGACGGCGAGCGACGGCGCGGCGGGCGATTTCTTCGGCATCTCGGTCGCGCTCGACGGCGCCACCGCGTTGGTCGGGGCGTACGCCGCCGTCGTCGGCGGCAATGCCGACCAGGGCGCCGTCTATGTGTTCTCAAAGTCGGGCGGGGTCTGGAGCGAGGCGCAGAAGCTCACCGCCAGCGACGGCGCGGCGGACGATCTCTTCGGCGTCTCGGTCGCGCTCGACGGCGCCACCGCGCTGGTCGGGGCGTTTTTTGCGGATGTGGGCGGGAACAACGCTCAGGGCGCGGCCTATGTGTTCACCGAGACGAACGGCACCTGGACGCAAAGCCAGAAACTCACGGCCAGCGACGGCACTGAAAACGACGCCTTCGGCATCTCGGTTGGGCTGGACGGCACGACCGCGCTCGTCGGCGCATCCGGTGCCGGTTTCAGCACAGGCGCGGTCTATGTGTTCGTCAACTCCGGCGGCACCTGGAGCGAGACGCACAAACTCACCGCGAGCGATGGTGTATTCAACGATCGTTTTGGCGCTTCGATCGCGCTTGACGGCACGGTCGTGCTCGTCGGCGCGAGAAATGCCACCATCGGAGGCAATGCCGAGCAGGGCGCGGCCTACGTGTTCACCGAGTCCGGCGGCGTTTGGAGCGAGTCGGCCAAGCTGACCGCGAGCGACGGCGCGGCGGGCGATCTCTTCGGCATCTCGGTCGCCCTCGATGGCACGACCGCGTTCGTGGGCGCAGCGTACGCCGACCTTGGCGGCAATCCCGATCAAGGCGCCGCCTATGTGTTTACCGAGTCGGGCGGCGCCTGGAGCGAGACACAGAAGCTTACCGCGAGCGGCGGCGCGGCGGACAATAAATTCGGCACCTCGACCGCCCTCGACGGTGCGACGGCAATCGTCGGCAACTTTGCCGGCTCGGCTTATGTGTTCACCGAGTCGAACGGCACCTGGACGCAGAGTCGGGAACTCACCGTCGCTGTGACTTTCGACTCCTCGCTCGCCCTGGATGGCGCCTCGGTGCTCATCGGCGCCTCCTTCGACATTGGCGGCCAGGGCGCGGCCTACTTCTATGGCCGGAGCGACCTCGATCTTGCCATGAGCGCGCCCGCAGAGGTGGAATCGGGCGAGCAATACGTGAGCGAGGCGATCGTGACCAACAGTTCGGCCGCCGATTCGGCCGCGATCAGCGCCGAGGTGCCGGTGCCGTCGGGCACAAGCTTCGTTTCCGCCAACGCCACCCAGGGGAGCTGCAGCGAGGCCGCCGGGGTGGTGACCTGCGACTTCGGCGCGATCGGCGGCAACGCCGGCACCGCCACGGCCAACGTCACCTTCACCGCCTCCGGTTCTGTCGGCGACACGATCACGAATACGGCGAGCGTCATCCTTGCCACTCCCGCACTCACCGCGAGCGCG
>JAKDMP010000121.1 GCA_030452225.1 Gammaproteobacteria bacterium
CCCGCCGCCGCCGGCCGCCGCTTTCAGGAGAACCGGATAGCCACCTCGCTGGCGATGGCCCGCACACCTTCATGGTCTTCGGGCAACGCACCGTCCGAGCCGGGCACGGTGGGCACCCCCGCCTTGCGCATGGCCTGCTTGGCCGACACCTTGTCCCCCATCAGACGAATGGATTCGGCCCGCGGACCGATGAAGGCGAAGCCACTTTGCTCGACGCGTTCCGAGAAATCCGCGTTCTCGGACAGGAACCCGTAGCCGGGATGAATCGCCCCGGCGTCGGTCACCTCCGCCGCCGAAACAATCGCCGGAATATTCAGGTAGCTTTCGCTGCCCGGCGGCGGCCCGATGCATACCGCCTCGTCGGCAAGCAAAACATGCTTGAGGTCGCGATCGGCCTCGGAGTACACCGCAACGGTACGAATTCCCAGTTCCCGGCATGCGCGCAATACGCGCAAGGCGATCTCGCCGCGATTGGCAATCAAAACCTTTTCGAACATGTGCTCCGCTCCAGCCTGCCTGCAGGGCTATTCAAACACGAACAGGGGTTGCCCGAACTCGACGGGCTCGCCGTTCTCGACCTCGATGGCCTTGACCGTACCGTTGGTTTCGGCGGTGATCTGGTTCATCATCTTCATGGCCTCGATGATGCACAACACATCGCCTTCCTTGACGCTCTGACCCACCTCCACGAAAGGACTCGCCCCCGGGCTCCCCGAGCGGTAGAAGGTGCCCACCATCGGCGAGGTCATTACCTTGCCCACGGGCGGCGGTGCCGGCGAGGCTTCCTTGGGCTCAAGCGCCGGCGAGGCCGTGGCGGCCGGTTCCGCGGCAGGCGGGAACGCCGCCATCGCCTGGGGGGCATAGACCGGAGGCGGCGCCGATCCGTGACGCGAGATGCGCACCGACTCTTCGCCCTCGGTGATTTCGATCTCCGCCACCCCGGAGCTTTCGATCAATTCGATCAGTTTCTTGACCTTGCGTATATCCATGTCCTTCTCCAGCCGTGCAGTACGGAGTTCAGTCGAAAAGCTTCAGCGCTGCGGCCAGCGCGAAGTCATAACCCCGCGTACCGAAGCCGACGATCACGCCCGCGGCAGCAGGCGCGAGCAATAGTTCTGCGCGACGCCCGCCACGCGCCAGCACGTTGGTGATATGCACCTCGAAATACGGAATGCCCACCGCCACGAGCGCGTCGACCAGCGCGAGGCTCGTATGGCCCCAGGCGCCCGGGTTGATCACGATGGCCTCGAACCCGCCGCGCGCGCCGTGGATGCGATCGAGCAGCTCGGCTTCCGAATTGGTTTGCAAGTGCTCCAACTCCCGCCCGGCCGCTTGTGCCCGGACCAGCAGCCGATCCACGATCGCCGCCAGCGTTTCCGCGCCGTACAGCTCCGGCTCCCGGATTCCCAGAAGATTCAGATTGGGGCCGTTGAGCAGCAGGATGGATGCCATGATTCATGCCTTTTGGAAGCGAACTTGCACAGATCGTCCGGAAACCTGCGCACATCTGCCCCCATTTTGAACGTTTTTATGGCTCATGTCCAGCGCTTGGCTGATCCTGGAGACGGTGGTTCGTGCCGGACTTGGTATCGCTGAATGCAAACACGCCCCCTTATTTCTCACCGCGGCAGCGCGCTCATGGGCAATTCACGAATTCCTTGAAAGACAAACTGCGCTAAAATCATCACAAATGTCCATTTACCATGAGAGGGGTAGAATCATGAAGATGAAGATCATCCTGCCAGTTATCGTCGCAGGCGCCGTGCTCGCGCTGGCAGCCTGTGCCAGTCAGCCGCAAAACGGCCAATCCAATCAGTCGAAAACGATGGCCGATAACCCACATACATACGTAGTCTGCAACAAGTACCCGACCCTTGGCAGCCACATCGCTCAAGTCAACTGCGTAAAGATGAGCTCCGCGCAATACGAAGCCTACAAGAAAGCCAAGGCAAAGCAGGCCGAAAAGGACCGCAAGGCCTTGGAAGCGCTGCAGAACAGGGGTAATATTGGCGGTGGGCCTGGCGCTTGAAGTCGAACGTCAAGACAACCCCATAGTCGTTTTCGCTGTTCGATATTGCGGGCCCCACGGGGCCCGCGCTGTTTTGAGTTGACCGTACACAGGACGGCGCCGGACATGCAGCACGACAACCCTGAAGCGCATGGCGCCCGAAACCCGCTCAACTTTTCGTCTACGGCGGAATCAAAGACCCGGAACGAGCAGTACGGCGAGCGCATCACGCGCGCGCCGGCTTGCGGCCCGAAGTGTCGCGGCTGCCTCGAGAAGCGCCGGCGTGGGCGTCTGGTCATGAGAGGACACGCTGCGCAGCAGGCCGAGCAAACGGTCGTTTACGGCGGCCAGGCGGAAACGCTTCAGCGCCGACTCGATCTCCTCCGCGTGCCCGTTGTTGTGTAATTTGCGCGCGGATTGAACCGCGGCCCGGGCGCTCTCGAGGCGGCGGGCATTGCGGTCGATTTGCGTCTTCAGCCCCAGGGCGAAGTGCACGTTGGCTTCGAGAGCCGCTCTTGTCGTGTTCGTGTTCGGGTTGGCGCGCACGGTGAACGCTGCACGGTAGTCTTTGCCGCCAACGCTCAGCACCACGCGGTATTGCCCGGGCAAGACAAGCGGCGCCAGCGGCCCGCGCGGCGTGCGATCCAGAACCGCCGGACCGGCCCAGTACGGGTCGGGCCAGATCGGCGGGGTGTAACGCAGATCCCATACGAAACGGTTGAAGCCCTGATCGGCCGGAAGAATGTTCGGCGGCGATTTGAAGTAATCGGGGAAATTCGCGAGCGGCATCTTCTGCGCTTTCGTGCTGCTGGAATATCGGCGCACCAGCTTGCCTTCCGAGTCGTGGATGGCAAGCGTGACCGGAGCAGTGGGCTTGTCGCCGAGCCAATAGTCAATGATTGCACCCGCGGGGGGATTGGCCGCGTGCGGAACCTCCGGCGGGCGCGCCTCGGCGGGATAGAGTCCGAGGCGGAAACGCCAGGCAGACCGTGGCCGGTACAAATGAACGGCGCTGTGCACGATTTGTGCCCTCGCCTCGCGCAGCGGTTCGATGTCGTCGAGGATCCAGATGCCGCGTCCGTGCGTCGCGGCAACGAGGTCACCGGAGTGAATCCTGAGATCATGCACCGCGGCGGTCGGCAGGTTCAGTTGCAGCGACTGCCACCTGCGCCCGTCGTCGAAGGACACGAAGACACCCTGCTCGGTACCTGCATACAGCAATCCCTCGCGTTCGGGATCGGCGCGCACCACGCGCACGTAGTCGCCGGCCGGAATGCCGTCGACCGCCAGACGCCAGTGCCCGCCGCCGTCGTGGGTTACGTAAAGGTAGGGCTTGGAATCATCCATTTGGTGGCGATCCACAGCCAGGTAGGCGCTCGCGGCATCGTGAGGATCGGCCGCGACCGCATCCACCCGGCTCCAGTCGGCCATTCCGTCCGGCGTGACGTTTTCCCAATGCTTGCCGCCGTCGGTGGTGCGCCACACGAGCCCGTCGTCGGTGCCGGCCCAGATGACGCCTCGCTTCACCGGTGAAAGAGCAAGCGCATAGATCACCGAGTAGCCGCATCGGGCCGCCGTCTTGCGCGTCGGCTCGCCCTGGCAGTCCGCCTGTGGATCCTTGCGGGTAAGGATGGGGCTGATCGTCTGCCAACTCTTGCCGGCGTCCGTGCTCTTGAATACGACCTGGGCGGCGGCAAAGAGCGTCTCGTCATCGAAGGGCGAAGGAGCAAAGGCCGTGTTCCACGGGAAGTAGGAGCCGTCCGGGGTTGGCCTGCCGATATAAGAACCGCCGCGCACCGGCGAGATATTGACCGAGAGCCTCGTCGCCTGGTTGTAGCGGGAAATGCGCCCGCCGAACCCCGACCCGTAGAGCACGTTCGGGTCGCCCTGCTTCGCAAAGATGTAGCCCGATTCCCCGCCGCCGACCGGGTGCCAATCGTGGTTGGTGATGATGCCGCCGATCGCGCGCGAAGGTATGGCGAGCGCACCCGAATCCTGCTGTTTGCCGTAAATCCAGTAGGGCACGCGATCGTCCACGCTGATGTGATAGATCTGCGCCGTCGGCTGATTGAACCACGGCGACCAGTGCGCGCCGCCGTCGAGGCTCACCGAGGCGCCCTGGTCGGCCGTCGTGATCAGGTGATCGGGATTCGCGGGATCAATCCACAGTCGCTGCAGGTCGTCGCCGTTGGGCGAGCCCTTGATCGCGGTGAAGTGCTTGCCGCCGTCGCGCGAGCGGTACAGCGAAGTATTCATGACATAGACGACTTCCGGATTGTACGGATCCACGTTGATGCGCCCGAAGTACCAGCCGCGTCCCCACAGGCGCTCCTGGTCGTTCATGAGTGTCCAGTGCTCCCCGCCGTCATCCGAGCGATACACGCCGCCCTTTTCGGTGCCCGTGACGATGGCGTAGAGCCGCGGGCCGGAATGGGTGTCGGCGACCACGACACCCATGCGCCCGGCGTCATTCGGGAGACCTTGCATGGCAAGCTTCCGCCAGGATTGGCCGCCGTCGGCCGAATGGTAGATGGCGCTGCCGGCGCCCGAGACCGGCGCGTATTGGTACCAGGGCGTGCGGTGCACGTTCCAGGTCACCGCATACACGCTTGCCGGATGCGCCGGGTCGCGGGCAAGGTCCACCGCCCCGGTGCGCTCATCGATGTACAGCGTTTTCGTCCAATGCCGGCCGCCGTCGACGGTGCGGAACACGCCGCGTTGCTCGTTCGGCCCCCACAGGTGGCCCATCGCGGCGACCAGCACGGTGTCCGGATCGTTCGGGTCCACGATCAGCCGGCCGATATGCCGGGTGTCGCTCAACCCGACATGCTGCCAGCTCTTGCCGCCGTCGGCCGAACGCCATATGCCATCGCCGTAGGTGACGTTGGAGCGAATAGTGGACTCGCCGGTGCCGACGTAAAGGATGTCCGGATCGGACGGGGCGACGGCGATCGAGCCGATGGAGGCCACCGGCTGGTGCTGGAACAGGGGCTGCCAGGTCACCCCGGCGTCGGTGGTCTTGAACACCCCGCCATCCACGGCACCGAAGTAGCCGATATTGGCTTTGCCGGCAACGCCCGCCACTGCATCGACGCGGCCGCCGCGGTACGGACCGACAAAGCGCCACGACAGGCCGGAGTACAGCGCCGGCGGCATGGCTTGCGCAAAACCCGCGGCGGCAATCAGCCCGAACACGACGAGATTCCTGAACTTGAGCATACGAACCAGGGCACGGCAAAAACCCAAGCCATTGTACTCGCCTGTTTTTTCGCCGCGGCTTCGTTACGCTACAATGCGATTTTCCGCTTTCCCGCAGTGTCGATGCCCGAACGTTACCGCGATATCGAGTTGCACGCCCCGACCGGGCCGGAGCTTTCCTGCAAGGGCTGGGTGCAGGAAGCCGCCCTGCGCATGCTGCACAACAACCTCGACCCGCGCGTTGCCGAAAACCCGAAAGAACTCGTCGTGTACGGCGGCATCGGGCGCGCGGCGCGCAACTGGGAATGCTTCGACGCGATTGTCGAAACGCTGAAGCGGCTCGAAAACGACGAGACGCTCCTCATCCAGTCGGGCAAACCCGTCGGAGTATTCAAGACAACCGAAGCCTCGCCGCGCGTTCTCATCGCCAATTCCAACCTGGTACCCAAATGGGCCACTTGGGAACATTTTTTCGAACTCGACAGGAAGGGGCTGATGATGTTCGGCCAGATGACGGCTGGCTCGTGGATTTACATCGGCTCGCAGGGCATCGTGCAAGGCACCTACGAGACCTTTGCCGAAGCCGTGCGCCAGCACTACGAGGGCAAGCCGGAGGGCCGCTGGCTTTTGACCGGCGGGCTCGGCGGCATGGGTGGCGCGCAGCCACTGGCCGCCGTTTTTGCCGGCCTGTGCTGCCTTGCGGTTGAGGTCGACCCGTCGCGCATTGACAAGCGGCTTGAATCGGGTTACCTCGACAAAAAAGTCAAGACGCTCTCCGAAGCGCTCGCGATGATCCGCGAGGCCTGTGACAAGGGCGAGGCCATCTCCGTGGGCCTTCTCGGAAACGCCGCCGAGGTGTACGACGAGATTCTCGCCAGCGACATGCTGCCCGATCTTGTCACCGACCAGACCTCGGCGCACGATCCCCTCAACGGCTACATCCCCGTAGGCTACGACATTGATGCCGCGGCCAGACTGCGCGAGAGCGACCCCGACAAGTATGTGAAGTTGTCCAAGCAATCGATGGGGCGCCAGGTTCGCGCCATGCTCGGCTATCATGAAAAAGGCATCCCCACCTTCGATTACGGCAATAACATTCGCGCCATGGCCGAGGATGCAGGCGTCGAGAACGCCTTCGACTTCAAGGGCTTCGTGCCGCTCTACATCCGCCCGTTGTTCTGCGAGGGCATGGGCCCGTTCCGCTGGGCGGCACTTTCCGGCGATCCCGAAGACATTTACAAGACCGACGCCAAGGCCAGGGAACTGTTTCCCGAGAACAAGCACCTGCATCGCTGGCTCGACATGGCCCGCGAACGCATTCACTTCCAGGGCCTGCCCTGCCGCATTTGCTGGCTCGGCTACCGCGAGCGCGACCGGCTCGGCCTCGCCTTCAACGAGATGGTCAAGGCGGGTGAACTCAAGGCGCCGATCGCGATCGGCCGCGACCATCTCGATGCCGGCTCGGTCGCCTCGCCCAACCGCGAGACCGAGGGCATGCGCGACGGCTCGGATGCCGTCGCCGACTGGCCGCTTCTGAACGCCATGCTCAACACGGCGAGCGGCGCCTCCTGGGTAAGCTTCCACCACGGCGGCGGCGTCGGCATGGGCTACGCGCTCCACGCCGGTCTGGTGATCGTCGCCGACGGCAGCGACCGGGCCGAACGAGCGCTGAAGCTGGTCTTGACGAACGACCCCGCCACCGGCGTCATGCGTCATGCCGATGCGGGCTACGAGA
>JAKDMP010000020.1 GCA_030452225.1 Gammaproteobacteria bacterium
CGGGCGCCATCGTCTCCGGCGGCAAGGGCACGGCCGAGGCCAAGTTCGAGGCGCTTGAAGCGGCCGGCGTGAACACGGTGCGCTCGCCCGCCGACATCGGCAAGGCGGTCGGAACCGCGCTCGGTTGACGGCAAGTACCAACGCCGTGTCCAACGTTCAGATCGGGCTCGCCCAAATCAATACACTGGTCGGAGACGTGGAAGGGAACACCCGCCGCGTGCTCGACTGTATCGAGGAGTTGCGCCTGAAGGGGCAAGGCGGCGAAGTACGCGACGAGAAACAGGGCAGGGGCAGCGACCCGTCGAGCGCAGGCCATGAGCAGCAGGATGCAAACGGCAAAAAGCCGGGTGCACAACGCGACGAACCGAAATGCGATCTGATTGCCTTTCCGGAACTGACTCTTACCGGCTACCCGCCCGAAGATCTTCTGTTGCACCCGGACATGCGTCGGCAAGTCGCGGCAGCCCTGGAGCGGCTGCGGGCTGAGGTGTACGGCACACTGGTGGCGGTGGGGCACCCCGAATACAGCGATGGCCGCATCTACAATTCCTGCTCGGTGATCGGAAACGGCGAGACGCGGGCGGTGTACCGCAAGCGCGAACTGCCGAACTACGGCGTTTTTGACGACAAGCGCTATTTCTCCCCCGGCAACGAGCCCGTGGTGCTGGATGTGGGCGGCCTGCCGGTCGGGTTGTCGATCTGTGAAGATGCCTGGGTGCCGGAGCCGATTGCAGAGACGGCGGCGGCCGGAGCACGCCTCATTTTGAACATCAACGCCTCACCCTATTGCCTGGACAAACGCATCGAGCGCGAAGAGGTGATTGGTGAACGTGCGCGCGTAAACGGTGTGCCGGTTCTTTACCTCAATCTGGTGGGCGGGCAGGACGAGGTGGTCTTTGACGGCCACTCCTTCCTGGCGAACAAGGCGGGAGACGTCGTGGAACGTCAGCCGGGCTTCAAGGAGAGCATCGCCGTTTACAGATTTGCGACCATGCCGGGTCATCGAGTCAGATCGAAGGGGCTCTACGTCCTGCAGCACCACGAACGCAAGCCGCAGAGCCAGGAGCCGCAGAACCCGGAACTGCAGGCCTTGAAACAGCAGCAACTCAAACCGCAGCAGGGCGCCGGGGCGAGCGATGACAGCTTGCCGAGAAAGCTCATTCGCGCGCCGGCCGTCCAAGTGGCCAAACGCGAGGCCGAAATATATAGTGCCCTGACCCTCGGGGTGCACGATTACGTCCTCAAGAATGGCTTCAAGGCGGCACTTGTCGGTTTGTCCGGGGGCGTGGATTCCGCCCTCACCCTCGTAATTGCCGCCGATGCGCTGGGTGCCCAGCAGGTGACGGCCGTGCTGATGCCCTCGCGCTACACGAGCGAACTCAGCCAGCAACTTGCGCGCGAGCAAGTGCGCCGCCTGGGCGTCAAGTCGCACGCGATTTCCATCGAACAACCCTACCAGGCTTTCATGAGCTCCCTGAAGAGCCTGTTTTCCGGCGATACCGCCGACGTGACCGAAGAAAACATCCAGGCCCGCTGCCGCGGCGTGATCCTGATGGCGTTGTCCAACAAGAGCAGAAAGCTGGTGTTGACGACGGGCAACAAGAGCGAGTACGCGACCGGATACGCCACCTTGTACGGGGATATGGCCGGAGGGTTTGCCCCCCTGAAAGACGTTTCGAAGACCTTGGTGTACCAGCTTGCGCGCTACCGCAACCGTACCGGCGACGAGGCTCCCATTCCCGAACAGGTGTTGACGCGTGAACCCTCGGCCGAGTTGGCCGCCGACCAGAAGGACACGGACAAGCTGCCGCCTTACCCCGTACTGGATGCCGTGCTCGAAGGCCTGGTCGAAAATGACCTGAGCGCCGCGGCCCTGATCGAGGCGGGATACGAAGCGGATACGGTGCAGCGCATCGCGGAGTTGGTCAAGAACAGCGAATACAAACGGCGCCAGGCACCGCCGGGGGTCAAGATTTCACGCCTGGCTTTCGGACGGGAACGGCGTTATCCGATCAGTTCCGGCTTCGTTCTCGATCCACCGGCGCAAGCAGCGCAACCGGTAACCCGCATTCGCACGAACGGGCGGCGCAGAAAAGGCTGAACTACGGCTTGTGGCTGCGCCTGAATCCCGATCTGCGCAGGAGTGACAAACAACGAGGGGAAGCGAAGCTGCTTGCCGCGGCCGCCAGGCACTGACGTGACTCCCGGTTGCAGGAGTGCCCCATGGGCGCGACTGGCAGCTTGAAGTCCCATTCAGTATCGCGCCCATGGGGCGCTCCCTGCAACTCACAATTGCTTGCCAGTCACGCCTCGATACCCGGCTTTGCCGGCGTGCGTCGACAAGGGGCCCAGACGCATTCATTCTCCGCCGCAGCGGGTGTTCACGCTGGCGACGCCCGCCATGATGGAAATCAGACCTACGGCACGATCGCGGCTCGTCCCATCGGGATAGTCGCCGCACAGACGCACGTTGCCGTGATCGACGAAAATGCCCAGATCCAGCGGTGCGAGTACGGGGTCATTGGCCAGCGCCTGGCGTATCTGCAACGCCAAGGCGCGGTCGCGATCCTGTTCGGCGGCCTGTTGCCGGGCGTGGTTGCCCGCCCATTCGGTCTGGATATGGCCATCGGGCGTGGTGGAAATGGTGCAGCCGCCGCTGGCGGCGCACAGCATCGCCGCCACGACGCAGGCGAGCGGTATCTTCGGTCTGACCTTTACATTTTGCCGAATCGCATTGGGTCCGACACGATGCTCGGTTTTACGATGATTGTTCCTGGTGTGCATCGGCGTCAATTGAACGTGGCAACGGGTCAAGTATAAGCCCGTTGACGAGCTTGCTATCCCACGGTGACGACGACCTTGCCTCGGGCGTGGCCCATTTCGAGATAGCGGATGGCATCCGCCGCCTCGCTCAAGGGATAACTCCTGTCGATGAGTGGTACGACTTTGCCTGCCTCCAGAAGTTCTTCGAGTACAGCCAGGTCTTTTTTGGCAGCTTTGGTCATCTGTCCGCGGATTTTCTTTTTTCCGGCGGCGGAGAGCAAAGGCCCCGGAATCATATGGCCCGTCATGCGCGGCAGATTTGTAAATCCGGAAATGACGCATATTCCCATGGGGTTCAGCGCACGCCGATAATCCGAAACCGAGCGATTCCCCACTGCATCGTAGATCAGATCGTAATGCTGACCGTTTCGGGTGAAATCTTCCTGTGTATAGTCAACGACGTGGTCGGCGCCAATCGAGCGGACCATCTCGAGATTTCCGGTACTGCTGACGCCGGTAACTTCCGTCCCGTACGATTTGGCGATTTGCACGGCAAAGCTCCCCACGCCACCGGATGCGCCGTTGATGAGTACCTTTTGTCCGGCCCGGATTTCGCCCTTGTCGCGCAGGCCCTGCAGCGCGGTCAATCCTGCTACGGGAGCGGCGGCCGCGGCTTCGAACGATACATTGGCAGGTTTGCGCACGAATCGCGCCTCACCGGCGCACACGTACTCGGCAAAGCTGCCCGCTCCCACGGAACCGAATACCTCGTCGCCGGGTCCGAACTCCGTGATGTTTTTGCCGACCGCTTCGACCCGCCCCGCGATATCTGCGCCGAGTTTTCGATTCTTCGGTTTGAAAACTCCGCCGGTCAGACGGACGAGAAACGGCTTGCCGCGCATGCGATGCCAGTCGAGCGGATTGGCCGACGCCGCGCAAACCTTGACCAGAACCTGATCTTCCCCGGGCGCCGGTTTTTCGACCTCCGTCAATTCCAGCACTTGCGGCGCCCCGTATTGCCTGAATAGAATTGCCTTCACGAGCTTTCTCCGGGGTTATTGTCATTCATGCCTATTTTAGGGGGACCGTTTGCGACCCTGTGGCAGAAAAATCCGCAAAACCAAACGCTTGAAGCAGGCAGCGCGAGATCAAGCAGCAGTCGAGCGTCCCTCGTCAGGATTCGTTGGGTGTTGCCGAGGGATATTACGGCCGGGCCCTCTTGGCTGCGAAGTCCCTACGCCCTTGATAAGTAGCCAGAAACCCAGCGGGATCTCGTATGCGAGTGCCGGCAGAAACATAAGCCATTGCGCCCAGATGGGGAGGGATGTCACCAGTTCCGCGGGAAGACCGACCAGGAGAATGATCGATGAAGCCACACCCAGCCAGCCGAGCGCGGCGGGAATCACTCGGCCACGCAGTAGAAGCCAGGCAAAAAGAGCGTTTCCCACGGCGAAGAAAATGCCGGTTATGGTGTCGCCGTTGGTGCCGAGAAGAAACTCACCCAAGACCTGCAGGGCGCCGGTTGCGGGTGTGCCTGGAACGGTAGCGATCGCGATCCAGAGGAGTGCCACGTAAGTCGATGCGACAAAGCCGTTTCTCACCCCCTCCACTACGCGACACATCATGGCAAAAATGGCCAAGTCACGGTTTTGTTCGCGCGTGATAGCGTAAAGCGTTACGGCCAATATGATCGCCGCGAAGGCTTGAGCCAGCGCGAGGAAAATCACGACATACATGCCGGCAACATGTTCCGACATGCTCGCCAGTTGTGCCGCGGCGCTCGCGCCGCTCGCAGCGTGGCCAAGAACGGACTCGCTGGCTATCGTCACCACGATATAAGCGAGAAAAGTAAAGCCGGCGATTCTCGCATTCGTTGTTCGTGTCATGTTGCAACTCCTTTTGGTGACGCCTGATGCCACGTTGGATTGAATGGTTGCCACCGCGTGACTTCAAATCGTCTCTGATAGCGGTGGTTGCTCAGGGTTATGGTGTCTCCTGGCGGAAACTGACTGCCACTTGCTTGTATTGACTCCCATAATGAGCAGCCACAGTTCGAAGACACCTTCGCCGACCAGACCCGTGATGCCCGTGTAGGCGGACAAGGCGTGATGGAGGGGTGGGGACAGGAAAGTCAGCCAACACAGACCGGCGATGACCATCAAAACGCCCACGGCACGGGGCAGGAAGGTTGATCTGAAAGCGAGGTAGCCGATCAGAACGCAATAGAAACCGAAGAACACCATCGCGATGTTGAAGGCCACGCCGTTCAGGCGAAAGAAGGTGTACGCCAAAGCTTGCAGTTGCTCGGGGCCGAATGTCCCGCCATATGCGGTTCCGGCGAGAACCAGAGAGGGCGCCAGATCAAACACCTCGCTTGCTGCCCCGATGGTACATCCGGCAAGGCTGAAGAATGCCGCAATGAGGGAAACGCTCCGGTTCACCGGCTTGAACAGTTCGTAAAGCAATGCCGTGACCACGATGTAACAGGCGACCGAGACGAGATTGATGGCAGGGCCGATCCAGACCCAGGCATCGTGTGCGAGTACATTGGCTGCAGTGGCCGCGGCGTCTCCGGACTCGAACAATTTGTCGCCGATGGTGATGGCAAGCATGCCGGTTATCGTTGTCAATACATAAAAGAAGCCTGCAATCCTGGCCTTCACCTTTATATTGTCGACTTTCGTCATATCGGTCGTCCTTGAGCAGGAGCAGTTGTGTATGCGTCACAAAAGTAACAGACGGGCAATTTTCCCAAAAGCGGTTTGCGACGAACCGCGGTAACAAGGGATTGAACGAGGTTGAGGGAGGACGGATGACGGAGCGGGAGGCGGCCGATGACGGGCTTGCGCCACTATTTTGTGTCTTGCCCGCGCGTTAGACGTTCGCGTTTGCTATTGTGGCGTCATGTCGATCGCAACAACTCCGCAAAAGAATCTCGTTCGCGTGCTTGGCTGGAGACGGTTGAGCGTCGGGCTTGTTGCGGCTTTGCTGGGCAGCTTGCTTTTGCTTCCGAATTGGGGAACCCCTTACTGGTCCCTGCTCAGCCGACTGTTGTTTATCGCGTTCGTGTTGTTGCTCGTCTTCGGCCTGTTCGAAAGATGGCCGGTACATCTGCCGCGCTGGCTCGCACGTTGGGTGTTGCAGGTGGCGGCGGTGGCATGCGCTGTGCCATTTGCGGCGTGGCTGGCTTACACCCTGGTGACGATCGGGAATAGCACGTTGTGGTGGACGGAAAGATCGTATCTCATCGGTTTTGCGACGATGACCTTCCTTGGCCTGCTGGCATCTCCGTGGATCGCCCTTGTGGCCCTGCTGCGCCAGATCAAGGGCGAGGCGCGCAACCAGGCCCTGGCGTTCGAATTGGAGCGCAGCGAGTATGAGCGCGAGGCACTGGGCGCGCGCATGAAGTTATTGCAGGCGCAGGTGGAGCCGCATTTCCTGTTCAACACACTGGCGAATGTGCGCGAGTTGGTCGATGCCGGCTCGCCGCGGGCTTCGGCTGTTCTGAGCAATCTGATTGCTTACTTGCGCGCCGCCGTGCCGCGTGTGCACGATTCAACGCACACCCTCCGGCAAGAGTTTGAATTGTTGCGTGCGTATCTGGAAGTGATGCAGATGCGGATGCCGGATCGCCTGCAGTTCACGCTGTACGCGGATGACGAAGCATTGCCGCTGTTCTGCCCGCCCATGGCGCTGTTGACCCTGGTGGAGAACGCCGTGCGCCACGGGATAGATCCGAGCGAAGCAGGGGGCCGTATTGAGGTACGCGTACGCGTGCGAGATGGGCGCTGCCGCGCCGAGGTAATCGATACCGGCCTGGGTTTGGCGCAAGCCGATGGCGGATCGGGCGTCGGTCTCGCCAATTTGCGCGAGCGTTTGACATTGGCGTTCGGTGGCGATGCGCAATTGCATTTGAACCAACTGCAGCCGCAAGGCGTCTGCGCGGACATCGAATTTCCGGCCCGAAGCACCCCGACATGAATCCCACCGCCTTGATTGCCGACGATGAACCGCTGCTTCGCCATGCGCTGGTGCGTCTCCTGGCTCAGGCATGGCCGGAGTTGGACGTGATCGCGCAGGCACGCAACGGTCGCGAGGCGGTCGAGTATTTCGAGGCAAAACGGCCCGACATTTGTTTTCTCGATGTGCGCATGCCCGGCATGTCGGGCGTGGAGGCGGCGCGCTTTATCGGCAATCGCGCACAGCTGGTTTTCGTCACCGCGTACGATCAATACGCGGTGCAAGCCTTCGAGCAGGGTGCGCTCGACTATCTGGTGAAACCGGTTGAATCGGTGCGTCTCACCGCTACGGTGGCGAGGCTCAAGGAGCGGCTGCGACTCGCGGAGCCGGGCCATGACATGGCTGCACTGCTGGATCAACTTGAGGCACGCCTGCGCAAGGGCAGTGCTCCTGCCAACCTGCACTGGGTTCGTGTGTCCGTCGGACGATCGCTGCGTCTGGTTGCCGTCAGCGAAATCGATTACCTGCGTTCCGAGGCCAAATATACGCTGGTTGCCTGGCGCAGCGGCGGCGAGGCTCGTGAGGGCCTGATTCGCACGCCGCTGAAGGAATTGGCGAGCCAGATCGATCCGACGCAGTTCGCCCGGGTGCATCGATCCGCGATCGTGAACCTGCGCTCGGTCGATCACGTCACGCATGGTGAGAACGAAACTGCGAGCATCTACCTGAAAGGCCGCACGGACGTGCTGCCGGTAAGCCGCAGCTACTTGCACCTCTTCCGGCAGATGTAATTGCAGGCTGCGTTCCACCCGGTCGCTTCAGTCATGAGGTGCGCGTTTTTTGCGCGTTCGTTGCAACCAACTGTCAGGACCCGGATTAATGTTTGATAGCCGGATCCCAGTGTTCCACTATCTTCCCGTTGGCCAAGCGGAACATGTCAAACCATGTGGTCGTATACGTTTTGGAGGGATTCTTTGGATCGGTCTTTTTGTTTGCAAAGGCAAGCACCACCATGTCCCGCTCGGCCACAATGGATATGAGTGGCGCCTTGATTGTCGAAGCAATGGGGTGCGGCTTGCAATATTTCGACATGAACTTGACGAAACCGGCGCGACCCGTGGGCACGGTCGGATTGTGTTGGATGTATGACTTGGCCAAATACTTGTCGGCCAACTTGAGGTGGCAGCCCTCAAAAACCACGCGCCAGAAATCGTAGACAATTCGCTTGTTCTTGGCAAGCGCCCGGTTTGAACTGGCCAGCAGCGCTTGTTGGTCGGGGGCGGCCTTTGCCGGTAGCTGCGCCAGGGCCGGTGTGGAAAAGAAGAACATGCATACGAGCAAAGTTGCTGTCTTGGTCATTTGGAACTCACACTTCTCGAGTACGTGAATGGAGCGCGCATTCGACAGCGCAACGTACGCTTGGATTGGCCGATGGTGTTCGTGTGTTCTCAAGAATTCTTCGAACGTCGAGGTCCAGCGGCGCGAGCACGGGATCATCGGACAGTGCCTGGCGTATCCGCAGCGCCAGGGCGCGGTCGCGATCCTGTTCCGCGGCCTGTTGCCGCGCATGGCTGCCGATCCATTCGGTTTGCACATGGCCATCGGGCATGGCGGAAATGGTGCAGCCGCCGATGGTCAGTCCGACCAGCAGGGCAAACGCGACCAGCGGATGTTTATCGCGCATGGCCCGTTGAAGGTGCAGGCGCGCTTGTCGTTGGAGGGGCTGCTGCCGGCGTGGGGGATTGCACCCGGCTGGTTGCGGCCGGAGTTGTCGTCATGGAGGGCACCGATGCGGGGATTGCCGGGAAAGTCAGGCCCGGGACGCCGAGTTTCAAGTCGATGTCGCCGACGCCGGCCTCGACTTTGTAATCGGTTGTTCCGGAACCGGTCAGTGACTGTTGCGAGGCGGTGAAATGATGCTCGTAGCCCCGGCGGACCTCCTGTCCCTCGACCTGAAAAGTGATGTCCCCGACGCCGGCGGTCAACTGGACATTGCCGTAATCGCTTGCCGCAATGGCGGCGTCGATGTCCCCGACGCCGATTTCCGCCGTCACCGGGCCGCGTGGCAGCCTGGCATCGATGTCTCCGACGCCGATCTTGACAGAGAGACCGCCGGCAATACCCCGGATTTCGAGATCCCCGACGCCGAGTTTGAGTACGACCGAGAGCCGTGCCGGAACCACGATGGTCCAATTTGCCTTCCAGCCCTGGTTCGAGCCATCGGTTTTGAAGGTGCCCATCGGGGTGATCACGACGTCGGCCGACTTCCGCGCGCTGCTCGCCGCGTTGGCAGCTTCGATCGCACAATCGCCGGTTTCGCGCTGCATTGAAGCGAGGCACAGGGTGAGCGTGCCGTCGGCGGTATTCGTGATCAGATGCAGGTCTTTCGGCAACTCGTTGGCGGGTTGGTCGCCCTGCACCCAATCGAAGATGAAGTGAGCGTGGTTGCCCGGCTTGACCTTGACCTTGACCTTTATGGCGTTGGTGTCGGTGGCCGTGACATGCACGTCGCCCACCACATTGTCAAGCTTGAGTCGGGTTACCCCCGCCGCAGGGACGGTCTTTTCGAAGCTGCGCGATACTTCGGCGTTTGCGCCGGTCGCGAGCGCGGGGACGGAAATCGCGGCAATCAGAACCGCGGCGCAGAATGTGGCAAATCCTTTCATGGTCTGTCTCCGATCAGGCGGTGGCCGAGTGGCGGCGTGCGGCGATGGCGAAAATGATCAGGCCGATACCGATGCCGGCGCCGATCCACATCGAAGGTTCCGTGAGGAAGTGTGTGATGGCCCCCGCCTGGGTGAAGAAGGATTGATGAACGCCGGCCGTGAGGTAGGCGGACCCGATGCTCGGATTGCCCCAGTAATACAAGGGGGCGACGATCAGATGCTTCGTTATGAAGGCGAAGAAGTGCGAAGTCGTGTTTGACGTGAAGATGCTGCTCAAGATGACCTCGGCGAAGCCGACAATGATCGGCGCCAGGACCCCCCACAGCCAGGCGCGCTTCTTGAAGATCGAGGAAATGGCGAGCAACCAGCCGATGTAGGGGAGCCACCACAGGGCGGTGAGCAGCATCGCCCAGCCGAACAGCGCCCAGGTACCGAAGAGCGCCAGTGGCGAGGCAAATACCGTAAAGCCCGTGGCGCCGCGCGCGCTTGCCAGGCAGGCAATCGCGAAAAGTACGAGGAGATGCGTGACGATGGTCGCGATCCAGATGATCGCCGGGCCGAGCAGCGCCACGGCGCCCACCTTCGAGAGCACCGTGGAGGTGTCGCTCACGGGCAGCGAGCGCCAGAACAGCACGCTTTTGTCCACGCGGTCGTCGCCGAGACAGCTCAAAAGGTAGGCGATCGAGGAGATCGCGAACAGGATGTAAAAAACGAATCCGATGCCGAACCCGAGTATGGCAACGCCACCGCCGTCCGCCACCCCCGTGGGATGCACGTCCGTAAAGCCGCCGCCGACCGCGATGCCGATGATGAGGCTGGCGAGCATGAACAGCCCGAAGATGACGACCGGGAGCCAGAAGTAGCGACCGCGGTGTTCCCAGTATTCGCGGCGGAGAAGTGTCAGTGCGGTGCTCATGAGCGGTTCTCCTGCATCTTGGCGACAAAGATATCGGCGAGGCCGGGGCGGCGCACTTCACCGAGTTGTTTGAGCTTTTCGGCCGGGGTATCTTCGTAGAGAAACACCGAGTGGCCCATCAGGGTCTGTTCCTGAAGCGGGCGCAATGCGCGCGCCCGCTCCAGCGCCTCGGGTTTGACGGTGACGCTCGCGTAATGATCGCCAAGTGACTCGGTATTCGTGTCCAGCACCACTTTTCCGCGGTCGAGAAAGATGACATCGGTGAGGATGTGCTCGATTTCCTCGACCTGGTGCGTCGAGATGACGATGGTGCGTTCGCCGTCGAAGTATTCATTCAGCAGGTTGGTGTAGAAGGTCTTGCGGAACAGCAGGTCCAGCCCGAGCGTGGGTTCGTCGAGGATGAGCAGCTTTGCGTCGATGGCCATGATCATGGCGAGGTGCGCCTGCACGACCATGCCTTTTGAAAGGGTTTTGATCCGGCGTTTCGGATCCACGCTGGTGCGCGCAAGAAAGGTTTCGGCCTGGGCGCGCGAAAAATTCGGGTGAAGTTTTTCGAGATAGGTAAACAGCTGATCGACGCGCGCCCAGGACGGCAGGGTGGCGGTGTCGGCGATGAAGGCGACATCGCGCATGACCTTGACGCGGTTGCGCCAAGGGTCGTGCCCGAGCACGTCGAGTTCGCCGTCGACGCGCAGCAGCCCGGTCAGCGAGCGCAGCAGGGTGGTCTTGCCGGCCCCGTTGGGACCGATCAGCCCGAGGATATGTCCCGGTTCCAGGCGGAGCGAGACGCCGTCGAGCGCATGCGTCTTGCGGTAGTACTTCTTGAGGTTGCTGGCCTCGACAATCGAGTTCACTTGTTGTCCCCCTGAATCTGTTTCAAGAGTTCCCGGGGTTTGAGCCCCAGGCGCTGGATACGTTCGACGACGATCGGCCATTCCTCGTCGAGAAAATGCTTGCGTTCGCTGCTGGCAAGTTTGTCGTGCACGTCCGCGCGCACGAACATGCCGAGTCCGCGCCGTTTTTCCACCAGGTCCTGGTCCACCAGCAGTTGGTAGGCCTTGAGCACGGTAAGCGGGTTGATCTGGTAGTCGCTCGCCACGGTCCTCACGGACGGCAGGGCGTCGCCCTCCTTGATGCTGCCGTCGAGGATCATGCCGACCACGCGCTCCTTGAGCTGGAGGTAGATCGGTTCATTGCTGTTCCAGTCTGCGTCCATGTCAGATACCGGTTCAGGCCTTCCCGCGGGGATGGACAGTTCCATCCGTGGTAGAGCGCGAGGCGGCAGCGATGTGGATCATCGGGATTTCCATTACATGTAGTGTTGTACAAAAGTATAACACCTTTGCGAAAAAAAAGCAATATGCTGATGCCGGGCTCAGGGCCGGTCCGAGACCACCAGAAGGGCGGCCGCGGATGGCTCGGCGCGGGGCGCACGGGCGTCCCGAGCCACCAGAGTTTTGCGGGATGCCGGGGCGGTACGCGACGTCGGGGCAAGAGTCGTCAAGGCCCGGGCCACGGCTTCTTGCAGCAGCCGCGGCTGCGCCTCGGCCACCATACGATCCAGCGTGCGCTTGGCGCGCACCATGTGCCGATCCGCCGGGATGGGACCGCTGGAGGCGATGGCATGCCGGCGTGGAGCCGGCGGGGTGGGGAGCACGGCTACCGGCCGGCGCCCGATCTGGCGATCAAGCGCCTCCTGGCCCTGGCGCGTTGCGTCGGCGAGCGCCTGGGACAAGGCCTGCCGGCTGACCTCGGCCGTGGTGGCAGCCACCATTCGATCGAGGTTGCGCCTGGCCCGGAGTGCCGGTTGGCTCAGGCTCGGCGACGGAGCGGGGCGGGACGCCGCGATCTGATCGGCGAGTGCCGCCTGCCCCTGCTGCGTCGCATCGGCGAGCGCTTCGGACAAGGCCTTGCGACTTGTTTCCGCCGCGATGGCATCCACTTGGTGGATCAATTCGGCTTCGACCTGCAAAGAGGGCGAAGCGGGAGGCAGGGGCGCGGCGGTTGCGCTCATGCCGATGGACAGGGCAAGTACGGAAAGAAAGGTCACGGTCAATCTCCATGTGGGTGAGTGTTGTACTTAAGTATAACAGCAAATCCCGAAAAGTCAAGTCTTTTTTCTCGATGGGCGGGGAACTCGCCCCGGGCCCGCCCGGCATGGGTCTTCGAGGAAGCCTCGAGGCTGAATCCGAGCCGAATAAAACCTATAATGTCCGTTTGGACGCGGCCGGATGCGCGCGCGTTTTTCCAGTCTGAACCCGGGAGACACCATGACAGACCCTGTACGCATTGCCATCACCGGCGCCGCCGGCAACATCGGCTACGCCCTCGCTTTTCGCATCGCCGCGGGCAATATGCTCGGCCCGGATCAGCCGGTCAGCCTGCAGCTCATCGAAATCCCGGCCGCGGCCCAGGCGCTCGAAGGGGTCATGATGGAGCTGTCCGACTGTGCATTTCCGCTGCTCGCAGGCCTGCAGGGCTTCGACTCGGCCGAGGAAGGTTTCAAGGATGTCGATATCGCCATGCTGGTCGGCGCGAGACCTCGCGGAGCGGGCATGGAGCGCAAGGACCTGCTGCTCGCGAATGCCGAAATTTTCTCCGCCCAAGGCAGGGCGCTGAACACCGCGGCCGCGCGCGGCTGCAAGGTGCTGGTCGTCGGCAATCCGGCCAACACCAATGCCCTGATAGCGAGTACCAATGCGCCCGATCTCCCGCCGGAGAACTTTGCCGCCATGACCCGCCTCGACCACAATCGCTCGCTTGCGCAATTGGCATTGCGGTGCGGCGGACACGTCAACGACTTCCAGCGCATGATTATCTGGGGCAACCATTCCTCGACGCAGTTTCCCGATATCGCCCATGCGACCTTCCGCGGCAAGCCGGTCACCGAATCCGTGGATAAGGGTTGGTATCGCGAGACTTTCATTCCCGCCGTCCAGAAGCGCGGTGCGGCCATCATCAAGGCCCGCGGCGCCTCGTCGGCGGCTTCGGCGGCCTCCGCCGCGATCGATACCGTGCGCGACTGGATGCTCGGCACGCCCGAGGGCGACTGGACGAGCATGGCGATCCCGGCCGACGGCAGCTACAGGATCGAGCCCGGCGTGTTCTACTCCCATCCCGTCACCTGCCGCGACGGCAAGGCCGAAATTGTGCAGGGACTGGGCTGCGATGCTTTCGCCCGCGAACGCATGGAGGCGACGGATGCCGAACTACGCGAAGAGCGCGACGGGGTGAGCGACCTGCTCGACTGAAACCGACGAACCGAATATCCGGGGTTGCCGCCCAAAGCATCCCCAAACGCGGCCGGACCTGAATCAGGATGCCGCATGACCTATGCTGCCTGCAGGCAGCGCGTGCAGGAGACAAAACGATGAATGCGGCATTCTCTGTTGTGACTCTGGCGGGATCGGCAATTGGCGGCGTGCTTCTCGCGATCCTCAAATGGATCGGTCAGGCTCTGTTGCTTGTGGTGCTGCTGCTCAGTGCCGCGTTCGGCTGGCTGGTCGGTTTGCTCTGGACGGCACTGGCATGGGCGGCGAGGCTCACCGGCCTCACCTTCCTGCGCCGCAAGCTGATCACCGCGCCGATCTACAAGATTTTCCGCAGGGTGTTGCCGCCGATCTCCGAAACCGAGCGCGCCGCGCTCGACGCCGGCAATGTGTGGTGGGACGGTGAGCTGTTCTCGGGCAAGCCGGACTGGTCGAAATTGCAATCGCTTCCCGCGCCCAGGTTGAGCGACGAGGAGCAGGCCTTTCTCGACGGGCCCTGCGAAGAACTTTGCGCGATGCTCGACGACTGGAAAATCACCCACGAATGGGCGGATCTTTCTCCCGAACTCTGGGCATTCCTGCGCAACAAGGGCTTTTTCGCCATGATCATCCCGAAGCGCTACGGCGGGCTCGAGTTTTCCAACTTCGCCCATTCGCAGGTGTTGCTGAAAATCGGCAGCGTCAGCATCACGGTGAGCTCCATCGTTTCGGTACCCAATTCGCTCGGTCCCGCCGAGCTGCTGATGCACTACGGCACCGATGCGCAGCGTGAATATTACCTGCCGCGCCTGGCCGACGGTCGTGAGGTGCCGTGCTTCGCGTTGACTTCGCCCAGCGCGGGCTCGGATGCGACCTCGATTCACGACACCGGCGTGGTCTGCCGCGAGGAGTGGCGGGGCGAGAAGGTACTCGGCATTCGTCTCAACTGGGACAAACGCTACATCACGCTGGCACCGGTTGCGACCCTGCTCGGGCTGGCGTTCAAACTCCACGATCCCGAGCATTTGATGGGCGATGAGGATGAATACGGCATCACGTGCGCGCTGGTACCGACCAACCTGCCGGGCATCACGATCGGCCGGCGGCATTTCCCCATCAACATCCCGTTCCAGAACGGTCCCACCCAGGGCGAGGATGTATTCATCCCGCTCGAGAACATTATCGGCGGACCCGCCCGCGCGGGCGAAGGCTGGCGCATGCTGGTCGAAAACCTGTCGGTGGGTCGCTCCATCTCGCTGCCGACCAATGCAACCGGTGGCGCGAAGGTCGGTGTTTTCACCAGCGGCGCCTATGCCCGCATCCGCAAGCAGTTCAACGTGCCGATCAGCGCCTTCGAAGGCGTGCAGGAGGCCCTGGCACGCATGGCCTCGAACCTCTACACGGCCGATGCCGCGCGCTGCATGACCCTGGCCGCGCTCGACGCGGGGGAAAAACCCGCGGTCCCTGCGGCGATCGTGAAATACCACGTCACCGAACTGGCGCGCAGCGTTGCCAACGACGCCATGGATGTGCACGGCGGCAAGGGCATCATGCTCGGCCCGAACAACTACCTGGCGCGCGGCTGGCAGGCGACCCCCATTGCGATCACGGTCGAGGGGGCGAATATCATGACGCGCTCGTTGATGATTTTCGGGCAGGGCGCGATCCGCGCGCACCCGTACATTCTTGACGAGATGGAAGCCGCCGGTCTCGATGATCGTGCCGAGGGCAACAAGCGCTTCGATCGGCTCTTCTTTCGCCATGTGCGTTTTCTGCTTGGCAACGGCGCCCGCGCCGCACTCGGTGCCGCCAGTGGTGGACGGCTCGGCGGCCGCGTCCCCGCGGACGAGGGATTCGCCGATCGTTACCGCCGCCTCAACCGATACAGCGCGGCCTTTGCGCTGCTTGCCGACGCCACGATGCTGACGCTGGGCGGGGCGCTGAAGCGCCGCGAGCGGCTGTCCTCACGGCTCGGCGATTTGCTCAGCCTGCTGTATCTCGCCTCGTCCGTGCTCAAGCATCATGCGGACCATGGCAGCCCCGAGGCGGATGCGGCGATCGTCGACCATGCCCTGGACGAACTCGAGTACCGCTTCGAGACGACATTCGAGACGATCCTGGAGAACTTCCCCAACCGCTCGCTGGCTCGCGTGCTGCGCCTTGTAGCGCTGCCTTTCGGGCGTCGCGCCTCGCCGCCTGCCGATGAACTCGGGGCCAGGGTGGCGGCGCTGGTGAGTGCGCCCACGAAGACACGCGAGCGGCTGGCGGCGGGGATCCACACCGGTACCGGGCCCTGCGCCGGCATGGACGAAGCCCTCGAACTGGCTTTGTGGGCCGAACCGCTGGAAAAGAAACTGCGCAAGGCCGAACGCGCCGGCGAGTGGACGGCTGCGCCCGGCAGCAGCGAGGCGCAGCGGGCGCAGGCCGCGGCGAAGGCAGGCGTTCTTTCCAGCGAGGAGGCCGACCGGCTTGCACGGTATTACGACATGGTTGCGCAGATTCTCGCGGTGGACGATTTTGCCCCCGCCGAGATGGCCGCTTCACCGCTGCCGGCCACCGAGAACGATCGTATCGCTGCCTGGCGCAAGGGAGAAACCGACTTCGGTTGATGCCGAATCCCGCCATCGCCTGCGTTTGCGACGGCATGCCGGCTGGTCCGAACAGGCACGCTGCACGGAAGCGGCCGATTCAAGCCGCGATCTAGAGAGGCTCCAATTCCACGGGGCTGCAAACGCGGTTGCGGCCTTCGGATTTCGCGCGATACAGCGCGGTGTCGGCGCTGGCAAACAGTTCGATATCCTGGCGCATCAGACCAAGATTGCTGCTCACACCGATGCTTATGGTCACCTCAAGACCGTCGGCCAACTCCTCCCAGGGGTGGGTGGCGACCCGCGCACGAAGCTGTTCGCAAACCGCCACCGCACCGGCAAGCGGGGTCTCCGGGAAAAGGATCACGAATTCCTCGCCGCCGTAGCGGGCCGGGAAGTCCGTGGCGCGCAAGCCATCACGGAACAAGGTGGCGATGGACGTCAATACCTTGTCTCCCACCAGGTGCCCCCAGCGGTCATTGATGCGTTTGAAATGATCGATGTCCACCACGGCGATGGACAGCGGATGCCCGAATCGCTTTGCCCGGTAGTGTTCCTGGCGCAACCGGTTTTTCAGGTAGCGGCGGTTGGCCAGGCTGGTCAGTGAATCGCGCCGCGTCTCCGCCTCGAGACGCTGCACCAATTCTTCTCTTTGCTCCATCGCTTGCTGCAGCGAAAGGCTGGTTTGCTTCAGTTCCTTGGTGCGGCGGGCCACCCGTTCCTCGAGTTGTTGCTGGTAGGTCTGCAGGGTGGTGAACAACTGCAGGTTGACGATGGCGACGCCGATTTGCCGTGCAAAACTCTGGAGCAATTCCAACTGATGCGGGCCAAAGGCATGGGGATGATAATCCTGCAGACTGATTATGCCCACGGCCTCGGATTGGTATTCCACGGGCGCCGCGATCACGGAGATGCTGGGCGTGCCGGTGGAACGGCGGTTGGCAAGGCAGGGATGTTTGCTGTGGCGCGTATCGGCGATCAGTACCGATTCCTTGTTTGCCAACACCCAGCCGGTGATGCCTTCGCCCAATTCCCGTTTCACGGGGGAGTGGCGTACGCCCTCATCGTAGTTCAGGCGGATATCGACCTTGTTGTCATCGGGCGAGATCAGTCCGAATACAAAAGCGGAAAAGGGAATCAGCGTTTGCGTTTCCCGGAAAATGGTTTCGATCAGCGTGTCGACCTCCGTGGCGGCGTTGACCGCCTGGTTCACGCGGTTGACGGCAGCCAGCTCGAAGGTTTGTGCGTGTTCGCGTTCCGCGGCCTTGACGGCGAGCTTGAGCAAGGCCGCGATGACCAGAATCAGAAGCAGGTACAGGGCGAAGCCCCGCAGCGGCAGGGTGAGAAAGCTGTGCGTTGCGGCCACGCCCGTCCAGGCAATGATGAATTCGAGCAAAGTCACCGACCAGTGCATCGGGCGCCATTGCCTTGCCTTGATTCCCTTGCGCCAAAACAGGATCTTGAACAACAGCTCGTTGGTGATTTGCAGAACGACGATAAGCACGACGATGCGGCCCAGGTTGACGTCGTTGAATTCGATGATCGGCACTTGGCCGCCAATGGCGATCCAGGTGTAGCCGGCGGCCAGGCAGGCGAGCATGTACATGCCGCCGTTGCCCAGGGCGTGGGACACCAGTGTGCGAATGTTCTCGCGGCGAAAATTGCTTGCAAGTGTGAATGCAAAGGCTACGACCCCGGCGCTCCAGGCAGCCAGAATCGGCCCGAACAGCAGCAAGGTGGCTGTCAGCGCCAGACGGTCGAAGGAGACGAAGCCTTGCGCCTTGCTGTGGAGGCTGCTCGCCGGCACGCAGAGCATCATCAGCACGAATTGCAGCGCGGCGAACAGCCCTAATATCCACAGGTGATTCGCGTCCAGCGGGAGAGCCCCGTCATACTGAACCACGGCCGCAAAAACCCCGCCAAGCGCAAACAGCACCGCAATCGCGGGAGAAAAGGACTCACGCGCTGCGCCGGGGTGCTTGTGGTGGCTTTCGATTCGTGATGAAATAGGCATTGGGCTCTATACAGGAGGATTCCCGGTCATGGCCACCTTGCGGCGATTATTGCTTCCGGCGGCATTCTTGCTCATCATGGCAGGTTGTACGACGCCTGTCCAGTATGAATACAATAGCGCACCTTACGGGTTCTGGCATACCTTTGCCTGGCAGGCGCCCGAACACATCAAGGTCAACAACCCCATTGTGGACAGCGGCATACTTGCCACGCGGGTGGAAAACGCCGTGGTGGCCACGCTGAGCAACCATGGCTACCGCCGGGTCGACGAGGCCGAGAACGCGGATTTCGTGGTGACCTACCACACGGCGGTCCAGAATCACATGGAAAGCAGCGGCCCCAGTTTCGGCATTACTTATGGCGTGGGTTGGTGGTCCTATCCGTTCAGCACGGTGATCGTCAGCCAGCCGACCTACCAGGTGCACGAAGCGGACCTCATTCTGGATGTGATCAATGCCGAGACCGGCAAGCTTGTCTGGCGCGGCTGGCTGACCAGTTCCCTCAGTCGGAACAATTACTCCCAGGCCGCGGTGAACGAGGCGGTTGCCCGGATTTTTTCGAAGTTCCCGCCGCCGCCCAAGTTGTAATCCAACTGCGTGCGGTGCGACCTTGGGGAGCCCAGGCACAAGGGCCGTAGAGATGTGTGCGAGGAGCCTCGAGACGACGATTCCATTCGCCTTGTCCGGCCCGTGGCGGCGGCGTAGCAGCTGACGTGTACAGCGAATATTTCGGGCTCTCCGAACCGCCGTTTTCGATTGCGCCCGACCCACGTTACCTTTTTCCGAGCGCGCAGCATGTGGAGGCGCTCGCCCACTTGGCCTACGGTGCCACCGAGGGCGATGGCTTCATCCAGCTCACGGGCGAAATCGGCACCGGAAAAACCACGCTCATTCGCCGTCTGTTGACGGACATGCCGGAAGGCGTCGATATTGCCTTCCTTTTCAATCCGGAGGTCTCGCGCCGGGGTCTTCTGATCAATATTCTCGCCGAACTCGGCTTGCCCAGGCCGCCTTCCGACTGTGAGCACAGCGAACTGCTGTCGCGGCTGTACCGCCATTTGCTGGCTGCGCGCACGCGCGGGCACCGAGTCGTACTGGTGATCGACGAGGCGCAGCGGCTCGGCCCGGAAGTGCTCGAAGAGGTGCGCCTGCTCACCAATTTCGAGACGGACCGGCGCAAGCTGCTGAACGTGATACTCGTCGGCCAGCCCGAACTCAAGGATACCCTGGCGCGTCCCGATCTGCGCCAACTCGCCCAGCGCATCACGGCGCGCTATCATCTCGGCCCGATCTCGCTCCAGGAGACCGACGCGTACATTCACCATCGGCTGAAACGCGCGGGCGCCCCGGGAAGGATATTTCGCCCCCGCGCGGTGCGCGCCGTGCAGCGGCACTCGCAGGGGATTCCGAGGCTCATCAACCTGATTTGCGACCGCGCGCTGATGGCCGCCTGTACGCGCGGCCTGCGTGAAGTCGGGCCCGGAGTGGTGGACGATGCGGCCCGGGAGTTGGCGGGTGCGGCGCCGAAAGGCGGTGGTCTGCGGCCGCTTTGGCTGGGCTGCGGCATCGCGCTGGCCGCCCTGCTCGGCGCCGGCGTGGCCTGGTGGGTGGTGAACTGGCAGACGCGGACGCCGCATGCTGTCGGCAAGGCCTCAATCGTTGCATCTCCCATGCTTGCCGCGGGACCGGACCTTCCTGTCCGGTCCCGCACCGTGCCGGCAGCGCCCGAGAAGCCGGCTACCGTGCCCCGCGGCCAGCCTCTGCGGGACTGGTTGAAGAGTTTGCCCGCCGCCCCGGGCAAGAAGGATGCCGGCGGCATGTTGCTTGCGCTATGGCACGTCGCCCCGCTGGATGCCGATTCCGCTATCGCCGATCCCTGCTCGGTTGCGGCGCGGTCCGGTCTCGGCTGCCTGCATGTACAGGGTAATGTGAATCTTCTGCGGAGCTTCAATCGGCCCGCGGCGGTGGCCCTGAACGTGGCGGGGGAGCGCCATGAGGTGGTCGTCACGGCCCTGGATGACGGGCGCATCACGCTGGCCGCGGCCACGGGTGAACAGCGCAGTTTTCCGCTCGCGGGATTCGAATCGTTGTGGTACGGGCGCATGTGGCTGCTGTGGCGGCCGCCGCGCGGGGTGCGGTTGATACGCCGCGGCATGAGTGGCCCCGCCGTGGTGTGGCTGAAACGGGCGCTGGGGTTGCCCGCGCCGGCGCAGGGCCGGGCGGTGTACGATGGCGCACTGGAGCAGGCGGTTCGTGCATTCCAGCGCCGGCATGCCCTGGTGCCGGATGGTATTGCCGGGCCCGAAACGCTGATCGTACTGCGGCGATGGCAGGGTATGGGCAGCGGACCGCGCCTGATCCGTGAGCGAGGGATGCAGACATGAGCATACTTTCCGACGCCTTGCGGCGTGCCCGCGGCGATGGTTCGAAATGGGCGCGCACGTTGGGCGCCTCGCCGATGGCGGCGAGAGCGGAACGGAGCGCCTCCTGGCTGCCCTGGCTGCTGTGTGCCCTTCTGGTGGCGCTGGTCGTGGGACTCGCGGTGTATATCGGCCTGATTCACGAGCGCGCCGGTCAGGGTGCGGCGATGCGCCCGGCGCCGGCGGCCGGTGTCGAATCGCAATCGCCGCCCGCACGGGAGCCTTCGGCGAGTCGCGCAGCAAGGCATGTTTCGAGTGCGGTGCCGCAGGAACCAGGCAGGGCGCGCCTGTCGACAGCGCCCCCCACGCCGCAGCGACGCGACCCTGCCGAGCCCGCGAAGGTAGCGGCCGACACGCCCGCGGCGGCGCCCGGGCAAGGCGCGCAATCGGCCGCGGGCACCGGCGCGCAAATGCGGGCCCCGCAGACGCAGGGCGCGTCGGAGCATGGGAGCCGGACTGCAACGCCGCAGCCGGTTACGCTGGCGATGCTGCCCGCCGACGTGCGGCGGGATTTTCCCGACCTGCAGATTGTCGCGCATGTCTGGAATGCGGATCCCGAGCTGCGGTTCATCGTTGCAGCAGGCCGACAACTGCGCGTCGGCGACGAAATCGCGGGCGGCGTGCGCCTGGTCGAAATTACCCGTCGCGGAGAAGTGGTGGCCTTTCGCGGTTACCGCATTCACCTGCGCTGATCGCAAGCGCCGGAGCCGGGAAACGCCTGCCCGGCCCGTGATCCGTGTCTGCTAGCCTGCATTATTCACGAGGCCGACTGGCGCTACACTGCAAGTTGCGGAATAGGCTGAAGAATTGGGCATGATTGAGGTCGGTTTGGAGACTGCAGCCTGCAGACCGCGCCAGTCTATCGCGGTGCTTGCCGAGTCTCCGGCATGCTCCTCGCGGCGCCACGCTTGGCCTTCACGAAAACCGTAGCTACGGCTATGCTTTTCGCTCCAGGCCGGCACCCGGCTTGCTGCGAATTCCGCAATCGCCACAATGCCCCATGAATAATGCAGGCTAGTGCCTAGTGCGGCGGCGTGAACTTGATCGTTTGCACCACCTCCGTGGGCGCGTCAACCGGCTCGAAGCGCCATTGGCTGACCGCTTGGCGTACCGCCTCGTCGAAGGTATGAGGCGGGTCTGCCCGCAGGATGCGGATGTCCCGGGGCTTGCCGTCGGTACCGACCGTGAATTGGACCGTCACGCGGCCGCCGCGTCGGGCACGGTAGGCGTCCGGCGGATACTCGGGTCGCACGACCCGCAGCGGATGAATGTTCGCGGGTACCCGATTGGCCGGGATGTCCGAAGTGGCTTGCGCCTGTTGTGCCGGCGGTTGCGATTTCTGCGGGGGAGGCTTGAAGATCAGCGTCCGGGTGACCGTGGAGGCAACCGGCCGGCCGTTCACGGTAGCCGGGATGAATTCCCACTCCTGGACGGCATCGCGCGTGGCTTGTTCGAAGATTCCGGGCGGCGTCGCAGCAAGAATTCGGATATTCCCGGTACTTCCGTTCGGCTCGATTGTGAAACGAATCGTCACGGATCCCTTTGTGCCCTTGAGGAAAGCCGCGCGCGGATAGCGGGGCGAAACAATGTGCGCAGGGCTGGGCGGCGTGCGCAGGATGGTTTTGTGCCGCGCGGATTGATCGACCGGGCCAACCGGTTGCGATGCCGGCGGCGCCGACACCGGGGCGCCGGGCGTCAAGGGTGCCTGTTGGCGGCTATTCGTTTGCAACGCCGATGACGGGCTTGGTTCGACGGCGGGTTGCGGGCCGGCGGGCGGCTTGCTGTTGCTGGTGCCGGCCGGCAAACCGGGATTCATCTCGAGCTTGAGGGTTTGGCGTTTGACTTCGAGCCTTTTGGTGCCGGGGGCTGCGGTCGGCTGTGCGGGCGTCACGACCA
>JAKDMP010000021.1 GCA_030452225.1 Gammaproteobacteria bacterium
GCGGGGTGTCCGGTTCACGAACCACCTCAACAAAGCGGCTCGTGCATTGAAAAGCATTTTCTTAGGAGAGGTATGATGATAGTTAGAAGCCATTTACTTACATTTGTTCTTTTGACAGGGCTTGCTGGAATGGGGGCACTGAGCGGGTGCGACTCTTGCTTGATACAGTGTAAATGTGAACACCATTGCGAAGTATTTAGTGTTGTGCAGAAATCTGCCAATACCGTAGGAGTCCCACAGAGCTTGCAACAGAATCCAAATGTCGTAGTTATGGAACTTGTCTTTAATGCTAGTAATGGGGACGTGTCCACGGATATGCTAAACGGGTTTGATCCGTCGAAGGTCAGCGCCGAGGTGAATGTGCAGGGTGGTAGCCTCGCCGTATCATCTGGTATTGTGTCGCTTCAGGTGCGCGATGCGAATGGGCGTACTTTAGCTGTTTTTGAAACTCCGTATGTCGTTGATGGAAATATGCTGCGGTTTTCGGATCCGGCTTCCGTGGCAACTTGGATAAACAATAATGGGGAAACGCTAATCAAGAAAGGCGCGATAAACATAAGAATGGCGATTAATGTGCCGGTTTTTCAGGCTGCTGGGGCCAACAACGTCACCGTCAGGACAACCGTATCATACGGCGGAACTGCTTTGACTAGTGCTAGCGGTAGCGGTAGCTCCAGTGCGAAATAAAAAGGGTAAGCATGTTTCCAGGTAAATTGCGTATTCGGGGGTGCCTGAGTGGCGCCCCCTTTTGTTTCATTGCTGTCATCGGCCTTCTTTTTGTTGGTTGCGCAAATTCGGCCAAATTGGCTCATACCAATCAAAAAGCCGCGTATGCAAAGTTCAGTGGAGGCTTTGACTATCCCGACTTGACTACCGGAACGGGTATGGTGGACTTTTTATTTTGGCATTCGATGTCAACCTCTGCCCATTGGCCTTCGCAGCCAGGAACGCAGTCTCAACCGCTTCAGTTCGAACGGGTTGCACAGGGCCAAATTGATAACTGGCAATGGGAAATCTTTGCCGACAAGTCTCTAGTGCCGCTTTATCAGACCTATCGTCAGAGTTCCAGTTTACGTTGGGCAACACTAATGAATATGTTACGCCACTCTGCCGAGGCGGTTTTTCCAAGCCAGATTCCACCACTCCATTTCATTATCCGAATGGCACCTGGCGATATAGGCTACTCCGAATCCTGTAAATCAGACATTCGGAAGACGGTAACGCTATGTTATGCCTTTCCTTTTTCCCTGCGGCCGGGCAAGGGGTATTCATACTGGACCGCCGGCATGCTTTATGCATCGGCGTATCTGTCTCACGAGACAGCCCTAGCGCTCCTCCTTTTGGGCAATGTAGGAGATAGTTCCAAGCAAGTGGAAGCCTTGGCAACCCTCTTCAACATGATCTTCGTACTACATTTTGGATCGTTTGACTCACAATTCAGAGGGTTTGTCCTGCCTCCATTACGGTATGGCCTGACCCACTCCAAACTTAACCAAATGGGTATGCAACGTCGCTGGTACGTAGAAGGAGGGCAAATTGCGGGCTTAGCATTAGCAGGCGCATTCGGTGGCTTACGGGTGATCTGCGGAAATGACCAAAAGGCACTTCAAGCCTATCGCTCTCTACTTCAAAACTTAATACGCAATCCAACGCGTCTTCATAAGCTCAGGGCTAAGGCGAGCAGAAGGCTTTACACGGGCATCGCAGGAACGCAGATTACAGTTATTACTTCAGCAGGCAAGAAGCGTCTTCCGGTAAGGCTCTTGAATCATTCGGAGGAGCAGAACGAAATCAGTTTGGGTGGCACAGGCATAGTATTGCTCAGCCGTAAAAATGGGCCGATCAAAATTTCTGACAGGCCACAACGAAACTATCGTGTGTATCTTGAAATTTGCCCGCCGCGTACTGAAGACAAGACCAAGATGCAATCGTAATCTTCATGTAAAATGCCCATGATTGGACATTCTCGAATTTAGTCGAGGAGCTTGTCGATCTTGACGGCGCAGATGAAGTCGTTTTCGGACAGGCCGCCGATGGCGTGCGTCGTGTAGTGGACGTGGCAGTGGCCGTAGCCGACCTCAAGATCGGGATGGTGGCCTTCGCGGTTCGCCATCCAGGCGATGGCGTTGGTAAAGCCCATGGTCTTGTTGAAGCCCTTGAACTCGAAGTCGCGGTGAATGGATTTCGCGTCGTCCGATAGCGCCCATTCGGGTGCGAGCTTCTTGATGTAGTTTTCGGCTTCCTCGCGGCCGAGCGGTTCGACGCCGCCCTCGCAGGCTTCGCAGTGTTTTTCGGCAAATTCGGCTTTGTCCGGCATGGGTGTTCTCCTCTAGTCGTATGTATGTTTTGCAGGAGCGAGCTTGCTCGCGACCCTCAAAGGCGATTGTCGCGAGCAAGCTCGCTCCCACATGTAAAGCTGTCCCGCATTGTCGCGGGCATGGCCCGCTCCTACATGTTGGCGGTTTGTTTCTCGGCCTCTTTCGGCGGGAAGGTCGGCTCGTGCATGCCGAGGCGCCGGGCCTCGGCGATCAACGCGAAAAGATCCTTGTGCGCCAGTTCGAAGAGGTCCTCCAAGCCGTCGATGACGAAGTACACGGTCTGGAAGATATCGATGCGATACGGCGTGCGCAGGGCATCCACCGCGTCGAAGGGCCGGCGTTCGGGCGTGTCGCTTTCCACCGCGTACACCGCCTCGCCCGGCGAGGAGATGATGCCGGCGCCGTAGGCACGCAAGCCTTCAGTGGTGTCGATCAGCCCGAATTCGACCGTGAACCAGTACAGGGCGGCAAGTTTTACCCGGTCTTCCTTGTTCGCCCTGAGGCCGTACTCGCCGTAGGCCTCGGTGAAGGCGGCGAAGTTCGAGTCGATCAGGAGCGGCGTGTGCCCGAAGATCTCGTGAAAGACATCCGGCTCCTGCAGGTAGTCGAACTCGTCCCAGGTGCGGATGAACGAAGCGGCCGGAAACTTCTTTTCCGACAGCAGCTTGAAGAAATCGTCAAAGTTGATGAGCGCGGGGACGGGCGCGACTTCCCAGCCGGTGTGCGCCCGGAGCACGGAGGAGACCTCTTCGGGTTGGGGGACGCGATCGGCGGGCAGCCCCAGTTTGTCCAGCGCCTCCATGTAGATCGGCGCCGCGCGGCCCGGGATGACCTTCATCTGGCGCTGGTAAAGCGCCGCCCAGATGGCGTCTTCCTCCTTCGTGTAGGGGATGATGCCGTTCTTGTCGGGATACTTTGCTATGTACTTGGTGCCTTTGCCCATGGTGGCCACCTCCGTTGCCCAGTGTAGCACCGGGATGGCGGTTTGTGCGCCGGCTCGGGTTCTCCTGCCGGGCCGCCGGCTTGACATATCGAGAAATAGTGATATACTGATATGCATGGATGAAGTGACGGTTTTCAAGGCACTCGCAAACGCCTCCAGGCTGCAAATCCTGCAGCTGATGCGGCAGCCCGAGCGGCATTTCGGCGCGATGCCGAACGGCCAGTTCCGGGACGGTCGCGTGTGCGTGGGCGAGATCCAGAAGAAGCTCGGGCTGTGCCAGTCCACCGCCTCGCAGTACCTCGCGCAGCTGCAGCAGGCCGGGCTGATCCGGGCGGAACGCTCTTGCCAGTGGACGTTTTACGTCCGCAACGAGGGCACCCTGCGCGAAGTGGAACAGTTCATGAACCAGAAGCTGTGAGTATTTTTGAGTGTAAATATCGGGATTTCAGGATATCTGAATATATCCAGGGTCGAATGTCATGAGACGCAAGGACATGGAGGGAAGGATGAACACGACGCAACCTCTTCTGAGCCAGGTGAGGCTGGGCCCGTACCTGCTGGAAAACCGGATCGTGATGGCGCCGATGACGCGTACGCGTGCCGCCAATCCCGAGCGCGCGCCCACTGCCCTCCACGTCGAATACTACGCGCAACGTGCCGACGCGGGCCTGATCGTGACCGAGGCGGCCCAGGTTTCCCCGCAGGGCGTGGGGCATGTCAATACGCCGGGGATTCACTCCGCGGCGCAGGTCGCCGGTTGGCGCCACGTCACCGATGCCGTCCATGCGCGCGGCGGCCGGATCTTCCTGCAGCTCTGGCATGCCGGTCGCCGCTCGCACCCGGACTTTCATGACGGGGCGCTGCCGGTGGCGCCTTCGGCCATCAACCCCGGATCGCGCGTGCGCACGCCCGAAGGGGTCAAGGACACGGTTACGCCGCGCGCCCTCACGACTCGCGAGGTGCAGTCCGTGATTCGCGATTATGTGCGCGCCGGTGAAAACGCCATTCTCGCCGGCTTCGATGGCGTGGAACTCCATGGCGCGAACGGTTATCTCATCGAGGAGTTCCTGCGTGACTCGAGCAATCGGCGCGGCGATCGTTTCGGCGGAAGCGTCGCCAACCGGTCGCGCTTTCTGTTCGAGATCGTCGAGCAGTTGGCCGACGCCATCGGCTGCGAACGGGTGGGCGTGCGCCTGTCGCCCGCAAATGTCTCCGGCATTGCCGCCGACAGCGACACCACGGCGCTCTACGACTTTGTCGTGGGCGTTCTCGACGGCTATCGCTTGGCCTATCTGCACTTGATCGAGGCGCCCGAAGGCAATCCGGCGCTGACCGAATGCCCGCTGGAGTCGGTCATCGCCCGTTACCGCACGATCTATCAGGGCACGCTCGTTGCCAACAATGGCTACGACCGCGCGAGCGGGAACGCCGCCATTGCGCGCGGCGAGGCGGATCTCATTGCCTACGGCAAGCCGTTCGTCGCCAATCCCGGCCTGGTGCGCCGCTTCAAGCTCGACGCCACGCTGGCCGACGCCAACGGCGAGAGGATGTCCGACGGCGGCGCCGAGGGCCTCGTCGATTACCCGCCGCTGGATACCCATGCGGCCTGAATCAGCTTTGTCGATATGTGGAAAGCCGTCATGCCGGCGAAGGCCGGCATCCAGTCAAAAAAAGAATCCCGGCGACGCCGGGATGCGTGTTTGTACTGGGCCCCGGCCTGCGCCGGGGCGACAATGTAAGCAGTGTCAGAGTGTCGTGAAACAGAAAGGAGTTGGATTATGAAACTGTACTATGCACCGGGGGCCTGCTCGCTGGCCACCCACATCGTGCTCGAATGGACCGGAAAATCGTATGAGGCCGAGAAGGTGAGCATTCATCCCAAATCGGAGAATCTGCTGGCCGTGAATCCGGCCGGCGCGGTGCCCGTCCTCGAGGATGACGGCTGGGTACTGACGCAAAATTCGGCCATCCTGAATTACCTGGCCGACGTGTATCCCGAGGCGAAGCTCGGTGGGGATACTCCAAGGGCGCGAGCCGAGGTCAATCGCTGGCTGGGCGTCATCAACTCCGAGGTTCATCCGGCCTACAAGCCGTTTTTCGGTGCGATGGACTATCTCGGCGACAAGGCTGCCATTGAAAAGGTTCACGAGAACTCCAGGCAAGCCATTCGGAAAAATCTGGAACGCGCCGACAAGCAGCTTGAATCCCATGACTGGATTGCCGGTGAGTGCTCGGTTGCCGATGCGTATCTTTTCGTGATGCTGCGCTGGGCGAAGGCGCAGAAGATCGATCTTGCCGGGCTCGATCATGTCGAGGCCTGGTTCAAGCGCATGAGCAGCGATAGCGCTGTCACGAAGGTATTGCGGGAAGAAGGGCTCGACTGAACCATGCGGGCCGCGGCAGGACAATCCGCGCGCAGTCTGAGCCAGCATCATTGGCACAGCCTGCGCGCGATGCTGCCGTACCTGTGGGCGTTTCGCGGCCGCGCCTTCATCGCTCTCGTATTCCTGGCCGCCGCCAAGGTCGCGACGGTCATCGTCCCGATCGTCCTCAAGCACATCGTGGACGGCCTCGGAGCGGAAAATACGGCTCTGGTGCTTCCGGTGGCGCTCATCGTGGCCTACGGCGCCCTGAGCTTTGCGAGTCGTCTGTTCGCCGAGTTGCGCGACATTGTCTTCGAGTTCGCGACCCTGCGCGCGGTGCGCCGCGTCGCGTTGAAGGTGTTTCGACACCTTCACGACCTGGACCTTTCCTTCCACCTCGATCGCCAGACCGGCGGGCTGTCGCGCGATATCGAACGCGGCACGCGCGGCATCAATTTCGTACTCTCCTTCATGCTCTTCAACATCCTGCCGATCATTCTCGAAGTAGGGATGGTCACCGGCATATTGCTGTGGAATTTCTCCGTCTGGTTCGGCGTCGTCATCCTCGCGTCCGTCATCGTGTTCATCGCTTTTTCGGTCGTGGTGACCGAATGGCGCACGCGGCATGTGCGGCGCAAGAACGAATTCGATTCGCGCGCCAACACGCGCGCTATCGACAGCCTGATCAATTACGAGACGGTGAAGTACTTCACCAACGAAGAGTACGAGGCGAGGCGCTACGACGACGAGATGGGGCGCTGGGAAAAGGCGGCGCTCAAGTCCCAGTATTCGCTTTCGACGATCAACGGCGGTCAGGCCCTCGTGATCGCGCTCGGCATGACCGCCATGCTGCTCCTTGCCGGCCGCGGTGTCGTCAACGGCTCGATGACGGTGGGCGACTTTGTCATGGTCAACGCCTACATGATGCAGCTTTTCATGCCCTTGAGGTTCCTGGGCTTCGTCTACCGGCAGATGAAGCAGGCTTTCACCGACATGGAGCGGATGTTCGGACTGCTCGAGCGCAACGCGCGAATTGCCGATCCCGCCGACGCGCGTACGCTTGCCGTGCCGCGCGGGGAGCTGCGTTTCGAGAACCTGCACTTTTCCTACGGAAGCGGGCGCGAGATTCTCCGCGGCATGGACTTCACCGTGCCGGCTGGTGCGAAGGTGGCCGTCGTCGGGCCGAGCGGCGCCGGGAAATCCACACTCGCGCGCCTGCTGTTCCGCTTTTACGATGCCGGCGAGGGGCATATCCTCATTGATGGCGAGGATATTCGCAATGTGACCCGCGAGAGCCTGCGCCGGCAGGTCGGCATCGTGCCCCAGGACGCGGTGCTGTTCAACGACACGCTCGGCTACAACATCGCCTACGGGCGGTCCGACGCAAGTGCGGACGAGATTGAACGCGCCGCGCGGATGGCTCATCTCGACGGGTTCATTGCCAGCCTGCCGAAAGGCTACGACACGCTCGTCGGCGAGCGCGGGTTGAAGCTCTCCGGCGGTGAAAAGCAGCGCGTCGCGATTGCGCGTGCGATCCTCAAGAATCCGCCGATCCTCGTCTTCGACGAGGCGACTTCGAGCCTCGATTCGCATGCCGAACAGGCGATCCTTGCGGCCATGCACGAGCTGTCCGCCGAGCGTACCAGCCTGGTGATCGCCCACCGGCTGTCCACCATCGTCGATGCCGACACGATCGTGGTGCTCGACGCCGGGCGCATCGCCGAGCACGGCACCCACTTCGAGCTGCTCGCCGCCGGCGGGCTCTACGCGCGCCTGTGGGCGCTCCAGCAGCGCGAAGCCGAGGAAGCGGATCAGCGCGTCGCTGCGGGGGAAAACGTCAACGCAACGCTGATTTAACCGTCATTCCCGCGAAGGCGGAAATCCAGTGAGAATAATGAAATCCCGCCCTGTGGGCGGGATACGTATTCATACTGGGTTCCCGCCTACGCGGGCATGAGGAGGGGGTCAAAAATCGAGTCCGCAATGCGGAAATGACGCGAGGTGCTTGTTCGGTGTTGCCTTAAAATGATCAATTGAGGCCTTTTTTGAACGGAGCAGCAAATTGGACGGGACGGTAGATATAACGCCGATCATGCCGAAGGTGGAGATCAACCTGTGCAAGGCCAAGGCACCGGTCAGCGTGCCGCTGGTGGGGTCGAAAATCATCACGGCGGAGTCGAGCCCCAACTTTGTGCGCCATGTCGTCTTCGACGTTGGCGGCACGCCGCTGGAGAACAAGCTTCTCGCCGGCCAGAGCTTCGGCATCGTCCCGCCGGGTACGGATGCCGACGGCAAGCCGCACAAGCTTCGCCTCTACTCGATTGCCTCGCCCTCGCGTGGCGAGAATGGTGCCGGACGCCTCGTCTCGACAACGGTGAAACGCGTGCTCGAAGAGTACGGTGAATATCATCGCCTGTACTTGGGCGTGGCCTCCAACTTTCTCTGTGACCTCAAGCTTGGCGACATGGTGCAGATGACCGGCCCCGCCGGCAAACGCTTTCTGTTGCCTGCCGAGCCCGACCGCCACAACTACGTGTTTTTTGCCACCGGCACCGGCATCGCCCCTTTCCGTGCGATGGTGCTGGACCTGCTTGCGCAGGGGGTCGCGAACGCGCGGATCCATTTGATCGTCGGCGTGCCCTATCGCACCGATCATCTCTACCACGATCTGTTCACCGGACCGGCGCGGGAACTGCCGGGCTTCCGCTACCGCACCGTCGTCTCGCGCGAGGACCGGCGCATGGACGGCTTCAAGCATTACGTGCACCATGAAATCAGCGACAACGATGAGTTGCGGGAAACGCTCTCGCAACCGAACACGCTGATCTACGTCTGCGGCATCAAGAACATGGAGTTTTCCATCTACCGTGAGCTCCTGAAGGCCGGGCTCGACGACTACATCACGCTGCGCCACGCGCCCGAGGACAAGCCGCCGCTTGCCTTGAGCAACGAAGAGTTCGCCCGTCACGTCCGCCCCGGCCCCCGCATGTTCCTCGAAGTCTATTGATCCGAACCGCTCCGTCATAACGGCGAACGCCGACATCTTGGCTTTCCCTTCTCCCCTTTGGGAGAAGAGCCTGCCCCGGACTTGATCCGGGGTCAGGATGAGGAGATGCGCCGCGAAGCGGCGCTCGTGTTGGATCACCCTTACCCCCGCCCTCTCCCTTCAAGGGAGAGGGGAAAGAGGCAGTGAACTCTCCCTTGAAGGTAGAGGGGGTTTCAGGGCTTGAAGGCGTTGTCGCCCGTGTAGTTGATCATCCACGGCGTACCGAAACGATCCACGAGCGAGCCGAAGCGTTCGGCCCAGAAGGTTTTCTCCAGCGGCATCGTTACTTCGCCGCCTTCGGACAGGGCCGCAAAGATGCGTTCCGCCTCCTCCAGCGTGTCCGTGTAGATACAGACATCGAAGCCCTGCGGCTTGTTGTAATGAGGCGCGGGCGCGTCGGAGGCCATGATGGCCGTATCGCCGATTTGCAGATACGCATGCATGATCTTGTCGCGCATGGCCGGCATTTCTTCCGCCATGGGCGTGTCGGCGCCGGTGATCATGGCCTTGAGATCGCCGCCGAGTGTCGCGGCATAGAATTCGAAGGCTTCCCTGCAGTTGCCGTCGAAGAAAAGATAGGTATTGGTTTGCATCGTCGTGTCTCCTCGGAAAATGGATCGAGCGTTACTTGCTTTCGAGCGCTTCCACCTGGATGCGAGGCGTGACGGTCATGTCGAAGCCGTGGTTCTTGCCGCCGTCGAGACCAAAGGCATCGCGTTCGAAATGGGCGATGGCATCGGCTCCGCAGCGCTTGCGTGACTTGTCCGTAAACATGGGGATGCATTTGAACGAGCGGATCTTGAGATCAAGCGGGCGGGTGACGCCGTGCAGGCTCAGGTGGCCGACTGCCTGAGTCGGCGCGCCGTTCACGAAATCGATGAGTTCCCCTTCGTAGATGGCCTTGGGGTACTTGGCGACATTGAACATATCCTTCCCCAGGACGTGTTCATTGAGTTTCGCGTGCCCGAAATCCACGCTGGCCATGTCCACCACGATGCGGATATGTCCGGCCTTGGCGGCCCTGTCCAGCGTGACCGTGCCGGTGGTGTGGTTGAACTTGCCGCGCCACACGGAGATTCCCATGTGATCGGCGGCGAAACTCGGGTAGGTGTGTGCCGGGTCGATTTCGTACTGGACCGGCTCTGCCGAGACGCTTGTGGAAAAGGCGAGCAGGGCAAGCGGGAAAAGCAGGCCTATGGGTCTCATGGTTTGTCCTCTGCACGCGCGCGCTCGATTGCGGCGATATCGATTTTCCCCATCTCCATCATGGCATCGAACGCACGTTTGGCGGCAGCGCCATCGGCATCGGTGATCGCTTCGAGCAAGGCCCGCGGCGTAATTTGCCAGGAGAGGCCCCATTTATCCTTGCACCAGCCGCAGGCACTTTCCTCGCCGCCGTTCCCGACGATTGCGTTCCAGTAACGATCGGTTTCGTCCTGGTCATCGGTGGCGACCTGAAACGAGAAGGCTTCGCTGTGCCTGAACTCGGGGCCGCCATTGAGCCCGAGGCATGGAATGCCCAGGACGGTAAACTCGACCGTCAACACATCGCCCTGCTTCCCGGAGGGGTAGTCTCCCGGCGCGCGATGCACCGCATCAACGGATGAATCGGGGAAGGTTGTTGCGTAAAAACCTGCCGCCTCTTCGGCGTCGCGGTCGTACCAAAGACAAACCGTGTTTTTTGCCTGCTTCGCCATATCGATTCTCCTTGTGCGTGTGGGGTCTGTGTCGGTCACTGCCGGCGATTCTTGCAGTTCATTGGACAGGCTGCTCGGGTGAATGCTCCCCGTCGATCTCTGCCTGAACGGACTTCCAGTCGGGACAGGCGCCTTTCATCTTGCGCCTGGCGCATGTCAGGATCGCCGCGAGCCCTGATCGTTGGCGGCGGAAGCGCGGCGGGCGATCGGCAGGTGGAGGCGGTAGCGGAAGGCGGCCACGCGCAGGGTGAAACAGAGAAGGGCGCCGAGAATCATCATCGGAGTGGCCGGCAGTGAAAACACATGGCTCAGGGTCACGACGACCGCGCCCAGCAATGCGGCGACGGCGTACAGCTCGCTCTTGAGCACGGTGGGGATGCGCGCGAGCATGATGTCGCGGATCATGCCGCCGCCGATGCCGCTCACCATGCCGATCAGGGCGGCCATGACCGGCGACAGGCCGAACTCCAGGGCCTTTTGCGTGCCGGTCACGGCGAAGAGCGCAAGACCACCCGCATCGAAAATCAGGACGGGGCGGCGCATCCGATCGATCAGACCGTGGCGCCAGAAAGTGAGCAGGCCGGCGAACATCGCAATCGCCAGGTACCACCAGTTGCTGAAGGCTGCCGGCGGCACCGCGCCGATGATGACGTCGCGGGTAATCCCACCGGCGGCGGCCGCCGCAAAGGAGAGCACCAGCACGCCGAACAGATCGAGGTGATTGCGCACGCCGGCCGCCGCGCCGGAGAGCGCAAAAACAAAAGTGCCGATCAGATCGAGAATGAGTAGCGTCATGGTTTTGACGGGGTATGCATGTCGTCAGCATGACTGGGCCTGCTCATTGTACGGCTTGACATCGCGCGTTCAAGGCGGAAGCATGGGGAGGAAGTTTCGCGTGCGGGATGCGCGATCTCAGCGCAAGGAAGGCAGTTATCGGGAGGCTTCAGGTTTTTGCGGAATTGCGGCGCACGTAGCGTGTGCCGAGCAGGATGTCCCACAACGGCGAGGTGACGCCAAAGTTGGTCTTGGGGTGGTGATGATGGATATGGTGAAGCGCCGCCCAGCGCATGAGCAGCGGCTGCCTGAAGCGCACGTGGTGAATCGTAAAGTGGCTCAGGCCATACAGGATATAACCGAACGTCGCGGCGCCGATCATCAAAAAGACGAAGCCGGCTGGCATGACGAGTACGCCGAGGGCGGCCAGTCCGATCGCCACCACCGCGGGCAAAAAGAACGGAAGCGAGTCGTACCCTTTCGGGTTTTCGTGATGCATGCGATGGCCGCGCTCGAACAGCGGTATGCGCGTGTGAAACATCCAGCGGTGGAAAAAGTACTCGACGAAGCTGAAAAGAAGCAGGCCGAGTACGAGCGCCAAGGGGATGATCCAGGGACTTTCCACTAGGCGGCATCCCGCATAAACCAGCAACACCGTGAGCGCGCCGTCCAGGAAGAATTCGGCCCAGTAGTTTGCGCGGCTGGAGAAGAGGCGCGCCATGGCGTCGGAGCTGGCGCGCAGATAACTTCGCATTAACGTGTATTGCCTGATGGTTCCGGATTGCAGCGGGTCACGAGATGTACCTAGATGTACCTGGGGGTTGCCGCGTCATTTTCCCACATACCGGAATTCTCTGCACGAGGAGGGCGGGAAAGCCGGGGATTCAGGCTTCCAGCTTCAATATTTGAGGCAGAGATTACGGGTATCGGTGAAAAAGCGCATGGTCTCGAAGCCGCCCTCGTGGCCAACCCCGGAGTCCTTGACGCCGCCCATGGGCGTTCTGAGGTCGCGCAGCATCCAGCAGTTCACCCAGATGAGGCCCGCCTGCAGTTTCTCGGATACGCGCAGCGCCTTGCCCAGGTTCTCTGTCCACAGCGAGGCGGCAAGCCCGTAGCGCACGTCGTTGGCGAGGGCGAGCGCTTCGGCTTCTCCGTCGAAGGCGATCAGCGTGGCTGCAGGGCCGAAGATTTCCTCCTGGTTGGTGCGCGAGTCGTTCCCGAGCCCTTCTATTACGGCCGGTGAGATGAACCAGCCATCCTTCAGACGGCCGGGCAGTTTCAGCGCTTCGCCGCCGCAGAGAATATTGGCGCCTTCTTTGCGTGCCGTTTCGAGGCAACCGAGCACCTTGTCGTAGTGTTCCCTCGAGACGATGGCGCCGACATCGGTGTTCGGATCGCGTGGATCGCCGACCTCGAGCTTCCTGGCGCCGGCGACGAAGGCGTCGCGGAAACGCTCGGAGATCGGGCGTTCGACGAGAATGCGCGAGCCGCACAGGCAGATTTCGCCCTGGTTGGAGAAAGCCGCACGCAGCGCGCCGGCAACGGCTTGGTCGAAATTTGCGTCGGCAAAGACGAGGGTCGGGTTCTTGCCGCCGAGTTCGAGCGAGAGCTTCTTGAACATGGGCCCTGCGCGGCGGGCGATGTCGGCGCCGGTCGCCGTGCCGCCGGTAAACGAGATCGCGGGCACGTCCGGATGCTCCACCAGCGCCTTGCCGCAGCGCTCGCCGACGCCCTGAACGATGTTGAGGACGCCGTCGGGCAGACCCGCATCGCGGGCGATCTCGCCAAGCAGCGCCGCGCTCGCGGGGGTCCACTCCGACGGTTTGGCAACCACGGTGCAGCCGGCGGCGAGGGCCGGCACGAGCTTCCAGGAAAGGAGGTAAAGCGGCAGGTTCCAGGGGGCGATGCAGCCGGCGACGCCGACGGGATTTCGCAGCGTGACGTTGAGCGCGCCGGGCGCGGGATGCGACTCGCTCGCGAACTGGCTTGCGGCCGCGGCGTAAAAGCGGAAATTCAGGGCGGCACGCGGGATGTCCACGCGGCGCGCCAGCGATTCGGGTTTGCCCTGGTCGCGGCTTTCCACCGCGACGAGCTCATCGAGCCGATCCTCGATGCCCCGGGCGATCTTCTCGAGGACTTGGCCGCGGGCGACGCCGTCCAGCTCCGCCCAGGCCGGAAAGGTGGCTTTTGCCGCGCCGACGGCGGCGGCAATGTCCGCCCCGTCCGAATCGGGGATCTCGGCATACTGCTTCCCGGTCGCCGGCTCGTACACAGGCAGACTCTTCCCGTTCGCCGCGGGGACGAATTTGCCGTTGATGAAGTTTTCGAAGCGATCCATGGTTTCGCCCTCAGCGCGCCTGTACTGTTGGAAGCGAGGTTGTACCCGCACAAGCATAGCGCGGCGGGCAAGATGCCGGCAACGACCTGCGGCGCTTGCCACAGTCGAGTGGGGGCGAGCTTGATCGCGATCACCTTGAGCAACTTGTCGCGAGCAAGTCCGTTCGGCCCACGCCCGGGCAATGGCGCCACAATGAAAAACTGCTCCTAGATGGAGTGGAGGCGGCCGCCGTCCACAGGCAGTGAAACGCCGGTAATGTAGCCTGCCTCAGGCGAGGCGAGAAAGGCCGCGGCGGCGGCGGTTTCCTCCGGCCGTGCAAAGCGGGCGGCGGGCACCTGCGCGCGCGTCGCCGCCTCGATGTCGGCGATCGTCTTGCCGGCTTTTTCGGCACGCGTCTTGAACAGCTCGGACAACCGGTCGGTCGCGGTGAAACCCGGCAGCACGTTGTTCACGGTGATGCCGTCTGCCGCGACTTCGCGCGACAGCGTCTTGGCCCAGGCCGCGCAGGCCGCGCGCAACGTGTTGGACACCCCGAGGCCCGGAATCGGTTCGCGCACCGAGGTGGAGAGGATGTTGATGATGCGCCCGTAGCCCGCCTCGCGCATGCCCGGGATGCACTCCTGGGCGAGCAGATGCGCGGCGATCAGGAGGCGCTCGAAACCCTTGCGGAAGGCTTCGGGGGCGGCGTCGAGAACCGATCCGCCGGGCGGGCCGCCGGCATTGTTGACCAGGATGTGGACGGGGCGGTTGACGCTTTCCAGTTGCTGCGCCAGCGTCGAGGTATCTTCGAGGTCCGCTGCGAGCGCCGAGTGCCGCGCCCCACTCGCGACCGGCAACGCGTCCCGGATGTCGGACAGAATCTCGGCGTTGCGAGCGAGGAGGGTCACGTTTGCACCGCGCGCGGCGAACATTTGTGCGATCGCGCGGCCGATGCCGCGGCTCGCCCCGCAGACGAGCGCGTGGCGCCCGGCAAGGTTTTGTTCAGGCATGGGTGCTTCCAAATTGAACTCCTGCGATAGTAACTCAGGAAGCCTCTGATTCATTCGTCATTCCCGCGAAAGCGGGACTGCGAAGGCGGAACGCCGGAGCGAACATGTGCGAAGCACATGGCCTGAAAGGCGAGCGACGCAAGTCGCGAGTAATCCATCTTCTTGATTGGCCTGGATTCCCGCCGCAGCCTGCCCCCGCGAAGGCGGGGGCGGGAATGACGGAAAATGAATGGTTCAGAGATTCCTGAGGAAGCGCTGAATGATCCTGTTTCCCGTCATTCCGGCGCTCCCGAAGGGAGAACCCGGAATCCAGCAAGCATCATGGAATCCCGCCTTCCGGGCGGGATGCTTCCTTACACTGGATCCCGGCCTACGCCGGGACGACGGCTATGGCTACCTCCTGTCAGGTTTTCGAGCCTGCGGGCAGGGGATCGAAAACCATCCGCCCTCGTCGTCGAGCCGCAGCGTGGTGAGTTTGCCGCCCCACACGCAACCGGTGTCGAGCGGGTACACGTTCGGTGTGTCGATGACGCCGAGCGTGGACCAGTGTCCGAACAGGATGTGTTCCCCGGCGTTGCGGCGTCCCGGCGCCTCGAACCAGGGAACCAGGCCGTCCGGCTGGGTGCCGGGCGCACCGTTGTGCCGAAAATCGAGGCTGCCGTCCGCGCCGAGGTAGCGCATGCGCGTGAAAATGTTGATGATCAGCCTCTGGCGCTCCGGGCCGGCGAGCCCTTTGGACCATGCGGCGGGCTCGTTGCCGTACATGTTGGCGAGCAGGTCGATGTAGCGGTTACCGGCCAGGGTTTGTTCCACTTCTCGCGCGTAGCCGACGGCTTCCTCGAGCGTCCAGTGCGGATGCAGCCCCGCATGCACCAGCACGTAACCGAGGTCCTCGTCGAGGTGCAGCAGCGGGCGTGTGCGCAGCCAGAACAGCAGTTCGGGGGCGTCTTCGGCTTCGAGCAGCGGGTGCAATTCGGCAGAAGGCGCATGGATGCCTTCGGCCATGGCCAGCAGGTGCAGATCGTGATTGCCGAGTACGGTAATGGCGCGGTCGCCCAGGCCGCGCACAAAGCGCATTACCTCGAGCGATTGGGGACCGCGGTTGACCAGATCGCCGACAAACCACAGCCGGTCTTCGTCGGGGTCGAAACGGATGCGATCAAGCAGCCTTTTGAGGGCTTGTGCGCATCCCTGAACGTCGCCGATTGCGAAAACAGCCATTTGCCAGCGTCAGGTGCCGAGGTATTTGTCCGAAGCGCAGGGGCGGCCGATGCACGGCGGCATTGCGTCGCACCGGCCTGGCAGGGATTGCAGCGAGATTGTCACGGGCAATGGGAGAATCAAAGCCTCGGTATTCTATCAGCCGCGAGGATGGGCGTTTCAGTCGTCCTTCAGGCGTATGGTCAGCACGTCGCAGTCCGCACGCTTCAAAAGCGCGCGCTCGGTGCCGCCGGAGAAAAAGAAGATCCCGCGCTTTTCATGGGCGCCGGCGACCAGCAGATCCACCTCGAGATCCGCCGCCAGGCGGGCCAGTTCGCTCGGGATATTGCCGACCGCGATGTGCTGCGAAGCGATGGCGGCGCCGGCGCGCGCGGCGAACTCCGAAAGTTGTTTCTCCGCCCCCTTGATCAACTCCGGCTCGAGTTCCTGCGACGGGGGGAGCATCGCCTCGCCCGTGGGTTCTGCAGGCAGATACTCGACTACGTGGGCGAGGCTCAATTTCGCGTCGCACAGCTCGGCGAGTTGCCCGGCACGCTTGATCAGCGCGTCGCAGCCGGTGCCGAGATCCACCGCGACAAGCAGGTGAGAATAGGCGCGCATGCGTTTTCCCTGGTCAGACTCTTGCCTTAATCCTGCCGGTTCGAGGGGGGCTTTGTCAACGTCCGGCGAGCAGGCGGGACAGGCGGGCGTAGTCGGCGGGCGCGAGCGTGTCGGGACGCGCTCGGGGATCGAGTCCGGCGACCACGATTGCGGCAGGCTCGGCGTGATTACGCAGCGCGTTTCCGAGGGTCTTCCTGCGGGCGCTGAACCCGGCGCGAACCAGCGCCTCGAACCGTTGCCAATCGCCGGTATCGAAGGGCGGCTCGGCATACGGAACGAGCCGGACGATGGCGGATTCGACCTTGGGGGGCGGGTGAAAGGCGCCCGCGCCCACGGTGAAGAGCTTTGCCACCCGGCAGCGTGCGGCCAGCATCACCGTCAGGCGTCCGTATTCGCGCGTGCCGGGGGACGCCGCCATGCGCTCGACCACCTCGCGTTGCAGCATGAGCGTGAGATCGCTCAGGCAATCGGCAGCTTCGAGAAAGCGAAACAGCAGCGGGGTCGAGATGTTGTAAGGGAGGTTGCCGACGATGCGCAGTGAATTGCCGCCCGCGAGTTGCCGGTAATCCACACGCAGCGCATCGGCGCGGATGATCTCGATGCCGCCGAGATCGGGGTCGGTGGCCAGCAGTTCTGCCAGCCCGCGGTCCAGTTCGATGACGGAAAGCTGCGCGCCGCTTGCGGCCAGGGCGCGGGTGAGCGCCCCGCGCCCCGGCCCGATTTCGACGATGGCGTCGGTTGCCTGGGGCGCCACGGCCGCGACGATGCGCGCGATCACCGCCGGGTCGTGCAGGAAATGCTGCCCCAGCCGCTTGTTCGCGCGCAGACCGTAACCGCTTTTCCCGGGTTTCAAGGTATGCGTTGCCGAGTGCTCGAGTACCCGGATTGTATTACTTCCTTGCGCAGCCCGAAGCGTGGCCGCGCATGAATTACCGATCCAAAAAGCGCATCACGTGTAAAGTCTGGAGCGGCTTCTCGAGTCGATGGCCGAGCCCATGCGGGCCGATCCGATCCAGGGAAAACAGTGGGAGCAGGCTTTCTCCGGCAGCTGAGCCAGGATTCAGCCTGAGGCGGTTGCGGTGATCTGACGGCGGACGGCGATCTCGGCGGCGAGTGCGAGGGCGGCTTCGAGGCTGCCGGGATCGGCGCGCCCGGTGGCGGCCAGATCAAGGGCGGTGCCGTGGTCCACGGAGGTGCGCACGATCGGCAGGCCCAGCGTAACGTTGACGGCCCGCCCGAACCCGGCGTGCTTGAGTACCGGCAAGCCTTGGTCGTGGTTCATTGCGAGCACTGCATCGGCGCGGGCGAGGTGAGCGGGCGTGAACGCGGTATCGGCCGGAAGCGGCCCTTCGAGTCGATAACCTTCGCCACACAATGTTTCCAGTACCGGCGCGATCGTCTCGATCTCCTCGCGCCCCAAGTGCCCGCCTTCGCCCGCGTGCGGATTGAGACCGAGGACGAGGATGCGCGGACGGGCGATGCCGAAGTCTCGTTCGAGACCGGCGGCCAGCACCTCGAGGGCATGTTCCAACCGCTCGCGGGTAATCCTGGCCGGCACCTGCGCGAGGGGAAGATGGGTAGTGGTGAGGGCGACCCGAAGCTCGCCGGCGACAAGCAGCATGACGGGCGTCACATTGCCGGCGAGCGCGGCCAGGTATTCGGTGTGCCCGCTGAAGGCTACGCCCGCATCGTTGATGACGCCCTTGTTCAGCGGGGCGGTGACGAGCGCCGCGCATTCGCCTTCGATACAGCTCGCCCAGGCCTGATCGAGCGCGGCAAGCAGCGAGTGCGCATTGGCCGGATCGGGTCGCCCGGCTATGGCGCCCCGGGCCAGCGCTACCGGGGCGCAGGTCAATTGCCCCGGTTCAGCGGGGCGTACCGGGCGGGCAGTGTCGAATGCTTCGAGTGTCAGGGGGAGGCCGAGCGTTCGGGCGCGTGCGGCGAGAAGGTCGGGATCGGCAAAGGCGACTATTTCCTCTTCGTGTGCGCGCTGGGCGGCAAGCACGGCTAGATCCGGGCCGATGCCCGCGGGTTCGCCCACGGACAAGGCCAGTCGGTGTCGTTTCAGGCCGGCGGCGTCAGCCACTTGGAAGACCGCCGGGATCAGGTGCCGTCGGCTCCATTCTGGTCCCCGGCATGGGCGGACGCGAAGACTTGTATGTAGGCCTGACTGCGCAGGCTGCGTTTGAATTCGGCAAGCTGTTCGGTCATTTTGCGTTGGAAAATGGCTTGGTACGCGCGATGCTCGCGCTGTGCCTGGGTGACGTTGCTGCGGCGCTTGCCGACCAGTTTGACAATGTCCCAGCCGGATGGAATCTTGAACGGCTGGCTGATCTGGTCGACGGCCAGATTCTTGACCACCGGTTCGAATGCGGGCGGTAGGCGCTGCAACGTCCCCCACTCGAGATCGCCGCCGATCCCCGCGGAATTCGGATCGTTGGAATATTGCTTGGCGGCCTCGGCGAAGGAGATTTCCCCGGACAGGACTTGCTTGCGCAACGTTTCCGCCAAGACCTTGCTTTGCTCAAGATCGCGGATCGGATTGGGTTTGAGCAGAATGTGGCGAATGTGGTATTCGGTCGCCGTGTTGGCGGGCAACCCGCTGCGTTTGTCCACCAGTTTGACGATGTGGAAACCGCCCACACCGACAATGGGCGCGGAGATTTCCCCCGGTTTGAGCGTGGGCACCACGCCGGCGAACAAGGTCGGCAGGCTGGCCGCCTTGATCCAGCCGATCATCCCGCCCTCGAGAGCATGGGGGCCGCCGGAATTCGCCACGGCCGTCGCCGCGAAGTCTGCGCCGGCCTTGATCTGGGCGACGAGTGCCTGTGCCTTTTCCCTGGCCTTGGCGACCTGGTCGGGGGTGGCATTGGCCGGAAAGGTGACGAGAATCTGCGCGAGCCGGTATTCGACATTGCCGCCCGAAGCGTTGTCCTGGCGCTGCAGGTAATGGTCGATTTCCGTCGGCGTGACCTGGATCTTCGAGGCAACGGTCTGGCGCACCAATTGCTGGATGATCAGCTGCTCCTTGATCTCCTGGCGGAAGGCCAGATAGTTGCGCCCTTGGGCCTCCAGCGCCTTGGGGAGCTCGGCGAGCGTCAGCCCGTTACGGGCGGCAATCGAGGACAAGGCCTCGTTGATCTGGTCCGCGCTGATGCGGATCCCCTGCCGATCGGCCGCCTGCAGTTGCAATTTGTGCGTGATCAGACGTTCGAGCACCTGGCGGCGAAGCACCTCTTCGGTCGGCAGGGCGGTGCCGCGCGCGCGCAGGGCCTGGGTGACTTCGGCTATCCGCTGATTCAGTGCGCTGGCGAGTATGGGCTGGTCGTTGGCGACCGCGATCACTTCGTCCAGCGGCCGGCCCGGGAGCGGCGCCGGGGCGGAGGCCGGCGCGGAAGCGGTTTGCGCTGTCTGGGCGTGTGCCGCCCCCGGCAGCGCAAACGCGGCCAGTGCCGCAATCCCGAGTATCGGGCTAATAATGCGGGTTTTCGCCATAACCGTAAATATCATCATGCAGAAAATCACTCAATCTGTTGCCAACGCTGCCGAGGCCCTTGAGGGCCAACTCCAGAAGGATGGCGGAATTGCCTTGCCCGTCCAGGGTGACGAATCGCCGTGTGACCAGGCGAATCCGCCAGCAGCAGGTGTCATATTGTATGCCGGCCATCGTCTCCAGGGTTTGATTGTCGCTCAGCGAATAGTTCCAGCGCCCCACCACGCTCCAGTTCGAGTTGATCGGCAGCGAGAAGGAAACGGCGGTCTGGTTGAGCGCGCCTTCGCGGTAGAGGTACCCCAGATTGAGGACGGTATAGGTGCCGGGGTGAAATTGAAACCCCAGGTATCCCTGGTCGAAATCGTTGCTGTAGGGGTCGTAGGCGGCGACGACGCGCGCATGGATGTTATGGCCGAGATTGGCCGTGAACTGCCCCACCAGATCGGAACTCCGGCGCGTCTGCACGGGCTCGCCGGGCATCGTCACCCGGCGGTCGCTGAAGTAGAAGCTCTGTCCGATCCCCAGGGTGAAAAGTTGCGCGCCGCTGCGGTTATCGAGAAAACGGCTGGTCAGTCCGAGCGAGATGCGATTGGCGTCTCCCAGCCGATCCGCGCCGACGAAGCGGTTGATGGCGAACAATCGCTCCATGTCGATCGGCGGCAGGTAGGTGTCGAAAATCGGAATGTCGGCCTGGTCGCGGTACGGCACGTAGAGGTAGTTGATGCGCGGCTCCAGCGTCTGCGTGAGCCAGCCCCCATCGCCCAGGCGGCGTGCAAAGCGCAGGCCGGCGTCGATCATGGCGATGGGCGTCGAGCGGTTGATGCCCTCGGTCGGACTGGTGCCGAAGGCATCCAGGCGGTAGTTGGCTTGATCGAAGGCCAGCAGCGGCGTGATGAACCAACTCGGACCGGCGAGATTCCAGCGTATCGCAGGCCGCAATATGCTCCGCAGCGCGCCGCGCCTCGCGGGCGCCTCGAAGCGCGTGAAATCGCCGTAGAGCGACGGGGCCAGCCCGCTTCTGTAATCCGGCCAGGTAAACAGGAATCCGATCTCGGGCAGTTTCCGGTAGGGGCGCTCGGCCGGCGCGATCGTCGGGTCGATGGGCGTCTGGTCGACGAGTTGGATGAAGGCCGCACCGGCGCCGACCTGATAGGTCGCCCTGATGCGCCGCGTCTGGTAGGTTTGCGCCACGCGCTGCAGGCTGATGCCGAAATCGCCGAGGTAGTACGGATCCGAAATGTACTCCAGGCGACTCTCCAGTTGCCAGTGCGAATCGATCTGGCTGACGTTAACGAGCCGGAAGAGGCTCCGTTCGCGGTTGGCCTTGCGGTCATGAGGCATGTATTCGGCATGGAATTTCCCATGTGTTCCGGGGAACAGCCAACGAAAGGTATCCATAAGCATGAAGCCGCGGCGGGTGACGATGCGCGGGGTCAGCGTCATGTCCAGGTTGGGCGCGATGTTGAAATAGTAGGGCAGCTCGATATCCAGGCCGCCCGAGGAATTGCGCGCCAGCGTTGGCGCGAGGAACCCCGACTTGCGCCGGTCGGTCAGCGGGAAGGAAAGGTAGGGTGTCCACAGGAACGGCACGCCCATGAAGCTGATCCAGGCGTTGTAGGCGTAGCCGATCTCGATGTCGTGATTGAGGACAATCTTGTCGGCGTGCAACAGCCAGTCCGTGTTTTTCGGCGGGCAGGTGGTGTAGGAGATTTCGGTCAGATCGGTTTTGTCCGAGGCATGGGTGTCGATGCGCTCGGCGTGACCGCGTCCATGTCGCGCCGGCAGTTGGTAGGTGGCGTCGTAAAAGATGCCGTGATCGTTCGTGAAGTCGTAGTGTGCCTTGTCGGCCTGAAGCGTAAGATTGGGGCTGGCATAGCGCAGATTGCCCTCGCCGGTGAGCACCTCGTTGCCCGGGAAGTAGTGCAGCAGCCTGCCCCAGAACCGCTCGGCGCCGCGGGTCACGGTGACATCGCCGGACAGCAGGATCGGGCCGGACTGGCGCGCGCGGGACCGGTCGGCCTCGATGACCACGGGCTGCGGCGCGCTGGAGGCGCTGGTTGCCGGCACCGGGGCGAGTACGGGATTGGGGGGGCACATCGCGAATTCGCCCGGCCTTGTCGGTGGCGCCTGCGCCAGCGCGCCCGCTGCGCATGAGAGCAGGATCAGGGCGAGGAGACAGCGGGCGGCAGGCATGGGCTATATTTTCGTCCGGTCATTCTTGCAAGAGGGGGAAACCGCATTATGCATGCAGACATCTTGCGTGTATGCCGGGGCCGCGGCAAGCGCCCCGATAGACTGGCACGGTGTGCAGGCCGTTATCCTGTGAACCCAGTGAAACACGAATGCCCTCTACATTGTCCAATGCCTGTCGGCAGGCACAAGCCGGCGTGGCGAATAATGGAGGCCAAGATCGCACAATGGTGAAGCCGACGGCAACCTCGGATGCACCCGATCTGCGCCGTGACGCGCTGATCGAGTGGCTGCGCAAGGTCTTGCGTGAGACGCCGCAACTGGTCCCTGTTTCCTCCGATGCCAGCTTTCGCCGTTATTTCCGCTTGCGAACGGCGGATGGTAGCAGCCTCATCGCAATGGATGCCCCACCCGGGAAGGAAAACGCGGCGCAGTTTCTGGCCATTGACCAGCTGATGCGCGCTGCCGGTCTGCATGTACC
>JAKDMP010000122.1 GCA_030452225.1 Gammaproteobacteria bacterium
GTGGGTCATCATGTTCTGGCCGGATCCCCAAGGCCAAAGCGCCAGCTAGGCAAGCATCATCTGCCCCAGGTTTGTCTGCTGGAGGATGAACAGGGCAACGTTGGCGATGATCAGGCTCAGTACGGCCGGAGTAAGTCGAGACATTTGTGCTGTTTTGTCGGGTTGGGATCGAGTCTAACCGATACCTGCTTTGCTTCAGTTGCGACAAAGAGCGAGGGGAAGTAGCAAGGAGTGCGTTGCAGGAGCGCCCCATGGGCGCGATCTGGAGCAGGTTTTAGGCCAGCAGTGCCCGAAATCAGCTGCCGGTGGTGGGCGGTGGCGCGAAGTCGGTCATGTCCAGACGCACGAACATCCATTCGGTTTCGTTGAGATAGCCCGTGCGGTCGAAGTCGTCCTGTTGAAAAATCTTTTTCGGGACGCCCAGTGCCTTGGCTTCTTTCCAGGTGATTTTGCCGTCGTGGTTGGCGTCCGCCTCGGCGAACTTGGGCACGGGTGGCTTGGGCATGGGTTTGGCTGTACTGGCCGATTGCGGGGCAGGCGCTGTCGCTGCCGCATTCAGCGCGAAAGGCGCCAGCAGCAGGCAAGCCGGAAGCAGCCAATAGCGAATTTTCATAGTCTTCGTCCTGTTGTGTGCAGGTTCATGGACAGGAAAAGGGCGGTTCAAGTTCCGCGCGAACGAGCGGTTGCCTTGCGGTAAAGCGGATCGCTGCGGTTCAGAAGCAGACAGAACAGCTCGGCGGTGACGCGCGCATCGTAGGCGGCGGTATGTGCGGAGGTGGGATCCTGCTGGATTCCGGCCACTTCCAGCGCGCGAGCAAGCACGGTCTGGCCGAGCATGACCCCGGCGAGGGTGGTGGTATCGAAGCTGACGAAAGGATGAAAAGGGTTGCGCTTGATGCCGGTACGCTCGACCGCAGCGTTGAGAAAGCCGAGGTCGAAGAAGGCGTTGTGGCCAACAAGAATCGCGCGCGTACAGTCGTTGTCGCGCAGCGCACGGCGCACCGGGCGAAAAATGCGTTGCAGGGCTTCGCTTTCGGGCAGGGCGGGGCGCAGAGGATGATTCGGGTCGATGCCGGTGATCTCCAGCGCCTTGTCCACGATGCGCGCGCCCTCGAAGGGCTCGACCTGAAAGGCGAACTCTTCGCAGGGAAAAAAGCCTTGTTCGTCACGCTCAACCAACACGGCGGCGATTTCGAGCAGCGCATCGGTTTTGGCATCGAGCCCGCCGGTTTCCACATCAATGACCACGGGCATGTAGCCACGGAAGCGATCCGCAAGAGCGTTCACGGACGCAGCCTGTAGCGCAGCGATTCGCCTGCGCCGAGCGGGACGACCGTTTGCTGGCCAAGCGGATATTCGGCGGGTGGTTGCCAGCTCGTCTCCTCCAGGGTGACTTCTGCGCTGTTCGGTTCGAGTCCGTAGAAATCGGCGCCGAAACGGCTGGCGAAGTTCTCCAGCCGACCGAGCGCGCCCGCCTCGGCGAAGGCCTGGGCGTAGAGTTCGAGCGCGGCATAGCCGGTGTAAATGCCGGCGGCGGCATGCCCGGACTCCTTCTTGTCGCGTGGATGCGGCGCGCTGTCGCTGCCAAGGAAGAATTTCGGGTTGCCCGAGGTGGCGGCGGCGATGAGCGCTTCGCGGTCAGCCTCGGTTTGCAGAATCGGACGACAATAGTGGTGCGGGGAGAGCCCGCCGGCAAACAAGGCGCGCCGCGAGCACAATAAATGATGGGCGGTAATCGTGGCCGCGACATTCGGCCCGGCCTGAGTCACGAAGTCCACGGCATGTTGTGTGCTCACATGTTCGAGCACGATCCGCAACGAGGCGAAGCGTTCGACCAGCGGCGCGAGCACCTCATCCACGAAACGCGGTTCGCGCTCGTAGGGGTCGAGCGAGGGGTTGGCCAATTCGCCATGAATGGCGAGCACGAGTCCGGCATCCTGCATGGCTTCGAAAAGATGGGTGATCGCGCCAACGTCGCGCACCCCGGCAGAGGAGTTGGTGGTGGCGCCGGCCGGATAAAGCTTGGCCGCATGAATAAAATCGCTCGCCGTAGCCTTTTTGATTTCGCTGGCCGCCATCGTTTCGGTGAGGTAAAGCGTCATCAGCGGCGTGAAATCCACGCCCGCCGGGGTTGCTGCAAGAATGCGTTCACGGTACTCGCCGGCTGCCGCAACCGTGGTGACGGGCGGGGTGAGATTGGGCATCACCAGAGCACGGGAAAACCGCTCCGCGACCGGTGGCACCAGGTCGGCCAGCACGTCACCGTCTCGCAGGTGCAGATGGAAGTCGTCGGGGCGAGTGAGAGTCAGGGCCATTGGTTGTTCGCTTTTACCGTGATATCAGTCCTATAATGGGCATCTTACAGGCAAGGTCGCCGAAAAACTACTGCGCTCGCCAGCTTGAACGCGAGCGGGGCTCAAAATCCTCATGTACTCCTATGTACACTGCGGTTTCTGCGCTCCGGTGGGGCTCAACCGGCCTTCGCTCGCTACGTTTTTCGACAACCTTGCCACATGTTCCGGCGGTTATGCCGCCTTGCCAGGATAGGAATGTCATGTTGGATCACACGCGAAATCAGGATTTGGATCCGGAGGAAACCCGGGAATGGTTGGACTCGCTGCGCTCGGTCATCGCGGCCGAGGGTTTGCCTCGCGCGCATGATTTGATCGAAAAGCTGATCGATCAGGCGCGCCGCTCGGGCGCCTACCTGCCGTACACACCCAATACGGCTTATCTCAATACCATTCATCCCAATCAGCAGCCGCAGTATCCCGGCAATATGGAAACCGAGCGCCGGATAGAAGCCTACCTGCGCTGGAACGCCATGGCCATGGTGGTGCGCGCCAATCGCGAGCATTCGGGTATCGGCGGGCACATTGCCACCTACGCCTCGGCGACAACGATCTACGAGGTCGGCTTCAACCATTTCTGGCGCGGCCCGAACGATAAACATCGTGGCGACATGATTTACTTCCAAGGTCATGCCTCGCCCGGCATGTACGCGCGCTCCTTTCTGGAAGGGCGCCTCACGGAAGATCAACTCAAACGCTTTCGCCGCGATGCGCTTGCGCCAGGGCTGGCCTCCTATCCACACCCGCGCACCATGCCCGACTATTGGCAGTATCCGACCGTGTCGATGGGTCTGGGCCCCATTCAGGCGCTCTATCAGGCGCGCTTCATGCGTTACATGGAACATCGCGGCTTGATCGAACCGAGCGACCGCAAGGTCTGGGCGATGCTTGGCGACGGCGAGATGGACGAGCCCGAATCGCGTGCGGCGCTCGATTTGCCCGTGCGCGAAAAGCTCGACAATCTGGTGTATCTGGTCAACTGCAACTTGCAGCGGCTCGATGGCCCGGTGCGCGGCAACGGCAAGATCATCCAGGAGTTGGAGGCCACCTTCCGCGGCGCCGGCTGGAACGTCATCAAGGTGGTGTGGGGCTCGCGCTGGGATGCGTTGCTGGCCAAGGATGATGAGGGCCTGCTCAGGAAGCGCATGGAAGAATGCGTCGATGGCGACTATCAACGTTACAAGTCGCGCGATGGTGCCTATGTGCGCGAGGAGTTTTTCAACTCGCCTGAGTTGAAGGCGATGGTGGCGCATCTGAGCGACGAACAAGTCTGGGCGCTCAATCGCGGTGGCAACGATGCCGTCAAACTGTACGCCGCCTACAAGGCTGCAACCGAACACAAGGGCCAGCCCACGCTTATTCTGGTGAAATCCGTCAAGGGCTATGGCATGGGCAAGGCCGGTCAGGGCAAGAACATCGCCCACCAGCAGAAGAAGCTGTCCGATGAGGATGTCAAGGCTTACCGCGACCGCTTGAATGTCCCCGTGCCGGACGACCAACTTGAGGAGCTGCCTTTCATCAAGCCGGGCGAGGATAGCCCCGAGATGCGATATCTCAACGAACATCGTGAAACGTTGGGGGGTTCACTGCCCGCGCGTATCCACGAAGCGCCGCCACTGGAAATGCCCGCGTGGAAAAGCTTCGAGGCACTGACCACGGGGACCGGCGATCGCGAAATCTCCACCATGATGGCGGTGATGCGCTTGATGACTGCACTCACCCGCGACAAGAATTTCGGCCCGCGGATTGTGCCGATCGTGCCCGACGAGGCGCGCACCTTCGGCATGGAAGGCCTGTTCCGCCAGGTCGGCATCTACTCGCCGGTCGGCCAGCTCTACGAGCCCGAGGATGCCGATCAACTCATGCATTACAAGGAAGACAAGGGAGGACAAATCCTTCAGGAAGGCATTACCGAGGCGGGTTGCATGTCCTCCTGGCTTGCGGCGGCGACCTCCTATGCCAACCACGGCGTACAGATGGTGCCGTTTTATTTCTTCTACTCCATGTTCGGTTTCCAGCGCTTCGGCGATCTGGCCTGGGCTGCCGGTGACATGCATGCGCGAGGCTTTCTTATCGCCGGTACGGCCGGGCGCACGACGATGGAAGGCGAAGGGCTGCAACACGACGATGGCAACAGTCATATTTACGCCAGCGTCTACCCCAGTTGCATCGCCTACGATCCGACCTACAACTATGAGGTGGCCATAATCGTGCGCGAGGGTATCCGGCGCATGTTCGTTGAGCAGGAGGATGTTTTTTACTACATCACCTGCATGAACGAGAACTACTACAACCCGCCGATGCCCGAGGGCGCCGAGGAAGGCATCATTCGCGGCATGTACAAGTTCAAAAGCGTGGGTAAAAAGCACAAACTGCATGCCCAGCTTTTGGGCTCCGGCACGATCCTGCGCGAGGCCGAAGCCGCCGCCGAGATGCTCGACAAGGACTGGAAAGTAGCCAGCGATGTGTGGAGCGTGACCAGTTACGAGGAGTTGCGCCGGGAAGGCTTGAAGCTGCGTCGCGAGGATACGCTGCATGCTTCGGCGGAACCGCAGAAAAATTGGGTCGCGCGTTGCCTCGAAGACACGAAGGGGCCGATCGTTGCTGCCAGCGATTACAACAAGTACAACGCCGACAAGATTCGTGAATTTGTGCCGCGCCATTACATCACCCTGGGCACCGACGGCTATGGTCGCAGTGACGTACATCGGGATCTGCGGCGCTTCTTCGAGGTGGATCGCGAGCACATCGTGGTGAATGTGCTCAAGGCGCTGGCCGATGAGGGCGAGTTGCCTTACAGCAAGGTCGCCGAGGCCATCGAAAAATACGACATTGATGCCGACGCGCCGCCGCGCGAAACCATTTGAGCAGCGGGAGATAACAGTGGCCAAGGAAGTAAAAATCCCCGACATTGGAGACGCCGAAGGCGTCGAAGTGATTGATGTGCTGGTCGCCGAGGGCGACACCATCGCCAAGGAAGACTCGCTGATTACGCTCGAATCCGACAAGGCGGCCATGGACGTGCCCTCACCGACTGCGGGCAAGGTCGTGGCGTTGAAGGTCAAGAACGGCGACAAGGTTTCCGAGGGCGATGTCATTTTGACCGTCGAGGAAAGCGACGCATCCGATGACGACGACAAGCAAGGGTCGAAGGAAGAATCCGCCTCGAAGGGCGATGGAGATGGCAAGTCGGGCGAGAAGGAAGACAAGTCGGAAAATCGCGACGACGACAAGCAGGACGAGCAGCAGGACAGAAAATCGGACAAGGATGAATCTGCGCAAGACAGCGACGAAGACGAAAACCCGCAGAAGCCACAATCCGATGCCGCAAAGCAGTCCGAGCCCAAGCCAGCCAGAACCCCGCCAACGGTTGACCGAATCTCCCAGGTCTCGGCACACGCCGGGCCGTCGGTGCGCAAGTTCGCGCGTGAGCTGGGCGTGAATCTTTCCAAGGTCAAGGGCTCGGGCCACAAGGCGCGCATCACCCACAACGACGTCAAGCTGTATGTGAAATCAGCACTGCGCGGTGGCGTGACTGCTGGTGGCGGATTGCCCGCCGTGCCCGAGGTGGATTATTCGCGCTTCGGCGAAGTAAGCACGCGACCGCTGTCCCGTCTCAAGCGAATCGCCGGGCCCAGATTGCAGACCGCTTGGGTGAATGCGCCGCGCGTGACGCAAAACGACGAAGCCGACATGACCACGCTCGATGCCGTGCGCAAGGCGATGAACGCCGGCGCCGAACAGGACGATGCGAAAATTTCGCCACTGGCTTTCCTTGTTCGTGCGGTTGTGCTGGCACTCAAGGCTTATCCCGATTTCAACAGCGCGCTGGATGCGGCGGGCGAGAACCTGATTGAGCGCCAGTATTTCAACATCGGTTTTGCCGTGGACACCGACCAGGGTTTGATGGTGCCTGTTTTGCGCGATGCCGATCAAAAAAGCACACGCGAGATCGCCGCAGAGTTGGCTGAACTTGCCGCGAAGGCGCGAGAGGGCAAACTCAAGCGGGACGACATCGAAGGCGCCTGCTTCACCATTTCCAGCTTGGGCGGCATTGGCGGCACATCGTTTACGCCGATCGTCAACGCGCCCGAAGTGGCCATTCTCGGTGTCTCCAAAACCGAGATGAAGCCCAAGTGGAATGGTCACGACTTTGAGCCACGGCTGATGCTGCCGCTGTCACTGTCCTACGATCATCGCGTAATCGATGGCGCCCAGGCGATCCATTTCACGCGCCATCTTGCCGAAACCATCGAAACCCTGCGCGGTCTGGTTGGTTAGGGCGACAACAATGAGCAAGGAAGTCAAGGTTCCGGATATTGGCGATGCCGAGGGCGTCGAGGTTATTGATGTGCTGGTCAGCGAAGGCGACAGCGTCGAGAAGGAAGACTCGCTCATCACGTTGGAGTCCGACAAGGCGGCCATGGATGTCCCGGCACCGTTTGCGGGCACCGTGAAAGCGATCAAGGTGAAAGTCGGCGACAAGGTCAGCGAAGGCGACGTCATTCTCGAAGCCGAAGC
>JAKDMP010000219.1 GCA_030452225.1 Gammaproteobacteria bacterium
CTCAATCATTCTTCATACGACCCCGAACAGGAGGAACCTGCTGTGGATAAAGCAATCCGCGAGGCCCTGGGCCTCGATGCCGAGGCCGACGCGGCTGCCGCCGTGACGGCCATCAACTCGATGAAGAGCGCGCGTGGCACGCCCTCGCTCGACAAGTTCGTGCCGCGTGCCGACTACGACGCGGCCCTGAACCGCGCGAGCGCCGCCGAGCACACGCTTGCCGAGCGCGACGAGGCGCAGCTCAAGGACGAGATCGAGACGGCCATCAATGCGGCGCTCGAAGCGGGCAAAATCACGCCTGCGACCGCCGACTACCACCGCGCGCAGTGCGCGTTCGAGGGCGGTCTGGAGCGCTTCACCGCGTTCGTGAAGGCCGCGCCCGAATTGGCCGGCGCGAGCGGGCTCGAAGGCAAGCGTCCCGACGAAGGTTCGGCGCTCAATGCCGAGGACAAACGCGTCGCGGCGATATTTGGTAATTCGCCCGACGACATTCAGAAATACGGACAGGAGGCCGCGTAATCATGGTTTTTATTCCCACCCAAGATCGCAACACGCCGATGCAGGCCGGCGAATTCATTCCCGTCGCCGTTGTCGCCGAGGCGATAATCTACACGGGCGCCATCGTCTGCGCCGATGCGAACGGCTACGCCACTCCTGGCCTCACCTCCACAACTTTGACCTATCTGGGTCGCGCCGAGCAGCAGGTGGACAATTCCGGCGGGGCTTCCGGCGACAAAACCGTGCTTGTGCGCCGCGGTAAAGCGTTCACCTGGACCAACGACGCGAGCGATTCGGTCGATCAATCCTTGATCGGAAAATCCTGCTACATCACCGATGACCGGACGCTGGCCAAGACCGACGCCGTGGGCACGAAGTCCAAGGCCGGCATCGTGCTCGCATTCGACGACGACACCGTCACCATCATCTGAGGAGACTGCAATCATGCTCATCAATAAATCATCTCTCGACCGCGTTTTCGTCAACCTCAAGACGATCTTCAACAAGGCGTTCGAGGGCGCCGAGTCGCAGTGGCAAAAAACCGCGATGCTGGTGCCCAGCGGCTCCTCGGAGAACCGCTACGACTGGCTCGATCGCTTTCCGAGGATGGCGAAGTGGGTCGGCGACAAGGCCATCCAGTCGCTCAAGGCGTTTAGCTACGCGATCGTGAACGACGATTGGGCCGCGACCGTGGAGGTGCGCCGCAACGACCTCGAAGACGATACGCTCGGGATCTACGCGCCGATGGCGCAAGACGCCGGCTTCAGCGCGAAGACGCTACCGGACGAGATCGTCTCGGACTTGAAAAACAATGCGTTCATCTCCAAATGCTACGACGGACAAAACTTCTATGACACCGATCATCCGGTCGGAGACACCGAGGTCACGTCCGTCTCTAACACAACCGGCGCGCCACTTCAGGCCGACACCAAAGCCGGGGCCATCGCCAGCTACGGCGCGGCGCGCGCGGCGATCCAGAAGTTCCAGGACAACCAGGGGCGCCCGCTCGGTTTAATGCCCGACACGCTTGAGGTGCCGCCGGCGCTTGAGGCGGTGGGCCGCACGCTGGTCGAGGCCGACAAACTCGACGACAATGCGCCCAACCCGTACAAGGGCACGGCGACGCTGATCGTCAATCCGCGACTGACCTCCGACACCGCCTGGTTCCTGCACGTTACATCGCGCCCGG
>JAKDMP010000123.1 GCA_030452225.1 Gammaproteobacteria bacterium
ATTCGACTACCCGGACCGCTAGAATGCCCCGCATGCGACTTCCCGCCCCCCTTTCCTCCCGCCTTCCGTGGCTGGCACTGCTGGGGCTGCTGGCGCTGGTCGCGCTGGTGTACTGGCCCGGCTTGTCCGGGCCGTTCCTGCTCGATGACTGGGGCACGCTGCCCCGCCTGGGGGCCTACGGGCCGGTGGACAACCTCGTCACCTTCGTCAGCTACATCACCAGCGGCATTTCCGGGCCGAGCGGGCGGCCACTTTCGCTCATCAGTTTCCTGATCGATGCGAACAACTGGCCGGCGCCACCGTGGCCGTTCAAGTTCACCAACCTGTTGCTGCACCTTTTGAACGGGGTGCTGCTGGTGCTTCTGATCCGTCAACTGAGCGCCGCGGCCGGGCTCGACCGGCGGCGCGCGCTGTGGGTGGGCATCCTCGGCGCGGGCCTGTGGCTGGCGCATCCGCTGTTCGTCTCCACGACCCTCTACGTGGTGCAGCGCATGGCGATGCTGGCGGCGTTGTTCGTGTTCGCGGGCTTGAATCTGTATGTGTGGGGCCGCGTGCGCCACGCGCACGGGCGGACGCGTTCGGGCTACACGCTGATGATCGCGGGCATTTGCGGCGGCACGCTGCTCGGGTTTTTCTCCAAGGAAAATGCCGGCCTGCTGCCGCTGCTGGCTCTGGTGCTGGAATTTACCGTGCTGCGAAGCGCAGGAGCGGGCCATGCCCGCGACCACATGCAAAATGTCGGCTCTCCGAGTCGCGCCCATGGGGCGCTCCTGCAACAGAAGCCTGCCAATGGATCCCCTCTCCGCTCGGGTGAGGAGGGCAGGATGAGGGGAAGCAATGATGACGCCCGCAAGCCGGCGTTGTGGTTCCGGGCGCTGTTCCTGTGGCTGCCTTCGCTCGGCATCGCGGCTTACCTGCTGTGGCAATGCCGCCGCCTGACCGAGCTCTTGCCGCATCGCGGCTACACCATTCTCGAGCGCCTCATGACCGAGGCGCGGGTGCTGGTGGACTACCTCTACCTGCTCGTCATCCCGCACGGCGGAACCGACGGCCTGTACACGAAGGTGACGGTCTCGCACGGGCTGCTCGATCCCTGGACCACGTTGCCGTCGATCCTCATCGTCGTCGCGCTGCTCGCCTTCGCCTTCGCGGTGCGCCGCCGACTGCCGGTGCTTGCGGCGGCGATCCTGTTCTACTTCGCCGGGCAACTGATCGAATCCACGACGATCCCGCTGGAACTCTATTACGAGCATCGCAATTACCTGCCCGCGGCGCTGCTGCTGTGGCCGCTGGCCTGGTGGATTCTGCGCGGACCGGGCGCGCGTGTGCTGCGCGCCGCCATCGCCGGCGGCGCGCTCGCGCTCCTGCTGGCACTCACCGCCTACCGCGCCGAACTGTGGGGCAACGGCCAGGCGCTGGCCATGGCCTGGCTGCGCATGAACCCGAACTCGGCGCGTGCCGTCGTCTGGGGAAGCCGGCAGCTCGCCGATGCCGGACATCCGAAGCTCGCGCTGAAAAGGCTGCGCGAGGCCACCGGGCGGCAACGCGGCGACATCAGCATTTCCCTGACCGCTCTGATCATGGCCTGCCGGATGCATGCCGCGCGGCCGTCCGACCTGGCCGCGGTGGTGTATGCCGCCGGTCACAGCCACGCGGGCTCCACGCTGCTCTACCGGAACATCACCCGGCTTGCACGCCGCATCGACCGCGCGCCCTGTCCGCCGTTGAGCACCGCCGCCCTGCTGCGTATTCCGGAGGCGGCGCTGCACAACCCGTACTTTGCGCGCTACCCCCCCTTGCAGCAGGAATTCCTGATCCTGCGCGGCCGGCTGCTGTTGCGAATGGGCCGTGAACAGGCTGCCTACGAGGCCTTCTCCCGGGCCCTCCCGCTGGTGGTCAAGCCGGATGCCGCCTTGTACGTTGCCGCGTACATGTACGCCGCCGACGCGCCGCGGCTCGGCCTTGAACTGCTCGACGAGTACCGCGCGCTGCCGCAACCCGAACGCGACGGCTGGAGCATGAAGCGGCTGCATCGCTGGTGGCTCGAGCGGACCGGCTGGTACAGCGAATCCTTCCGGCGCGTGCGCGAGGCGCTGCAGAAAAAGCCGCACTCCGGCGGCAGGAAGAACCCGACGTGAACCGCCGCGTCGATCCGCGCCTGCTGTCCCGGCTCGGCCTGGTCGTCGTCCTGGTGGCCACCGCCCTGCTCTACTGGCCCGGCACCCGGGGCGGCTTTCTGCTCGACGATTACCCCAATATCGTCGACAACCCGGCGATGCAATCGGTGTCGCTCAGCGCCGCCGACATGTGGCGCGTCGTCGAAAGTACGCAGAGCGGCCCGACGGGCCGGCCGATTGCGATGATGAGTTTTGCGTTGAACGCGCATTTCTCCGGCCTGAGTCCGCAGGCGATGAAAGTCACCAATCTCGTCATTCATCTCGTCAACGGCCTGCTGGTATTTCTGTTTCTGCGCCTGCTCCTCGGCGAGTACGCGCGGCTGCGCGCCGGGCGCCGGGAAGAAGAATCGCGGGCATGCGCGCTCCCACCGGTGGCCGGGGCCGAATCGGCGGGGGGGAGCGAGCTTGCTCGCGATTCCCCCTGATTCCGGAAACGGAAAAACACCCATTCGATCACCAGCGCATAGGCGAGCGTGAGCACCCCTGATTCCTTGGTCAGCACCGCCAGCGGCGTACACAGCAGCGCCGCCGCGAGCAGCAGCACGACGGCGCCTGTGCGCCGCCGGTGCGCATGCAGCCAGCGCCGCCCGCACAGGAACAGGATCAGCGCCGCGAGCGTGAAGGTTGCCGAAAGCGAGGTCATGCGCTGCACGATGTAGAGCACCGCCGTCAGGTTGATCGGTGCGAGCAGCCACGCCGCGGTGACCGCGAGCGCGACCCATTCGAGCCAGGCGTTGGATTTCGCATGTGTGCGACTTGTGCCGCCGCCGTTATCGCGAGCAAGCTCGCTCCCACCCGCCGATTCGGCCCCGATGTCTCGTGGGAGCGAGCTTGCTCGCGATAAATGGCTTGCCGCGCACCGCGAACCAGCCCGCTCGCGAAGCCCTCAACCGAAAGGGCCGATCGCGTGGGTGAGCGTTGCGTATTTCGCGATCTTCCTGCTGGTGCCGCTGATTCTCGGACTCCTGTGGCTGCTACCCGGCGTGCTCTCGCCCGCCGATTGGACCGCGCGGGGCTTCACGATCGGCGAACGCCTGCTGACCGAGGGACGGGTAATCTGGCATTATTTCTACTGGACGCTGGTGCCGGACATCGGCTCGATGACGCTGTATCACGATGCGTTCCCGGTCTCGCGCGGCCTCTTTTCACCATGGACGAGCCTGCTCGCCTGGGCGGGGATCGCGGCTCTGCTTGCGGCGGGTATTTTCCTCGGGCGGCGCCGACCGCTGGTCGCCTTCGGCCTGCTATGGTTCCTGGTCGGGCAGACGCTTACGGCAAGCTTCATCCCGCTGGAACTGGTGTTCGAGCACCGCCAATACCTGCCTTCGCTCGGCCTCCTGCTGGTGCTGTTTTCCCTGCTGCTGCTCAGCGGCGTGCGCCTGAATTTGCGCCGCCTGCTCGCCGGCGCGGCGGCAGCCTTGATTCTCCTGTACGCCGGCAGCCTGGCGCTGCGTTCATTTCAATGGTCGAACCCGATCCGCCAGGCCGTCGCCGCCGCCCGGACGCACCCGCAATCGCCGCGCGCCACCTACGAACTCGCGCGCATGCTGCTGATCCTCAGCCGGCACGACCCGCAGCTGGTCCAGCCGACCCGCCGGGCACTGAACCATGCACGGCAGGTGCCGGGCCAGGGCATCATCGCGACGGCGGGACTGGTGCTCCTTGCCAACGCCGAACACCAACCCCTGCGCGCGGAGTGGTTCGCGGCGATGACGGCAAAATTGCACGCCCGTCCGCCCACCCCGCAGGATGTCGGCGCCCTCGATTCGCTGGTGCAGTGCGCAATGCGCCAGCGCAACCCCTGCCGGCTGCCCGCCGGCGGGATGAAGAATCTTTTCCGGGCCGCACTCGCGCACAAGCAACCCGACGGCTACGTAATGGCCATTCACGGCAATTATCTTTTGAACGTGTTGCATCGGCCGCGGGCCGCGGCGCGCATTTTCAGCGCGCTGGTTCGGCGCGCGCCCGGCAATGCCCGTTATCATTTCAGCCTCGGCGTGTGCCTCGCCTTTGCCGGCGACGCCGACGGCGCGCGGACGGAACTTGCCACGTTGCGCCGACTCAACCGTAACGGCGCCTTCGATCACGGCGTGCGCCAGTTGGAAGGCTTGATCAAACGACTGTACGCGGAACCGAAATCATCATGAGTCGAAGCAAGAAGCGCAAGCCAAACAGGCAGCCCCGTTCACGGCCCGCGCCCGCCTCGCGGCGGCGCCGGCGCCCGGCGCCGACAAAAGCCCTTGCAGCGGACCGGAAGGAAGGCGTCCCGAAGCTACCTTTCAGCCAGTGGCCCGAACGCGCTTCGCGTCGCTGGCTGCTTCTGCTTGCGATTCTGGTTGCCACCTGGCTGGTGTACTGGGGCACGGGCGGCCTCGATGGCGGCTGGCTGCTCGACGATTACGGCAATATCGTCAACAACGACGGCTTGATCCTGCACGGCACGCCGTTGACGGCGATTTGGTGGGCGGAGTTGTGGCATGTGATGTTCTCGTTTGATGCCGGGCCGCTGGGCCGCCCGCTGTCGCTCGCCTTTTTCGCGCTGCAGCGCTACTGGGGCGGCCTCGATCCGAGCGCCTTCAAGGCCGTGAATCTCGTTTTGCACCTGATGGCCGTGATTCTCCTGTACGGCTTCACCCGCGCGCTGCTGCATGCCTGGCGCCGGCGCCTGGCGCCGACCCTCGCCGCGGTACGGATCGAATGGGTGGCGCTCGGCATCGCGGCGGCCTGGGCGCTGCATCCGATGAACCTGACGCCGATCCTCTACGCGGTACAGCGCGAGACGACCTTTGCCGCGCTGTTCACCCTGGCCGGTTTGTGGCTCTACGTGTATCTGCGCGAGCGCTTCTGCGTCACTACCTGGAAGGTGCTGATCCTGATCGCCGTGGAGGTGCTGGTGTTCACCGCGCTCGGCGCCTATGCCAAGGAAACAGGCGTACTGCTGCCGCTGTTCACCCTGGTGCTCGAAGTGTTCGTGTTGCGCTTCCGCGACGGGCCGGAACCGCAACAAACCGCCCGCAAGCTGTGGTGGCTGTACCTGGTGCTTCTGGTTCTGCCGGCGGCCATCGGGCTGTACGAATTCCTGCCGAGCATAATCAGCGGCAGCGGCTTCGTGACGCGCGAATTCAACCTGACCGAGCGGGTACTTACCGAAGGGCGGATCGTGCTGCTCTACATCTTTTTGATCCTGATCCCGTGGCTGCCGGGCATGGCGCTGCACTGGGATTACTTCACCCTTTCCGAGGGACTGCTGAACCCGCCGAGTACGCTGGGCTCGTTCCTGATCCTCGCGGCGTTGCTGCTGCTGGCCTGGCTGTTGCGGCGCCGCAAGCCGCTGGTCGCCCTCGGCATCGCCTGGTTTTTCGCCTCGCAGGTGCTCGAATCGACAATCTTCCCGCTGGAGCTCGCCTACGAGCATCGCGTCTATCTCGGCGACTGGGGCTTGATCGTCGCGGTGGCGGCGCTCACCCTGCTCATCATCCGCCCGGATCACCTGGTCAAACCGCTGGCCGCGCTGCGCCGGCGCATTTTTCGGCCGCTGCCGGCGCGCCGCATCATGATCGTGCTTGCCGTGGCCGTGGTAGTGCTGCTCGGCAGCCTCACCGCGGTGCGTGCCTGGCACTGGCGCGACAATCTTGCCCTTGCCCGGTACGAGGCGCTTCACCATCCGATGTCGCCGCGCGGCACCTATCTGGTCGCGCGCATCATGACCAATCGCGCCCTCTCCGGGCAGACGCAATTCATCCGACCCGCTTTCGAGGCGGCCCAAATCGCCGCCCGGGTCCCGAACGCCGGACTCGATCCCTGGGTGGCGATGATCCTGCTGGCCGCGCAGACCGACCGTCCGGTGCCCGATGTCTGGTTCGACGGAATGATCCGGGCGGTGGCCGAACGCCCGTTCACGGTTTCGGACGTGAACGCGCTCCAGGCGCTCGTCCAGTGCTACACCAGGAACCAGTGTCAACTCGAACGCGCCAATCTCGAGCGCCTGTTCGAAGCGATCCACCACAGCCCGCGCTTCGAAACCCTGGGCATGAATTACGCCAACGTGCTGGTAACCGAAGCGAACTTCATCGGCTACACAACCGCCGCCGAGCGCGCACGCAGCGCCCCGCTGTTGCTGAAGGCCGCCAACGTCCAGCGCGGCACCGCACAGTTCCAGATCAATGTCTTCAACGTCGCCTTGGCGGACAGCAAATTCGCGCTGGCGAAAAAGATGCTCGATCGGGTGAGGAAACTGAACACGCTCGGCCACTGGAGCTTGAAGATCGAGGACATGGAGCGCCGCCTGCAACGCGCCCGCACCGCCGGCACCACCAACGGATAGGACAAGTCGTCCTTCCGCTGCGGGAGCGACTGCCCCGTCGCCCCGGCGAAGGCCGGGGCCCAGTGTGAATACGCATCGCGGCTCGCCCCTGCTCTCGTCGCCCCGGCGAAGGCCGGGGCCCAGTATGAATACGCATCCCGGCTCGCCCCTGCTCTCGTCGCCCCGGCGAAGGCCGGGGCCCAGTGTAAATACGCATCCCGGCCCGCTACTACTCTCGTCGCCCCGGCGAAGGCCGGGGCCCAGTATGAATACGCATCGCGGTCCGCCCCAGCTCTCGTCGCCCCGGCGCAGGCCGCGGCCCAGTG
>JAKDMP010000220.1 GCA_030452225.1 Gammaproteobacteria bacterium
AGACCCAGGGAAAAAACAGGGAGAAAGCCGTGAGGAGTGAAATGATTGTGGGAGTGAGCTTGCTCGCGATGCCGGGAGCGTCGGCTTCCAGCCGACTCTTGCCGGCAAGATGCCGGCGCTCCAATCAGAGATCCGTGCCATGTGTGGCATAGTCGGCGGCGTCGCCGAACGCGACATCGTACCTGTCTTGATGGAAGGGCTGCGACGACTTGAGTATCGCGGCTACGATTCGGCAGGCATCGTCGCCATTGCGAATAATGGCGAACAACAAAGGCGTCGAGCCGTCGGCAAGGTCAGTGCGCTGGAAGCCGAGCTCGAAAAGCAGCCCGTGTCAGGCCGGCTCGGTATGGCGCACACACGCTGGGCCACGCATGGGGAGCCGACTCAAGGCAATGCGCATCCTCATATCTCCGGTGATGACATTGCGTTGGTGCACAACGGCATTATCGAGAACCACGAGGCCTTGCGCGCCGAGCTGCATGATGAGGGCTACAACTTTGATTCGGAAACCGACACTGAAGTAGTGGCACATCTCGTTCACCGTGAAGTGAGTCGCGGCGCTGCGTTGCCCGAAGCCGTTCGCCATACCGTGAACCGTTTGGAAGGCGCTTACGCATTGGTCGTCATGTGCCGCAAACAACCCGAGTTGCTGGTGACGGCGCGCATGGGATGCCCGGTGGTCATCGGGCGCGGCATCGGCGAGAACTTCGTGGCTTCCGATGTGGCGGCATTGTTGCCGGTCACGCATCGGTTTCAGTTTCTGGAAGATGGCGACATCGCCACCCTGAATCGCGACGAGGTGACGATACTCGATAGCCGGAACAAAGCGGTTGAGCGTCCGATCAGGGAGAGCGAGCTGTCTGCGGATGCGGTGGAGCGTGGCGAATTTCGTCACTTCATGCTCAAGGAAATCCATGAGCAGCCGCGCGCGCTCGCCGAAACGCTGGAAGAGCGCCTGGCCAACGGTAAAGTTCTGGAAGCCGCTTTCGGGCCCCAGGCCGGTAAATTGTTCGAACGTGTGCAGGCCGTTCATATCGTGGCTTGTGGCACGAGTTATCACGCCGGTTTGGTGGCGCGCTATCTCATCGAGACCCTGGCCGGCTTGCCAGTGGCCGTGGAAGTGGCCAGCGAATACCGTTACCGCAAGCCCGCCGTGGCCGACGGCACCTTGTTTGTTACCATCTCGCAGTCAGGCGAAACGGCCGATACGCTTGCTGCGCTGCGCATGGCAAGAACACTGAGCTATGTTGGCGCCCTGAGCATCTGCAATGTGCCAGAATCCTCCGTGGTGCGCGAATCCGAGTTGGTACTCATGACGCGGGCCGGCCCGGAGATCGGCGTGGCGTCCACCAAGGCCTTCACTACCCAGCTTGTAGCACTTGCTTTGCTGGCTGTGGTGCTGGGTCGTCACAATGGCCTTGAGGCCGAGCAAGAAAGCCGCCTCGTTGATGAACTCGAAGCCTTGCCCGACATGGTGGCTCGCGCGCTTGAAGCCGATGCGGATATTGCCCGTATTGCCGAGTTGTTTGCCGACAAGGAGCATGCGCTGTTCCTCGGCCGCGGCGCTTCCGGTGCAATTGCACTTGAAGGCGCACTCAAGCTCAAGGAAATCTCCTACATTCATGCCGAGGCCTATCCGGCGGGCGAACTCAAGCATGGCCCGCTTGCATTGGTGGA
>JAKDMP010000221.1 GCA_030452225.1 Gammaproteobacteria bacterium
GCCTATCTTGCCGCCCAGACACTGGCGCTCTCGGATCTCGAGCTTGGTCGGCGGCTGGACGCGGAACGCCGGGAAAATGCGGACGCCGTTGTGGCCAAGGATCAGGCGCTGCAGGCAAAGCTGTCCGCGCGCTAGCGGCGGAGGCGCGCTTGTCGGATCGGCAGCAACTGGAGCGGGCGGTCGAAGTGTTGCGATCCGGCGGGGTGATCGGCTATCCGACCGAAGGTTGTTTCGGGCTGGGTTGCGACCCGCGGAACACTGCCGCGATCCGCAGCCTGCTGGGCCGCAAGCGACGGAGTTGGCGGCAGGGGCTCATTCTGATCGGCGCCCACTGGGGGCAACTGGCGCCTTGGGTGGATCGCTCGGACCCGCTCCCATTGGCGCGTGCGCGGGCAACCTGGCCCGGCCCGCATACCTGGTTGTTGCCGGCGCACCCACAGGTCTCGCGCTGGTTGCGCGGCGAGCACGACACCATCGCGGTGCGCATCACCGCCCACGCGCTGGCTGCCGCGTTGTGCCGCGCGTTCCGCGGCGCCATAGTGTCCACCAGTGCTAATCGCCACGGTTTCCCGCCAGTCGCCACCGCCGGGCAGCTTGAGCGCCAGTTCGCCGGTGGCGTCGAACTAGTACTCGCCGGACGCTTGGGTGGATCGCCCGGCCCTACCGCGATCCACGATGCTCGCACGGGCAAGATGCTACGTGCCGGATGAATAGCGACGCGCTAGCCGCGGTTGTCGAGTACCTCGAGGGACTGCAAGATCGACTCTGCGAAGCCTTGCAGCGGGCCGACGGCGCTAAGCGCTTCGGCGAGGATCGTTGGAAACACGATCAGGGTGGTGGCGGGCGGACCCGGGTCATGAGCGGCGCCGACGGGTTGTTCGAGCGGGTCGGGGTAAACTTCTCCCGGGTGCGCGGGACTAAATTGCCCGCGTCGGCCTCGGCTCACCGTCCCACCCTAGCCGGGCGAGAATTCCAGGCTGCAGGGGTGTCGCTGGTGGCCCACCCGCGAAACCCCTATGTGCCGACCTCGCACATGAACGTTCGGTTCCTGGCGGTCGGCCTCGATAGCGCTGCGCCGCAGTGGTGGTTTGGGGGCGGCTTCGATCTCACGCCGTATTACCCGTTCCGCGTGGATGTTGTGCATTGGCACGAAACGGCGCGCCGGGCCTGCGCGGCATTTGGGCCGGATACCTATTCCCGGTGCAAGCATTGGTGCGACGAATATTTCTTCCTCAAGCATCGGGGCGAAACCCGGGGGGTCGGCGGGTTGTTTTTCGACGACCTCAATGAGTGGGATTTCGATACCTGCTTCGCCTTCATGCGCTCGGTGGGGGATCACTACCTACCCGCCTACCTGCCGATCGTCGAACGGCGACGGGGTCACCCGTATGGGGAACGCGAGCGGGGTTGGCAGCTTCATCGGCGCGGTCGCTACGTAGAGTTCAATCTGGTCTATGACCGTGGAACCCTGTTCGGCTTGCAGTCTGGCGGCCGGGTGGAATCCATTTTGATGTCGATGCCGCCGCTCGCGGCCTGGCACTATGATTACGTCCCTTTGCCGGGCTCGGCGGAAGCAGAGTTGTTGCAGAGCTACCTCATCGCCCGGGACTGGCTGGGCGGCGGCTAACTAACGACGCTGCCATGCTGCGCTACCTTTATAC
>JAKDMP010000222.1 GCA_030452225.1 Gammaproteobacteria bacterium
CCGTGCAAGATGCCGGGCGAACCCTCGCCTATCGTCGCGCCATGATGGCCGGTTGCCACGCCCTCGCCGCCCGGCTCGACGCCGACCAGCCGCACGGACTTGTCAGCCACAAAATCGGCAAACAGGCCAATGGCATTGGAGCCGCCGCCCACGCAGGCCACGGCGATATCGGGCAGTCTGCCTTCACGCTCCAGAATCTGTGCCCGCGCCTCACGACCGATCACGCGCTGAAACTCGCGCACCACCGTCGGAAAGGGATGCGGGCCGGCGGCGGTACCCAAAAGATAATGCGTGTCGGCATAGCTTGCCGCCCAGTCACGTAGCGCTTCGTTGATGGCATCCTTGAGCGTGCCGCTACCGGTATCTACAGGTATGACTTCGGCGCCCAGCAACTCCATGCGAAACACGTTCGGTTGCTGGCGCGCGCAATCCTTCGCGCCCATGTACACCTGCACGGGAATGTCGAGCAAGGCGCCAGCAATGGCGGTGGCCACGCCGTGCTGACCGGCGCCGGTCTCGGCGATGATGCGGCGCTTGCCCATGCGCTTGGCGAGCAGCGCCTGCCCCAACACTTGATTGGTTTTGTGTGCACCGCCGTGAACGAGGTCTTCGCGCTTGAGATACAAACGCACGGGTGTGTTCGCGGCAAGGTTTTTGCACAGGGTCAGCGGGGTTGGTCGGCCCGCATAGTCACGCAGCAAGGCATCAAGTTCAGCCCGGAACGAAGGATCGGCCTGCGCCTCCTCGAAGGCTTGCGCAAACTCGGCGAGCGGCGGCACCAGAAGCTCCGGCACGTAACGCCCGCCCCATTGGCCGAAGCGACCGGGTTTTAGAGCCTGACCCTCCTCAGTAAAATTCGTCATTCCGGGGCTCCCAAAGGGAGAACCCGGAATCTTTCATAATCAGCGCAATGCTCGAAGATGACTCCTTTGCGGGTCTCTGGCAAGATTCCGCATCGCCGCTTGGCGGCGTCCGGAATGACGAGGGGGATCTCAATCATGGTTGTGGCTCCTTTGGCCGGGCAAGGTGCGTAGCGTGTTGGACAACTGTTTCAGCAGCGTGGCGGACTTGATGCCGGGGGCCGATTCAACACCTGAGTTGATATCCAGCGCCCAGGGTTGAAGTCGTGCCGCAGCCGCCAGGTTGTCAGCTGCAATGCCGCCGGCCAGGACGCAGTCGGACACATCCGCGCCGACAAGCGCTGCGGGATCGAGGGGCACGCCGCTGCCGCCGAGTCGGCCGTTGCGACCGGTGTCCAAAAGCAAACGATCGACGCCCAATTCCCCCGCCGACGGCAAGGGCACACAGGCCGGCACCGCCTTCCAGATGGCGCAGTTTTTCGGTAGTTTGTTGCGCAAGTTGCGCGCATAAACTTCGTCCTCATCGCCGTGCAATTGAACCGCCGCCAGTTTCAATTCACGCGTATGCCCCGCCACTTCGGCAACGGGTTGATCGCGGAACACACCCACCCAATCAAGGGGCGCAGCAGCCCGCAAGCGGCGCGCCGTCGCCAGATCAATGCGGCGCGGCGAGTCCGGCGCGAAAATCATGCCGCCCATCACCGCGCCCGCCTCCCAAGCGGCCACGGCATCTTGGGCGCGCGTGAGACCACAGACCTTGAAACGCCCGAACACGATTTCACGCGCAGTATGCGCAGG
>JAKDMP010000124.1 GCA_030452225.1 Gammaproteobacteria bacterium
CATCCAGATTTGGTGGGAGCGAGCTTGCTCGCGATTGCTTTCTGCCTTGTGGAGGAGACATACGGCAGGAATATCAGCCGCGGCGCCAGAGCGTGCCGTCGGCGGTGTCTTCGAGCACGATGCCGGCTTCGGTGAGTTGGTTGCGGATGTCGTCGGCGCGTTGGAAACTGCGTTCGAAGCGTGCGGCACGGCGCTCCTTGATAAGCCTTTCAATCTCATTGTCGGTCAGATTGCCCGCACCCTGCCCCCGGCGCAGGAACTCGTCCGCATCGGTCTGGAGCAGGCCCAGCGGCTCGGCCAGGCTGCGAAGCTCCGCCGCCGGCGTCTCGGCGCCCTCGCCCGCTTCGCGGCGTCGGTTGACCTCGCGCGCAAGAGCGTGCAGGGCCGCCAACGCTTCGGGGGTATTGAAATCATCGCTCATGGCGCGATGGAAACGCTTGACACAATCACCGCCGGCATCGCCCTTCGACTTCGCTTCGCTACGTAGCGCACGAACGGGTGCAGGGAAACCACGCAGGGCGAGATAGAGGCGCGACAGCGCGGCATGCGCCTCCTCGATGCGCGCCTCGGTATAGGACAGCGGACTGCGATAGTGGCTGGTGAGGATGAAGTAACGCAGCGTCTCGCCCGGCCAGCGCTCGAGGAGATCTCGGATGGTGGTGAAGTTGCCGAGCGACTTGGCCATCTTCTCCTCGCCCACCTCGACAAAACCGTTGTGCATCCACACATTGGCAAACCGCTCCCCGGTCATGCCTTCGGATTGCGCGATCTCGTTCTGGTGGTGCGGAAATTTCAGGTCCAGCCCGCCGCCGTGGATGTCGAAATGCTCGCCCAGGTTGGCGATGGACATCGCCGAGCACTCGATATGCCAACCGGGCCGGCCGCGGCCCCAGGGCGCGTCCCAGGCCGGCTCGCCCGGCTTTTCCGCCTTCCACAGGGCAAAATCGAGGGCATCGCGCTTCGCCTCGTCCGGCTCGATGCGTGCGCCGGAACGAAGGTCCTCGGGGCGTTGCCCGGCGAGCGCGCCGTAGTCGGGAAACGTCGCGACCGCGTAGTACACGTCGCCGTTGCCGGCCGCATAGGCGTGCTTCTTTTCGATCAGGCGCTCGATCATCGCGACGATGGCATCGAGGTTTTGCGTGGCGCGCGGCTCGACGTCCGGTCGAATGAGGCCCAGCGCCTCCTCGTCCGCGGCCACCCGCTCGACATAGCGCTCCACCAGCGCCTGCCAGTCCTCGCCGTTCTCGGTGGCGCGGCGGATGATCTTGTCGTCGATGTCGGTGATATTGCGAACGTAGCTCACTTCGAGTCCGCGCGCGCGCAGATAACGTACCACCATGTCGAAGACGACCAGCATGCGCGCGTGGCCGAGGTGGGCGTCGTCGTACACGGTGACGCCGCAGACATACATGCCGACCTTGCCGGCCTCGATCGGCTCGAATGGCGTTTTCTGCCGGGTGAGCGAGTTGTAGATGTACAGTTCGGGAAGCGGCATCATGACGTGACCCTGCAGGCGTGTTCAAAGCGTTCGCGTCGTTCTTCGGGGGTGAAATAATTCCACAGCCGCGCCAGTTCGGGCCCATCGTGCCGCCCGGTGAGCGCCGCGCGCAAGGGGCGGAAGAGTTTGCGACCGCCCAGCCCGGTGCGCTCGCGAAGCGCCGCCACGAAGGCCGGGTAATCCGGCTCGCCGCACAGGGCGAGCGCCGCCTCCAGCAATTCCGGCGATGCATCCGTGAGCAATGCCGCCGGCGGCAGCGTTCGCAGCGAATCCACCCAGTCGGCAACCTCCGCGCGGCCGGTGACATTGTCATGCACCAGTCGCCAGAAATCCGGCCAGCGCCCTGCCGGAACGGCCGTCGTCCCGAGCCAATCGCGCGCGCGCTCGGTATCCAGGGCGTGGACGGCCAGCTTTTGCCAATGCTCGAGCTGCTCCGGATCGTAATGCGCCGGGGCGCGGCCGAGACGGGCGGGATCGAAGGCCGCCACGCGCCCGGCGGCATCGAGCAATTCGGCTTTCGTGGTGGCATGCCCCAGGCGCAGGAAATAATTGCATATCGCCTCGGGCAACATGCCTGCCTCGCGCAACCCGGCAAGGCTCGCGCTGCCGTCGCGCTTGGACAAGGGCGACCCCGACGCATTCAGCACCAGCGGCAGATGGCCGTAGCGCGGCGCCGGCAAACCCAGCGCCTCGAGCAGCACAAGCTGCCGCGGTGTGTTGGCAAGGTGATCCTCGCCGCGCAGCACGTGGGTAATCTTCATCAAGGCATCGTCGAGCGCGTTGGCAAAGAAAAAGGCCGCGCTGCCATCGGTGCGACGGATGACAAAATCGCCGACGTCGCCGGTTTTTACCCGCTGCTCGCCGTGGACGACATCGTCGAAAACCAGCTCCCGACCCGCCGGCACACGAAAACGAAGCGCCGCGGGTTCTCCCGCATCCAGCCGCCTCCGCGCCTCTTCGGTTGGGATTGCGGCGCAAGTGCCGGGGTAACGCGGCGGCCGCCCGTCCACCTGCGCCAGCGTCCGCTGCGCCGCGAGCGTTTCGGGCGAGCAGAAGCAGGGATAAGCGGCCCCTTCGCGGTAAAGCTGCTCCAGGTATTCGCCGTGAAGCGACGCGCGTTCGCTCTGCCGATACGGCCCGGCGGGGCCGCCCACGTCCGGACCCTCGTCCCAGTCCAGGCCCAGCCAGCGGAGGTCTTCCATCAGGGCCTGGTCGTGCTCTTCGCGGCTGCGCGCGGCATCGGTGTCCTCGATGCGCAGCACGAACCGGCCGCCTGCCCGGGAGGCATACAAGGCATTGAACAGCGCCGTGCGCAGGTTGCCGGGATGCAGGCTGCCGGTCGGGCTGGGCGCAAAGCGGGTACGGATCATGGAAGCCGATGAATCGAACGGACGCATGATTGTCGCATACACGCCCTTGCATGACCCGATTTCGGTATCATGCAGGCATACAGTCCCGCGGAAATCATCATGAAGCGTAAATCATCCCTGCTCGGCGCCGCGCTGCTCGGTTTTGCCGCATTGGCTCTGGCCGCCCCCTCGGGATCGCATGCCGCCTCTTCCGGGGCCCCGGAGGTCAGGATCGTCACCACCCAGGGCGACATCGTGGTGCAGCTCGACCCGGACAAGGCGCCGATTACCGTCCGGAACTTTCTCGAATATGTGAAAAGCGGCTTCTACGAGGGCACGATCTTTCATCGCGTGGTGCCCGGCTTCGTGATCCAGGGCGGCGGATACACCGTCGGGAACCAGGCAAAAGAGACGCGCCGACCGATCCCGCTCGAAGCCGCCAACGGGCTGAAAAACCGGCGTGGCACCATCGCCATGGCCCGCACCTCCGACCCCAACTCTGCCACCTCGCAGTTCTACATCAACCTCGCCGATAACGAGAGCCTCGATGCAGGCCCGACGAGCCTCGGCTACGCGGTGTTCGGCCACGTGGTCTCGGGCATGAAAGTCGTGGACAAGATCGCGTCCGTGGAAACCGCGTCTTCGGGGCCGTTCCGCCATGCACCGGTCGTGCCGGTCGTGATCAAGAACGTCGTCCTCATCAAGGCGAATTCCGCGTCGCAGGCCGAATCGGGCTCCCATTGAAGTCGACGCTTTTCATATCGGATCTGCACCTCGATCCGATCCGCCCAGCGGTTACGGGGCTTTTTCTGGACTTTCTCGCGGGCGAGGCGCGCCGGGCCGCGGCGCTCTACATACTCGGCGACCTGTTCGAAGCCTGGCTCGGCGACGACGATCCCGACCCGCACCACGCGCGCGTGGCCGAGGCGCTGCGTGCCCTGGCCGATGCGAACGTCCCGGTACACTTCCTGGTCGGCAACCGCGATTTTCTGCTCGCGGAAAACTATGCCCGCCGTGCCGGCATGGAGCTGCTCGACGAACCGGTCGTGCTCGACCTTCACGGCACCCCGACCGTCATCCTTCACGGCGACGTGCTGTGTACCGACGACAAGGAATACCAGGCGTTTCGCAACATGGTCAGGAATCCCGACTGGCAGAAGGATTTCCTCGCCCGCCCGCTGGAGGAACGCCGTGCGCTGGCCGGGCAGGCACGCGAGATGAGCCAGGCTCGCGGCCAATCGATCTCCATGGACATCATGGACGTAAACGCCGACGCGGTCGCCGCCCTGTTCCGGGAACAGGGCGTGCCGCGCATGATTCACGGCCACACCCACCGCCCCGCCATTCACGATCTGGAGGTGGACGGGAACGCCTGCCGGCGCATCGTCCTCGGCGACTGGTACGAACAGGGCAGCGTGCTGCGCGTCACCGAGGCCGGTGCTGACCTCGCCACCCTCCCCCTGCGACGATGATTCCGACTCTTGGCAGCAAGGAATACGGCATCTGCAACGTCAACATTTATACCAAGAACAATACCGAGCCCCTTCCGCTCTTCTCGTTTCCCTGTCGCACATCAAAGTTGATATCAGGAGTCATAGCCAACAATGCGGCGTGCGCGGTCAAGTACGTGATCGTACGACATGATTGAGATGTTGTGGTAGTTGGCGTTGAGTATGCGGTATGCCTCCACTTGCTCGCTGCTCCAAGCTTCAGAACGGCCGAATATTAGAACGGCTCGCGGTTTAATCGTGCGGACACCACCAACTCGCTCAAGAAATTTAACGCTGTTAGCTTCGCGCTCCACCTCGTAGATGTAGCGCGCTGTTTGGGTAACGGCCTTGATGAGGTCTGTTGACGGAATGTAGTTGCCATGGTCCTTATTTGCAGCCCAAAACTCCAGCCCGCCTTCCGGCCGCTTAATTTCAACGACGTCTAAGAAGCCATCGTAGGCTTCCATGAGGAAATCGGAAATACTCCGGGTGTCGATGTGCCGCTCATCAAGCACGCGGACAAAGTCGCTACCAAGCACCCAGCTGTTCTGCTGGAACCATTCCTGCCACTTCTGTTCGCGCTCGTCCTTGGCCAGCATTTGTTCAAACTCTTTGACTGCCCGTAGGCGCTGTACCTGCGCAAGGCTGGCAACGACGTCCGCGGGAACCAAGTCATGCTCCGTGAGAAACTCCACGAGCCGCTGCCGCTCGGGAAGTGCAAAAATCTTTCTGAGCTGCTCGGCATTACTCTGCGTAAACGGCTTGTCTATCGGTATGAACGCCTTGAACCCTTCCTTGAAGGGTTCATGGTTTTCTTGGAGGAAGTCAATCAGTGCGTCGAACTCTTCCGGGTCGAAGGTAAGCTCACTCTTTGGGTCTGTACACTCGACAACCTCTGGCCCCAGCCACGCAGTTGGCTTCTTGTAGCGCCCGACCTTGAGGCGAACATCCGCTTCACCTGAGTTGTGTGTGATACGCCAGAAAAACGCCTTCGTTACGACAGTTTTTTTGTCGCGTAGCGTCTTTATGAGTTGGCCAGAAACTTTCGACATATGACTGCTAACTAGAAATAGACGAACCTGTTTTTTCAGGGCAAGTTCGCCTGAATCGGTAAAACAAAATCATATTCCCCCTATATTCAATAGGATACGCTTTTGAGACTTGGATTATACGACCCAAAAACAGTGGATGAGAGGATCAATGTCAATTCGTTCCAGGGCGATGTCAGGATGAGGAGACGCTTCAAGATGCGCGCTCGCTGTTCGCTTTGCGCTTGCAGGCGATGACGAGGTCGTTGACGTGGGTGCCGGTAGGGCCGGTGCGGATCAAATCGCCGCTGGCTTCGAGAAACCTGCCGGCATCGGCTTGACGGAGTGCCTGCCGTACATCGAATCCCTCTTTCCCGCCACGGCTGATGGTGCCACCATCCACGCAGGCGCCCGCAACCGGATCGGTGCCGTCCCAGCCGTCGGTGCTTGCGGCGAGCAGGAAGCAATCCTCCTGTCCGGCGATTTCAACGGCGGCGGCCAGGGCGAGTTGCTGGCAGCGTCCGCCGCGCCCCGGATCGCCTGGTAAACGCACCGTGACCTCGCCGCCCAGGACATAACGGCCCGGTGGAGCAGCAATCAGTTTTTGACCGATTTGCGCGCCAAGCCCGGCCGCTTCGCCCCGCAGGCTGCCCCACACCCGGGCGCCCTGCTCCGCCACGGCCGCAACAGCTTCTTCGTTGCCGCCCAACCGTTCCAGCGGCAAGTCGAATTCGGTTGTTGCAGGCACGGAACGCATGGCTTGCGCCAGCCAGTCGGGAACCGTCGGCCATGGCACATCCTTCGGCGCAGCAAACAATCCGCCGCCTACCGCGTTCAAGTCCTTGCCAGGAATGTCGGAGAGCACCCAGACTTTGGTCCGCATATTTTTCAGACGTTGTGCGAGTCCACCACCTTTGATCGAAGACAGTCCCGCACGCACATGATTGATGCCGTCGATGGGCAGCCCGCTTGCCAGGAGCCAACGATTGGCGCGGCGCAAAAAATCAAGCGTAATCCCGGGTGCCGGCACCTCGACGCTGGCGGAAGTACCACCCGAAACGAGTATCGCCAGGCGGGCCGGGGCCGGCAACGCCGCGATGAATTGCAGCAAGGCCGTGCCGGCATCGAGGCTGGATTGGTCGGGGACGGGATGCGCCCCGGTATGCCGTTCGAAGGGCGCGTCTGCGGGCAGTTCGTGTGTCTCGTATCCGCGGGAACAGATCAGCAGGCCCGTTTCAAGACTGGATTCCCGCCTTCGCGGGAATGACGAAGAGGGT
>JAKDMP010000022.1 GCA_030452225.1 Gammaproteobacteria bacterium
TTCCTGCCCGGCCATGTTGAGGATGGTGCCGACGGAGCCGAAGGCGACGACGACGAGCTGCGCCCCGGCAAGAATCTGCATCGGCCGTGCGGCGGGGGTGAAGTCCTCGCCGAAAAGGTAGTAGAGCAGCCACCAGGCAGCGATGATGAGAAGCAGCGCGAGCGGCAGGGTGGCAACGAAGACGCGCCGAGCGGCGGCGGTGACCATGCGCTGCAACAGTGCGTGGTCGCCGGCGTGATACAGGCGAGCGATTCGCGGGGCGAGCGCCATGTTGGCGGCGGCGGCCACGAAGGGCACGAGCGCGGCCGCGCGGGTGGCGATGGCGTAAATGCCGGCATCGTGGGCACCGTTGAGGGTGCCGAGCATGATGAGATCCACGCGGCTGTTGAGAAGATACAGGCCGCCGAGCCACATGAACGGCAGCGCGGCGCGCAGCCGGATGGGCGGCTCCGGCGCCGTTTTCGGCCCGCGGGCGGCACGGCGCAGCTGCAGCTCGTTGGCCAGCAGTTGAAAGAAGGCCGCGCCCATCATCGCGGCCACGAGTTCGATCGGATAGAGGCTGCCGCGCACCGCCCAAATGATGGCGAGTACGGCGAGCATGAGCGCGGGACCGGCAACCAGGTTCGGCCATTGGCTGCGCGCCACCCAGCCGCGTGAGCGAAGCAGCGCGTTTCGAACGCCGCCGAGCGCCTGAAGCAATGGAAGCAACGCCGCAACCACGAACAGCCAGCGGGCGTCGGCGGCCTGTGGAATGAAATACGCGCAGGCCATGAGTACGCCGACTGCGAGCCCGGCGACGAGCACGCGCTGGTCCGCCCAATGGCGCATCCAGCGCACGCTCGCCGACATCTTCGCGCCTTCACGCACGAAATACCCGGGGATGCCCATGGCGACCGGAACGGCCAGGAGCATCGCCCAGGCAATCACATAGGCGTACAGCCCGTAGCCGTGCGGCCCGAGGGCGCGGGCGTAGATCAGGCTCGCGCCGAAGGCGATCAGCGTCGCCGCGATCTTGAACGCCGCAACCAGCCCCGCCGAGCGCACCATTCGGCCCCGTTCGCTGTGTGGGCTCAGGTCGGCACGCAAGACATCGAGAAGACGGCGGAGAGCCATTCGGCTTGCATCGGCGGGTGTGGCGCTATCATAGCCCCGTTCGGGCGGCGACCGAGGCGGCCTGCGGACGACGGCGGAATCGTCGCGGCGTGTTCGGGCCAATTTCCTGAAAAACAGGGGATTTTTCCCGAAATCAGGTCGGAAACGAGCCTAACCCCTTCCACTATGAGACTTTTTCGGCTACAGTAGCGCTCGGGGAAGTTTGTGGGAAGTCATGGCTACCGTCGTTCAAAGTCCGCAATTGTCTGCTCTCTCGCGCCATCTGGTACACCGGGGCCTTCTCAATGATGAGCAGGCGCTCGATGCCGAGGGCAAATGCCGCGACGGCGACACGCAGCTGATCACCTATCTGGTCCAGCAACGCCTGGTGAACCCCGACCAGCTTGCCTGGTGCATCGCCCAGGACTTCAGCCTGCCCCTTCTCGATCTGGACGCGGTTCACATTGATCTCGAAACGGCCCGCAAGGCCGGCGAGACCGCAATCCGCGCGCATCGAATCGTTCCGTTTTACCGCCGCGGCAAGCGCCTGTTCGTCGCCATTTCCGATCCCACCAATTTCCAGGGGCTGGAGGAGATCAAATTCAACACCGGCCTGTCGGTGGAACCCGTCATTTGCGAGGAGCACAAGCTCACCCGCCACCTGGAACGCCTGATCCAGGCGCTGGACACCAGCATCGGCGACCTGGAAATCGAATCGGAAGATCTCGGCGACCTTGCGGACATGGAAGCCGACATGGAGCAGGAGCACGCGAGGGCGGCTCCCACCGACCCGGAGAGCGACGATGCCGTGGTGCGCTTTATCCGCAAAACCATGCTGGATGCCGTGCGGCGCGGGGCGTCGGACATTCATTTCGAGCCTTACGAGAAGTCGTTTCGGGTGCGCATGCGCGTGGACGGCATACTCGAGGAAGTCTCGCACCCGCCGGTGGCGCTCTCGGAAAAGATCGCCGCGCGGCTCAAGGTGCTGGCGGAAATGAACGTGGCGGAACGGCGCCGCCCGCAGGATGGCCGTACGAAGCTGAAGATTTCCCGTTACCGCTCGATGGACTTTCGTGTCAGCACGATCCCCACTGCTTGGGGCGAAAAGGTGGTGTTGCGGCTGCTCGACCCCGCAAACGCTCAACTGGGCGTGGCGGCGCTGGGTTTCGGGGAAGATCAAAAACAGCAGTTCCTCAAGGCGCTGGAGCGGCCGAACGGCATGATTCTGGTGACCGGGCCGACCGGCAGCGGCAAGACCATCACGCTTTACACGGCAATGCAAATGCTCAACAAGCCGGAGCGAAACATTTCCACCGCCGAAGACCCGGTGGAAATCCGTCTCGAAGGCATCAATCAGCTCAACGTGCATCCCGCCATCAACCTGACGTTTGCCAACGCGCTGCGCGCTTTTTTGCGCCAGGACCCGGACGTGATCCTGGTGGGCGAGATTCGCGATCTCGAAACGGCGGAAATCGCCGTGAAAGCCTCGCAGACCGGACATCTGGTGCTCTCGACGCTGCATACCAACGATGCGCCGAAAACCCTGACGCGCCTGCGGGACCTGGGCCTGCCGCTTTACGCGATCGCCTCCAGCGTGGAGTTGATCATCGCCCAACGGCTCGTGCGCAAGCTCTGCGAATCCTGCCGCAAGCCGCTGGATATCCCCCGCGAGGCACTGGAAAAGGAAGGTTTTACGGGCGAGGAACTGGACGCGGGTGTGCGTATTTACGGCCCCCAGGGTTGCGACCAGTGCAACAACGGCTACAAGGGGCGAACGGGCATTTTCCAGGTAATGCCGATGACCGACGAAATGGAACAGGCCATCATGCGCGAGGAGAACGAGGTTGAAATTACCCGCCTCGCCCGCGAGGTAGGCGTACGCGACATGCGCCGCGCCGGACTCGACAAGGTCAGGACAGGCATTACCACTCTGGATGAAGTGCAAAGGGTGACGACAGACTGATGGTGGAACACTGATGGCAGAGAACGTTGAACAGGCCAGTTGGCTCTGGGAAGGCCGGGATCGCCGCGGACGCACGCTGAAGGGGCGATTGTCGGCCACGACGCTGACCATGGCGCGCGCCGAGTTGCGCCGCCGAGGAATCGCGCCGACGCGCGTGAGACGCGAGCCCAAGGCGCGCGGCAAACGCATCAAGCCGGGCGACATCGCTTACTTCAGCCGCCAGTTGGCGACGATGCTTACGGCCGGCGTGCCGCTGGTACAGGCCTTTGACGTGATCGGCCGGGGGCATGACAACGAACGCATGCGCCGGCTGATGCTCACCATTCGCGACGATATCGGCGCCGGCAACGCGCTCTCCAAGGCGCTGGTCAAGTACCCCAAATACTTCGACGAACTCTACGTCAGCATGGTTGCCGCCGGCGAGCAATCCGGCAAGCTCGACGAGCTGCTGCGGCGCATCGCCACCTACAAGGAAAAGACCGAAGCCCTCAAGCGCAAGGTCAGAAAAGCGCTCTTTTACCCGGCCGCGGTGGTCGTCGCCGCGGTCCTGGTCACGGGCATTCTGCTGATTTACGTCATCCCGCAATTCCAGCACTTCTACTCGAGCTTTGGCGCCACCCTGCCGGCCTTCACGCGGTGGGTGATCGGCGTGTCGGAATCCATCCAGTCCTGGGGCTGGCTGTATCTGCTGATCTTCATCGCCATCGTCGCGGCCATCATGCATGCGCGAAAACGCTCCTACGCCTTTCGCCGCGGGATGGATCGCATCCTGCTCAAGCTGCCCGTGCTCGGGCTGATCATGAAAAAATCGGCGGTGGCGCGTTTCGCGCGAACCCTCTCCATCACCGTCGCCGCGGGCGTGCCGATCACCGATGCCCTGAAAACCGTCGCGCGATCGACGGGCAACGCTGTGTACGAAGACGCCGTGATGCAGGCGAACGTGCAGGTGGCCGCCGGAATGCGTATCCACACGGCGCTGGAGGAGACCACCATCTTCCCGAACGTGGTCACGCAAATGATCGCAATCGGCGAGGAATCGGGTGAAGTGGAGGTCATGGCGACCAAGGTGGCCGAATTCTACGAAGAGGAAGTGGACACCCTGGTCGATGGACTGAGTTCTCTGCTGGAGCCGATCATCATGGTGGTGCTGGGCATCATCGTGGGCGCTCTGGTGATCGCCATGTACCTGCCGATTTTCAACCTCGGCAACATCGTCTGACCCGCGCCAAAACGCCGTGGGGAAAAGCAAACCGTGCTGGCGAGTGGCGCCGTATGTTCCCTCTATCCCCGTGGGGGTGAGGGAATGCAACGGTTCATCGGCAGGCGCGCCCGGGGCGCGAAACGGCGCTGCCCACTCATTCCATGATTTGCCGAAGTTGCCAGCCGTGACCTGCGCCCTGACGACGGCCTGCCGTACGGCCCCTCTCCCGTTTGGAGAGAGAGTCGGGCGGCGCGGCAAACCACACGAAAACCCTTGCTCCAACCTCGCCCCGATCGACTTCCGGAGCCCGGAAAGTACAAACCGGGATCCCCGTTGCTGAACGGGGTTTTGAGCGCCAACTGGCTCCTGGCCGTGACCGGCCTGGTCGGTCTTGCCGTGGGCAGCTTTCTCAATGTCGTCATTTACCGCTTGCCGATCATGCTCGAACGGCGCTGGCGGGAGGACGGTGACGCCCCCGGCCATGAGGACACTTACAACCTCATCGTGCCGGCTTCGGCCTGCCCCGCCTGCGGGCGCAAGATTCGCCCGTTGGAAAACATACCGCTGCTTTCCTGGCTGGCACTGCGCGGACGCTGCGCGGGCTGCAAGGCGCGGATCAGCCCGCGCTATCCCGTGGTGGAACTGCTTGCGGCCGTGCTGTCGATTCTTGCCGTCTGGCACTTCGGCCCGACCTTGGCCGGCGCCGGTGCGCTGCTCCTTGTCTGGACGCTGATCGCCGCGGCCGCCATCGATCTCGACCACTACATCCTGCCCGACATTCTTGTGCTCCCGCTGTTGTGGCTGGGGCTGCTGTTCAACCTTTCCGCCACCTTTGCGCCGCTCTCCGAGGCCGTCATCGGGGCGGTCGCGGGATATCTCGTACTCTGGATCATCTACCAGGTTTTCCGGCTCACGACGGGCAAGGAAGGACTCGGCTACGGGGACTTCAAGCTCCTCGCCTGCCTCGGCGCCTGGCTCGGCTGGCGCGAATTGCCGCTGATTATTCTCGCCGGCGCCCTCGCGGGCGTCCTGATCGGCGGCACCTGGCTTCTCGTCTCGCGCCGCGATCGCTCGCACCCCGTCCCCTTCGGACCGTTTCTCGTTGCCGGCGGTCTCCTCGCGCTGTTTGCCGGACCCGCGATCGAACACGCCTACCTCGCCTGGATCCTGCACTGAGTATGCTCAAGGTCGGGCTCACCGGCGGTATTGCGAGCGGGAAAAGTGCAGTGGCCAACGCTTTCGCCGCGCAAGGCGCGCCGGTCATCGACACCGATGTTCTGGCCCGGGAGGCCACGGCTCCGGGAAGCGCCGGTTTGCGGGCGCTTGTCCAGGCCTTCGGTGAAGAGTATGTCGATGCCGCGGGCAAGCTTGATCGGGGGCGGCTCAGGCGCCGGGTGTTCGCCTCACCCGAAGATCGAAAGCGTCTCGAGTCCATCGTGCATCCGCTGGTGATCGAGCGCCTTCGCGGGCAACTTGCAAAGCTCGACGCGGTTTATGTCGTCATCGCCGTGCCCTTGCTGGTCGAGACCGGCATGCACCACGACATGGATCGCGTGCTCGTGGTGGATTGCCCGGCTGCCGTGCAGATCGAGCGGCTCCGCGCACGCGACGGTGAAAGCGAAGAGAGCGCCAGAGCCATTCTCGCCACGCAGGCCGACCGCGCCAGCCGTCTTGCCGCCGCCGACGATGTCATCGTCAACGACGGCAGCCTCGAGAGGCTCCGAGCCGAAGTGCGCCGCTTGCATGAACGATACCTGGATCTGGCCGCCAAGTAAAACCGCAGGATCGCGACCGACACATCGCTCCTGTGGCCCCGCTGCCGGGAACAGGCAGGCAAGAGCCGGAACAACCCAGGCTGGCGAGAGCGCGCGCCGGCATACGGCTGGCACTTTTGATCGCGGGCAGGCCCGCTCCCAATAGAAACGCATGGATCCTGAAGCGGTGCCTCATCCCATAGGAGCGGGTCGGCGTTTCCGGCCGCAAGTCGGCAGGATACCGGTGTTCCTTTCCACAAACGGGCGCGCTCACACTGCTAGAATCGAGCCATGGCACAGGCAAAACGCGCCCCGGCAAAGGACAATCCGCTGGTTTTCGAATTTCCGCTTGCCGAGCGCATGCGCGGCTTTTTGCGTCTCGAAGCGACGCTGACCCGCATACGCGCCCAGATGGCGAGTGATCGTGCCGATGCGGACCACGAGGCGCTCGCAAGCTTGGTCGAACTGGCGGCCTTGAGCGAGCGCAGCGAGTTGAAACGGGAAATACTCAGCGAGCTGGAGCGCCAGCGAATGTTGCTCGAACAACTTGCGAACAGCTCCGAAGTGGACGGTAAACGCCTCGATCAGGCGGTAAGCGTCCTTGAACAGGCCCAGCTGTCCGTTGCCGGCTTGCCCAAGCAACTGGGCCTGCATCTGAAAACCAACGAGTTCCTGACCACGTTGCGCAGCCGCATCACCATCCCCGGCGGAACCTGTGCCTTTGACCTGCCCTCGCTGCACTTCTGGTTGGCCAGACCCGCAGACGAACGCAAGCGCGACCTCGAGAACTGGATGGCAGACATGGCGCCGGTCGAAGAGGCTTTGTGGGTGCTTTTGGAACATGTGAGGCAGGCGGCGCCGTTCGAGGCCGCCACGGCGCCCGGCGGCATCTACGAATACAGCCCGCCGATCAAACACCCGCCCCTGCTTTTGCGCATCCGTCTGGATCCGGCAACCGGGTTTTATCCCCAGATCAGCGGCAGCCGCCACCGCGTGACCATACAATTCCAGCGCTGGCAGGGCATCGATGAGCGGCCGGAACTGCTGCGCCGCGACTTCGACTTCGATCTCGCCATCTGCCGGCTGTAGAAAACCCAAATGCCCGCTACGAACTTCGATCTTGTGTGGGCCTGCATCGGAGCAGGCAGGAGCGGCGGTCCCCGTCGCGATGAATCGAGGTTACCTTCCAGCGGCGCGGATCGCGACCGGGGCGGTTGCTCCTACGCTAGGGCGGATAGGCGCAGCGCATTCGCCGGTGTGGATTCGATGGATGCGCCTGCTTCGCGGGCTTGCCCACCCTACTCGCTTTTGAGTGCGTTTGGCTTTGAACGGAATAGCTGCAACCCCGGCCAACTTGCAGTGCAGGAGCAAGCTTGCTCGCACCATTATTCGTTTGGAATCCAAAACGCACGGATAGCGGCGATTCCCTGCCCCCAATGCCGGTGTACCTCGGGCAAGTCGGCGGTTGTCATGCCGCCGATGGCATAGACGGGCATGCCCGCGGCCCGGACAATGGCGTCGAAACCATCCCAGCCGAGCGGCATCCTGCGCGGATGCGAGGCTGTCTTGCGCAGCGAGCCCGCAACGAGGTAATCGAGGCCGAGCCGACCGGCCTGCTCCGCTTCGCCGACATCGTGTACCGAGGCGCCCACCCAACCGCCAATCCGCGGCCGGGACTCGAGTCCGGCCAGCGCGCGAGCGGGAAGGTGCAGCCCCGCAAAGCCGGCCGGCAGTTCGCACGCTTCACCGGCATTGAGCACCAGCGGGCAACCCGCGCGCTCGGCCGCCTCGGCAAACTCTTGCAGGAGCGGTCCACCCCCGCGACCCGGCGGCGCTTTCAAACGCAAGATTGCTCCCTCGGGATGGCCTGCGCGCATAGCCCGCTCGAAGAAGGCGAGAAAGTCCCGGGCGTCGCTCCCGGCGAGACGCGGAGTCACCATCAGAGTGCGCGGCAATTCGAGTGCCGCCAGAATCGGTTGATTGGCGGGAAGGAGCGGCAACTCGCGAAGCTCGCCCGGCGCGGCCCAAACCAGCTTTTGCCCTTCGCGACCGTGTGGCGCTCCGCGCCATGCCGCGACCCGGTACAGATACGCGCGCACGCGATGCTCGGGGTAGTCGTGGGAAAACTGTACCAGCGGTTCGGCTAGTTCGACGCAAATGCCGAGTTCTTCTTCCAGCTCCCGGGCCAGCGCCGCGCGCGGTGATTCGCCCGCTTCGAGCTTGCCGCCGGGAAACTCGAGGTAACCGCCCAGAATCTTTCCGGCGGGGCGTTCGGCGAGCAGGTAGCGGCCATCGTCAAACTGCAAAATACCCGCGGCAACTTCGGTTTCTCTCAAGCCCACACTGGTTACTGCCGGACTTATACCGCCGCGCGCTGGTCGACCCGTCCGTGACAATGCTTGTATTTGCGCCCCGAGCCGCAGGGACAGGGTTCGTTGCGCCCGACCTTGCGGCCCTGGCGCACAAATGGTGCAGCCGGCTCGGGCGGTGCCTGGGCCGCTTCACCGCCCGGCGCGGCACCTTCCTGGGCACTTGCCGCATCGGCGTGATGGTAGTTGTAGCGCGCGGCTTCGGCACGGCGTTCGGCCTCGATCCGCTCCATGTCCGTTTGTGCCTCGACTTGCGCACGGGCCAGAAAAGCGGTGACCTCCTGTTTGTACCGGTCGAGCATTTCGTTGAACATCGTGAACGCTTCGCGCTTGAAAGCGCGCTTCGGGTCTTCCTGGGCAAAGCTCCTGAGGTGAATACCCTGCTTCATGTAGTCCATCGCCGAGAGGTGGTCCTTCCAGATCTGGTCGAGCATGCCCAAGGCAATCTGTTTCTCCACCTGGCGCATGGCTTGCGCACCGACCAGCTCTTCCTTCTTCTTGTGATCCTCGCTGAAGGCCTGTACGATGCGTTCGCGCAGCCCCGTTTCGTCGAGCAGGTCGTCCTCGTTGAGCCATTGGCGCAGCGGCAGTTTGAGGCCGAACTCGTTTTCGAGCGCTTCCTCGGCGCCGACCACATCCCACATGTCCGCGACGCTGTCGGGCGGCATGAATTCGTCGAGAACGTGATTGACCGCGTCCTCGCGCATGTTGGCAATGAGTTCCGAAACGTCCTCGGTCGACATCAATTCGGCGCGCTCCGAATAGACGATCTTGCGCTGATCGTTGGAGACGTCGTCGTAGTCGAGCAGCTGCTTGCGCACGTCATAGTTGTGCGCCTCGACCTTGCGCTGCGCGTTCTCGATGGCCTTGGTCACCCAGGAATGCTCGATCGCCTGGCCCTTTTCCATGCCGAGCCGGCCCATCAGCCGCTTGACCTTGTCGGAAGCGAAGATGCGCAGGAGGTTGTCCTCGAGCGAGAGATAAAAACGGCTGGATCCCACATCGCCCTGGCGCCCGGAACGCCCGCGGAGCTGGTTGTCCACGCGGCGTGAATCGTGGCGCTCGGTGCCGACAATGTGCAGGCCGCCCGCGACCAGGACCTGTTCATGACGCTCCTTCCACTCGGCGCGGATCTTGTCGCGTCTGGCCTTGTCGTCGCCGGCCTCTTCGAGCTCCTTGTCGGGGTTGCCGCCGAGCACGATGTCGGTGCCCCGCCCGGCCATGTTGGTGGCAATGGTCACCGAGCCCCCGCGACCCGCCTCGGCGATGATGTCGGCCTCGCGCTCGTGCTGCTTGGCATTGAGGACGTTGTGCGGGATTTTCTTCTTGCGCATCATGTTCGAGAGGAGTTCAGACACCTCGATCGAAGCGGTTCCCACCAGGACCGGCTGGCCGCGCTCGAGGCAGTTCTCGACGTCGGCAATGATCGCCTCGAACTTTTCCTGCTGGCTGAGATAGACCTGGTCGGGGTTGTCGCCGCGTTGGATGGGCAGGTTGGTCGGGATGACCACGACCTCCAGCCCGTAAATGTCCTGGAACTCGTAGGCTTCCGTATCGGCCGTACCGGTCATGCCGGCGAGCTTGTCGTACATGCGGAAGTAGTTCTGGAAGGTGATCGAGGCGACGGTCTGGTTCTCGGCCTGAATCTTCACGCCTTCCTTGGCTTCCACGGCCTGGTGCAGGCCTTCGGACCAGCGCCGGCCTTCCATCGTGCGGCCGGTAAATTCGTCCACGATCACGACTTCACCGTTGCGCACGATGTAGTCCACCTCGCGATGGTAGAGGTGGTGCGCGCGCAGGGCGGCGTTCATGTGATGCATCAAGGTCATGTTGTGCGCGGCGTACAGGCTGTCGCCACTTTCGAGCAGGCCGGCGCCAATCAGCAGCTTTTCCACGCTCTTGTGCCCGGCCTCGCTCAGGTACACCTGCTTGTCTTTCTCATCCACGAGGAAGTCGCCGGGCGCATCCTTTTCCGCTTGCGCCTCGAGCCGCGGAATGAGCCGATCGACCTTGGTGTAGAGGGCGGTGTCTTCCTCGGCCGCGCCCGAGATGATGAGCGGTGTACGCGCCTCGTCGATGAGGACCGAGTCCACCTCGTCCACGATCGAGTACACCAGCTCGCGCTGGACGCGATCCTCGATGGAGAAGGCGAGGTTGTCGCGCAGGTAGTCGAAGCCGAATTCATTGTTGGTGCCGTAGGTAATGTCGCATGCGTAGGCGGCACGCTTGTCGTCCTGCGTCTGCCCGGAAATGGTGTAGCCGACCGTCAGATCGAGCGCATCGTACACCGGGCGCATCCAGTTGGCGTCGCGCTGCGCGAGGTATTCGTTGACGGTAACAATGTGAACGCCCTTGCCGGTCAGGGCATTGAGATAGGCGGGCAAAGTCGAAACCAGGGTCTTGCCCTCGCCGGTGGCCATTTCGGCGATCTTGCCGCTGTGCAGCACCATGCCGCCGATCAGCTGCACGTCGTAGTGGCGCTGGCCTAGATGGCGCCAGGCCGCCTCGCGCACGACGGCAAAAGCCTCGGGCAGGATATCGTCGAGGGTTTCCTTGCCTTCCAGCCTTTTTTTGAATTCGCCCGTCCTGGCACGCAGCGCTTCGTCGGACATGGCGCGGGTTTCTTCTTCCAGCGCATTGATCTTGCCGACGCGTTTGCCGAAGCGCTTGACCAGGCGCTGATTACGGCTGCCCGTGACCTGCTTAACCAGAATTCCAATCATGATGAGACTATGGGTTCGACTCTACAAAGCCGCCCGCACGAGGCGGCGCGCAACGTTTCATTTTAACAGGGGCGCCAAGTTGCCGGCGTATCGCGGGACAGGATTCAGCCGGCGTAAATGCGAAAGAAAGCGTATTTCGGGCCGCGCGGGACGCGGGTTCCCGCCTTGCGGGCGCCCTGGAAGAATGGAATCCCGGCTCTGGCTCCTCCGTGCGCGGATTCCGATGCTGCAATCAGCGATTGCGCTTGCCCTGCACGTAGGGCCAGGGATTGACGGTGTCACCGTCGTGGTGCACTTCCAGATGCACATGCGGGCCGGTCGAACGCCCGGTATCCCCCAGCAGGGCAATCGCCTCGCCGCGTTGTACCACGTCGCCCACCTGCACCAGGATCTTCTCGCTGTGCCCGTACCAGGTCGTGTAGCCGCCCCCGTCATTGATGATCACCAGCCGGCCGTAGCCGTAGCGTGGTCCGGCCCAGGTCACGACGCCGGCGGCAATCGCGTGCACCGGGTCGCCTTCGTGACCGGCAAAGTCGATGCCCGGATGAAAGGAGCGCTCGCCGGTAAACGGATCGGTACGCCAACCGTAACCGGAGGAGATCCAGCCGCCGCTGCCGACCGGCTTGCCGCTGGGGACGGTCTGCGCATTGTATTGGCGATGAAGCAGCATGGCCTCCAGGGCGGCCAATTCGCTCCGCTCCTGCCAGATGCGCTGCCCGAGCGCCGCGGTGGCCGCGCTCAGATCCGGAAGTTTCCAGGGCTCCTCGTTGGTCGGGTAGGGACCGCCCTCGCCGGGCACGGCGGTGAAATCGAACCCGCTCTCCTCCAGGCCGGCCATCGAGACGATCTGCGCTCCCATCGCATCCAGGCGATTCAAACGGGCATCGAGCGTGGCCATGCGGCTCGCCACGGCATTGACGCCGGCCTGGCTGTGCTGGCGAAGCTTCTCAAGCTTGGCGCTCTGGCGGGTCAACTGGCCCTGCATGGCATACACGCGCGAGACAAGCACATGGCTCGAATAACCGCGCCCGGCAAAAAAGCCGCCCGCGGCGGCGGCCAGCGCAAGCCCGAACAACAGGCCGAGTGCGGCGCACCAGTGCGCTCGCCGCAACATGAAACGTCGGGGGCCGGTGCGGGTTCGAAGTACAATGAACATCAATACAATCCTTTCATGCTCGATGGCAAGCGCGCGCTTTCACAACCGCCGACATCCGTCCCTGGCCCGTTGTTCCATGGATGGACTTCCGGGCAATGTACGCGCACGGGCGCGCCAGCTCGCACGGCTTCGCGACGCCCTCGCGGGATGCCTGGCCAAAGAGGAAGCTCCTCATCTCGTGGGCGTCAGCGTCGATGCAAATCGCCTGGTGATCTTCGCCGACAGTTCGGCCTGGTGCACGCGCTTGCGCTACCGTACAGCCCGATTCGAGGCGGTGGCCGAACAGCAAATGAGACGGGCAGTTCCCCGCATTCAGTTCAAGGTGCAACCGCCGGTGTACCGGCCCCGCGAGGCGCCGTGCCGACCGCTGTCCGAAAACGCCGTGAAGGCCCTGGAGTCTGCCGCGCGGAGCATCAGCGACGAGCCGCTCGCCGCCGCGTTGCACCGCCTGGCGGCGAGTCGCGACGCCTGAGGCGCGGGGGGTGTAGCGCGCTATCCTGCCGCGGGGCCCCACGCCGGACCTGCATAGGAGATGGGTAAAGCCTCCGGTCGTTCGAAGGTCACTTCCTCCCAGGCCTTGGCGTCGGCCAGCAATTCACGCAAGATGGCATTATTCAGGCCGTGACCGGGCTTGAAGGCCAGGTAGCGACCGATCAGGGTCCTCCCCAGCAGATACAGGTCACCGACCGCGTCAAGCATCTTGTGCTTGACGAATTCGTCTTCGTAGCGCAACCCGTCCTCGTTCAGGATTCTGAACTCGTCCAGCGCGATCGCATTGTCGAGCGAAGCGCCGAGGGTAAGGTTGTGCCGCCGCAGATATTCGATGTCGCGCAGGAATCCGAAGGTGCGCGCACGACTGACTTCCTTCACGAAAGAGGTACTCGAAAAATCCACCAGGCTGCGGCGAGTGTGCTGCTTGAAGATGGGATGATCGAAATCGATCTCCACGCCCACGCTGAATCCCTCGTAGGGTTCCAGCCGCGCCCACTTGTCTTCCTGGCGGACTTCCACCTTCTTCTTGATGCGGATGAAGCGCTTGGGCGCATTCTGCTCCTCGATGCCCGCCGACTGGATCAGGAATACGAAGGGACCGGCGCTGCCATCCATGATGGGCACTTCCGGCGCCGACAGATCCACATAGGCGTTGTCGATGCCGAGGCCGGCCAGCGCGGAAAGGAGATGTTCGACCGTGGCGATACGCGTATCGCCCGACACCAGCGTCGTACCCAACGTGGTGTCACCGACGCGATGGGCCTCGGCGGGGATATCGACAGGCGGATCGCGATCCACGCGGCGAAAAACAATGCCGGTATCGGGGGCCGCGGGGCGCAGTGTCATGAACACCTTCTGCCCCGTATGCAAACCCACTCCGGTCGCACGGATGCTGTTCTTGAGGCTGCGTTGTTTCACCATGGGCGTTGTTCACTCGAAATCAGGACAGCGCCCGTGGGCGCAGCAACCCGGCATTTTAGCACAGAAAACCTGTCGTACCCGTGCCCCCGATTGCCATCGAGCCCCCCGGTAGCGCACACTGTACACGCCCCGGCTCCGGAATGCAAGCGTTTGCAGGCCGTTACCCCGCACTTTTCACAAGGAGCCGCAGGCAAGGGCGGACTCGGCAAAAATGCACGAGCCGCGAGGGATTGCCGGCGATCACGCGCCAGGTTCGAAGCCTGTCCGGGCGACATACATATTCTTCCTGTACTTCAATAACTTGCAGTCCGGCCGTGCAGGATCGATCAATCCGCCTGACGCCGCAGAAAGGCCGGGATGTCGAGGTAGTTCGGATCCTCCGCCGCTGCGCTGCCTGAGCCCTGCGCCTGGTCCTTCTGCCGCAGGACGGTCGGCCGGTCGTATTCGTGGTACGACCCGCCTCCGCCGGCCGTTGTTCCCGGTTCCGCGCCGCCACCCTGGGCCACGAGTTTCACCGGCGCATGCTCGGCCTCGCGGCGCCTGTCGCCCAGGCCCGTGGCCACCACGGTGACCCGGAGCTCGCCCTCGGTAGCCGACGGATCAATGACTGTGCCCACCACGACCGTGGCGTCATCGGAGGCAATGTCGCGCAAAATGCCGCCAACTTCGTCGAATTCGCCAATTGAAAGGTCCATGCCCGCCGTGATGTTGGCAAGAATGCCCTTGACGCCCGAAAGGTTGACGTCCTCGAGCAACGGACTGGCAATGGCGTCTTCGGTGGCGCGCCGTGCACGATCTTCTCCGTTCGCCACGCCCGAGCCCATCATCGCCATGCCCATCTCGCTCATCACCGTGCGCACGTCGGCGAAGTCCACGTTGATCAGCCCCGGTTGGGTGATGAGTTCGGCGATGCCCTGCACGGCATTGAACAGGACGTCGTTCGCCGCACGGAAGGCTTCGAGCAGAGTGGTTTTGCCCTCGAGCACCTTCAACAGCTTGTCGTTCGGAATGGTGATCAGCGAATCCACGTTGCGCCCGAGTTCGGCCAGCCCCGAGCTGGCCACGGCGCTGCGCTTCTTGCCTTCCCAGTTGAACGGCTTGGTGACCACGGCCACCACCAGCGCGCCGGCCTCCTTGGCAATCTGCGCCACCACGGGGGCAGCGCCGGTGCCGGTGCCGCCGCCCATTCCGGCGGTAATGAATAACAGATTGCACTCGCCGATCACCTCGCGGATGCGATCGCGATCCTCCATCGCCGCCTTGCAGCCGATATCCGGATCGGCCCCGGCACCCAGTCCGCGGGTGATGTTGGCGCCGAGCTGCAACACCGTCTTGGCATTGGTGTTCCTGAGCGCCTGGGCGTCGGTGTTGGCGCAGATGAAGTCCACGCCTTCGATACCCGCCGTCACCATGTGTTTGACGGCATTGCCGCCGCCTCCGCCAACGCCGATGACCTTGATCACGGCTTCCTGGCTCATTCCATCCATCAATTCAAACTTGGCCATGTCGCACCTCCTGCAGTGAATAAAAACGCAAACGAAAAAAGTGTCATAACTAAAAATTTCCCTCGAACCAGCGCTTCATGCGCTCCATCATGTCCTTGAAGCCACTGCCCCCCGCCGCGCGCGACTTTTTCGGCGTGCGGCCGGCGGCAATCAATCGCTGTGCATAAATGAGCAGGCCCACGCCGGTGGCGTGGATCGGGTTGCGCACCACCTCGACCAGCCCCTCGACGCCGCTGGGCGAACCCAGCCGGACGGGCATGTGGAAGACCTCTTCGGCCAGTTCCACCGCGCCTTCCATCTTGGAAGCGCCGCCGGTCAGGACGATGCCGGCGGCAATCATGTCCTCGAAGCCGCTGCGCCGCACTTCCGCCTGGATGAGTGCAAACAATTCCGCGTAGCGCGGTTCGACCACCTCGGCCAGCGTCAGGCGGGCCAAGCGTCGCGGCGGGCGATCGCCTACGCAGGGCACCTCGATGGTGTCCTCCCCCGAGGCGTATTGCGGCAGTGCGCAGGCGTACTTGAGCTTGATCTCCTCGGCGCTCTGGGTCGGCGTTCTCAGGGCAACGGCGATGTCGTTGGTAACCTGGTCCCCGGCAATCGGGATTACCGCCGTGTGGCGCAAACCGCCCTCGGCAAAGATGGCGATATCGGTCGTGCCGGCACCGATGTCCACCAAGCAGACGCCCAGTTCCCTTTCGTCCTCGGCGAGGACCGAATAGCTCGAGGCCAGTTGCTGCAGGACGATGTCGTCCACGGCAAGATCGCAGCGGCGCACGCACTTTTCGATGTTTTGCGCCGAGGAGACCGCGCCGGTGACGATATGTACCCGCGCCTCGAGTCTCACCCCGGACATGCCCACCGGCTCGCGGATGCCGTCCTGGTGGTCGATGACGAATTCCTGCGGGATGACGTGAAGAATCTTCTGATCGGCCGGAATCGCCACGGCGCGCGCGGCATCGATGACGCGCTCGACGTCGTTCGGCGTGACTTCCTTGTCTCGGATGGCGACGATGCCGTGGGAGTTGAGGCTTCTCACGTGGCTTCCGGCAATGTCGGCGTAGACCGAATGAATCTCGCAACCGGCCATGAGTTCGGCCTCTTCCACCGCGCGCTGGATGGATTGCACGGTGGATTCGATGTTCACCACCACGCCTTTTTTCAGCCCGCGCGAAGGGTGCGTGCCCACGCCGACCACCTCAATGCGGTCCTCGGCGCCCAGCTCGCCCACGATCGCCACGATCTTCGAGGTGCCGATGTCGAGCCCGACGATCATGCGACGCTCCAGTTTTCTAGCCATGTTCTCCTTCCCTGTTCCAGCCCACGGCAAAGCCGTTGGGGTAACGCATATCCACCGTTGCGGCGCGTCCGAGCGCGGTGCCGAGTGCCGGCGCCGCCACGGTGACGAAGCGCGCAAGCATTGCGCGCGGGTGTTCATTGCCCAGTTCGATGCGGGTGCCGCCGCCAAGCGTCACGGTCACCTCGCCGCGCGCATCGCGCATGAAGGCGTCCAGGCGAAAGCCGCGGCGCGAGAGCACGTGCCGCGCGTACCGGAACGTCTCGAACAGTGCCGCGGTATCCCCGCCCGAACCCTGCAGGAGCGGCAGCGTCTCGAAGCCACGCAACGAGTTCGGCGTGAAGACCTGCCCCGAGGCATCCACCAAGGAATCCGTGCCCCAGCGCGCCACCGGTCGTTCCGCCGTGACGTCGATGGCCAGCGCATGCGGCCAGACGCGGCGCACCGCGGCCCGCTTCACCCAGGCCAGCGCTTCCACCCGCTTCCTCACGGCCTGCAGATCCACGTTCAGCAAGCCCCCTTTGACGGCGGGCGCTGCGGCGGCGCGAATCTCGGCGGCACTCAGTTGCGCAATCGGCGGCCTGGTCACGAGGAGCCGCTTCACCGCCGGGCCCGAAGGGGCGGAAACGAATTGCGGCAGCAGGAAGGCCAGCACGACAACCGCCGCGGCCAGCAGCCACCAGCGCAGGCGAATGCGTACGAAAGGCGCCAGTCGCATCGCTTCAGTCCTCATCGCTTACGGTCTCCTCGAGAATCACCAGAACGAGTTGTTCAAAATCCATGCCGAAGGCTTTCGCGGCCATCGGCACGAGGCTGTGCCCCGTCATGCCGGGGACGGTATTCGCCTCCATCAGCCACGATTTGCCCGATGCGTCGCGCAGCAAGTCCACGCGCCCCCAACCCCGGCAACCGAGCGCAAAAAACGCCTCCAGGCAGAGGTCGCGCAAGCCGAGTTCTTCGGCTTCCTGCAGACCGGCCGGACAGTAGTACCGAGTGGCATCGGACAGGTACTTCGCTTCGTAGTCGTAAAAGTCCACGGCCGGTTCGATGCGGATCAACGGCAAGGCTTCGTCGCCGAGCACCGTGCAGGTCAACTCCTGCGCGGCGATCCAGGGCTCGATCAGGGCCTCGGCATCGAACTTGAATGCCTCCTCGAGCGCGGCCGGCAAATCCTCCGGTGCCTGCACCCGGCTCAAGCCCAGCGTCGAGCCCTCATGCACGGGCTTCACCGCCAGCACCGGGCCCAGCCGCGAGAAGGCATCGGCAGGCGCCGGATCGCCCGCGCGCGCCACCAGCCAATCGGCGGTCGGCAAATTCATGGCATGCCAGATACGCTTGGTGGCGAGCTTGTTCATCGCCACAGCCGAACCCAGTACGCCGCTGCCGGTGTAGGGAATGGAGAGCGTGTCGAGAAAACCCTGGATGGTGCCGTCTTCGCCGCCGCGCCCGTGAAGCGCAATGAAGCAACGATCGAAACGCTTCTCCCACAGAGCCCCCAGGCCGTCGTCGCGCGGATCGAGCGGCTGCGCATCCACGCCTGCCGCGCGCAGGGCGTCGAGCACCGAGCGCCCGCTCATGAGCGACACTTCGCGTTCCGCCGACGATCCGCCAAGCAATACGGCAACCCGTCCGAAACGTCCGGCTCTTTCCCGCCGCGTCATGACTTTCTCCCTCTGCCGGCGGCCAGTCGGCGGGCGTGACGATCGATATCGCCCGCGCCCAGCACCAGCACCAGGTCGCCGTCCTGCGCGAGTGCATCGAGCGTGCTTTCCAGCTCCCCGAGATCGGGCATGTACACCGGCTCGAGTTGCCCGCGGCTGCGGATGGCGCGCGCCAGCGCGATCGTGTCGGCGCCGGCCAGCGGCTTTTCCCCCGCCGGATACAGTTTGGCCAGCACCAGCACATCCGCTGTGGGAAGCACGGCGGCAAAGTCGTCCAGCAGATCGTGCGTGCGGGTATAGCGATGCGGCTGGAATACCACCAGCAGACGGCGCCCCGGCCAGGCTTCGCGCACCGCCTCGATGGTGGCGGCAATCTCGCGCGGATGATGGCCGTAGTCCGAAATGAGCAGGGCCCTGCCCTCACCCAGCCGGATCTCGCCCAGGATTTCCATGCGCCGGGAAACGCCGTCGAAATTCTCCAGCGCCGCGGTCAACGCCTCGTCCGGAATCTCGAGTTCCGCCGCGACGGCAATGGCGGCCAGGGCATTTTCCACGTTGTGCCGCCCCGGCAGGTTGAGAACCACTTCCAGCGGCGCGGCCTCGGGACGCCGCACGGTAAATCGCATGCGTTCCCCTTCCGCCACCACTTTTTCGGCCTGAAAATCGGCCTGTCCAAAACCGTAGGTCGATACCGGCCGCCCCAGTTCCGGAGCAAGGCGCGCCAACTGCCGATCGTCCGCGCACAGGATCGCACGCCCGTAGAAGGGCAGTTGTTTGAGAAATTCGACAAAGCTCGCCTGCAAACGCTTGAAATCGTCGCCGTAGGCGCCCAGATGGTCGCGATCGACATTCGTCACCACGGAGATCATCGGTTTGTACTGCAAAAAAGAGGCGTCGCTTTCGTCGGCCTCCACCACCAGGTAGCGGCTTTGCCCCAGGCGCGCGTTGACGCCCGCACGTTGCAGGCGCCCGCCGATCACGAAGGTGGGATCGAGATCGGCCTCCATCAACACGCTGGCAATCAGGCTGGTGGCCGTGGTCTTGCCGTGTGTCCCCGCCACGGCGATGCCGTAACGGAAACGCATCAACTCGGCAAGCATTTCCGCGCGCGGTACGACCGGAACGCGCCGTTCGCGCGCAGCCACGACCTCGGGATTGTCGGTCTCGACCGCGCTCGAGATCACCACCACGTCGGCCTCATTCAGGTTGCCGGCGCGATGCGCGAGGTGCACCACCGCGCCTTTGCTGCGCAAACGCTCCAGCACCGGACTGTCGCGAAGATCCGAACCGGACACCTCGTAGCCCAGATTGAGCAGCACCTCGGCGATGCCGCACATGCCGCTGCCGGCCATGCCGACCATGTGAATGCGGCGAACGCGTCCCATCGGCTCATTCATGCCGCGCCCTCCCCGACTTCGAGCACCACCCGCGCGACGCGTTCGGCCGCTTGCGGCCGCGCAAGACTGCGCGCCTTGGCGGCCATCTCCAGCAAGCCCGCGCGCCCGCCCGCAGCCAGCTCCGCCAGCAGTTCCGCCAGGCGGGCGGCCGTCATTTCGTCCTGCGGCAACAAACGCCCCGCGCCCACCCCCTCGTACACGCGAGCGTTGGCAGACTGGTGATCGTCCACCGCCGCCGGGAAGGGCACCAACAGCGCCGGCAGCCCGGCCATCGCCAATTCCGCCACGGTCAGCGCTCCGGCGCGAGTGATGGCAAGGTCGGCCCAGGCGCAGGCCTCCCACATGGCCTCTTCGTAGCCAACAACTTCGGCCTCGACCCCGGCCTCGGCGTAGGCCGAGCGGGCCGTCTCGATATGCGCAGGTCCGGCGACATGACGTACGGCAAAGCGCGTTTCCATGCGCGCCAAAGCCGCCGGCACGACCTCGTTCAAAATGCTTGCTCCCTGGCTGCCGCCGGCAATCAAAAGCCGCAGCGGGCCGGCATGGCTGCGGTAACGCGCCCTCGGTTCCGGAATTGCGGTGAATTCCTCGCGCACGGGGTTGCCCACCCATTCGGCGCCGGCGGCAAATGCACCTTCGAAGCCTTCGAGCCGCCGCGCGGCAAGCCGTCCCAAGGTCTTGTTGGTGGCGCCTACGATGGCATTCTGCTCGTGCACCACCAGCGGGCAGCGCGCGAGCCATGCTGCCAGGCCGCCGGCACCACTGGCGTATCCTCCGAAGCCGAGCGCCGCGCGTGGATGAATGGTCCGGATCAACCGCCACGCCCGCGCGACGGCTACCGCCAGACGCGGCGGACCGAAAAGTTTGCGCCCCAGGCCGGTGCCGCGCAGGCCGCGTCCGGGCAGCGACGTAAACGCGATGCCGGCGGCCGGCACCAGCCGGGTTTCCAGCCCTTTTGCGCCGCCAATCCAGTGCACCGGGACTGCCTGCGCACGGAGCGCGGCCGACACCGCCAACGCCGGGTAGACGTGGCCGCCCGTTCCGCCGGCCAGGATGAGGACGGGGCGCGCGCTCATCGTCTTGTTCTCCGGGCTTTCCTCCTGCTTGCCGCGCCCTGCGAGGCGGTGGCTTCGGCTTCGCGCGCCGCACGCATCAGCAGCCCGCAGGAGGCCAGAATCACGACCAGGCTCGAACCGCCGGCACTCATCAACGGCAAAGTCAATCCCTTGGTAGGCAGTACGCCCAGGTTGACGCCCATGTTGACGAAGGCCTGCACGCCCAGGAAAAGCCCGACGGCGAAGGCGAGATTGGCGGCAAATCCGTGGCCGGCAGAGGCCGCCCGCCGGGCAATCGCGAAAGCGCGCAATACAAAGGCGAGGTACAGGCCGATCACGATCGTCACGCCCGCCAGTCCCAACTCTTCGGCGAGTACCGAGAACAGGAAGTCCGATTGCGCCTCGGGGAGATAGAGCAGTTTTTCCACGCTCTCGCCCAAGCCCACGCCGAACAGGCCGCCATGCCCCGCCGCGATCAACGCCTGGACCAACTGGAAACCGGTCGTGCGCGCCGTCGCCCAGGGGTTGAGAAAGGCACTCAGGCGCTCCAGCCGATAGGGTTCGGCAAAGGCCAGCGCAATGGCGGCGCCTCCGAATAGGATCGCGAGTACCACCGTGTCGCGCTTGCGCGCGCCGGCGAAAAAAAGCACGCCCAGCGCGGTGACCAGCAACACGATCGTGCCGCCGAAATCCGGCTCGGCAAGAAGCAGCAGACCGGCCAGGGCGACCACCGCCACCGGTTTGGCCAGGCCCCAGAAGGACTGAGTCAACCCCTCGCGGTGACTGACCCCGTACCCGGCCACGTAGATGAGCACCATCACGCGTGCGGGCTCCGACGCCTGCACGGTGAGCGGGCCGAGCGAGAGCCAGCGGGCGCTGCCGTTGATGGCATGGCCGATGCCGGGAATCAACACCGCCGCAAGCAGTATGAATGCCGCCGCCAGCAACGGATAGCGCAGCCGCTCGATCACCTCGAGCGGGGTGCCGTACAGCACGACGGCGACGACCAGGCCGAGCAAAGCGCAAACCGCCTGGTGATAAAAACCGGACAGGCTGACGCTGCCGTCCGCGGTGGGCAGCGGCGCCGAGGCCACCATGACCAGGCCGATTCCCAGCAACGCGGCGATCAACCCGACGAGCACCAGGTCCGGACGCGGTGGTGCGCGGCGCGCCAGCGTGGAGCGATTGAGGGTCGCTTCAGTCGCCACCGAGAGCCTCCACGGCGCGCATGAAAGCCTCGCCGCGCGCCTTGTAATTCTCGAACATGTCGAAACTCGCACAAGCCGGCGCGAGTACCACGTCGTCGCCCGGCTCGGCCAGCGAGGCCGCCAAACCGACGGCCTGCGCCATGTCGGCGGCGTGCGCGACCGGCAGGCGCCCGCCCAGTTGCTGTTCGATGTCCTGCGCCGCCGTTCCGATCAGTACCACGGCGCGGGAAGATTCGACCAGGCACTCGGCAAACCGGGCAAAGTCCTGCCCCTTGCCGGCACCGCCGGCAAT
>JAKDMP010000125.1 GCA_030452225.1 Gammaproteobacteria bacterium
CACTATCGCGTCCGCTGCACTGTCGAACAACAGGCGGTAGCGTTCCTCGCTGCTGCGAATGCCGGCGAGTGTGCGACGTGCCATCAGCAGCCACAGGAAAAATGCCGCGGCTGACAACACCATGACACTGACGAATGACACCCTCCCCACTGTCACCGCGCCCTGGGCCAAGGCCATGGAAAACTGATTGGTATGCGGCCGAATGAGCTTGTTGAGCCTATTGATGCGGTTGCGCTGGCGAACGATTTCGGCATGCGAAATGCTGCCGTCGGCATACGAACGATGCAACTCATCGGCTATCACCTTGAGTTTCGCTACCGCGCTATCGCTCGCACGCCACTCCCTCAGTGCCTTTTCCATGAAATACGAGTCGGCAAAATGGTCAAGCAGGAATATGGCCTTCGGGATCGCGACCGCGATTGCACCTCCGCGGCGCAAATCCTGCTCGACCTCGTCGTAATCGAAATCTCCCGACAACACCTTCTCCCGCGCCGAACGATACGCCTCCAGAATGGCGTAGTTGCCCTGGAAGTCGGCGTAATCGGCGGCGTCGCCGGTGGCCGCGTAGTTCAGCAGGTCGATCGTCACCTGCTTCTGCGCCTTGGACCAGAGGCTCTCGCCGTTGAGAAACCCGGCGAGAGCCGTCTGGACCTGCAGGGTGGCCCACGTGAGCAACAGGATGAACGCCACCATGGCAATGAGCGCATAGACCAATGGCCGCAGGCGCTTGGCGAGCGGTTGTTGCAACGACGTGAAGGAATCACGGCGCATGGGTCAGGGTGGCCGTTTGGTTCGGGTCAAGTATCCTCCTTGAAACATTGCAAACAACTTTGTCATACCTGTTCGGATCAGGCCGCGGCAACCTGTGGGCGTTCCTCTGCTTCCAGTATGCGGCCCGGTTGCACGCAACGCGTACCAAAGATGCGCATGGTCGTATAGCTGCGCTTGATACATTCGGCGACATGGGCCACCTCCGTGGCCTTGGGTTCGGCGCCCAGGATGATGCAAACAATCTCCAGCGCTTCCCATGGATGTCTGTCGTCATAGGCAGCATGCAATTGCAGCCAACGCAGGCTCGCCTTGCGAGTGTCCGCCGGGTATTGCGCGGCAAAGCTCTCGCTATCGTAGAGTATTTGAGCCCATTCCCCGGTCGCGCCTTCGATCGCGTAATTGACTGCAGCAACACTCGCAGCGAGCGAGTCGCTTCTACTGACCTCCTCGCACCAGTCCGCCATCACCTGCGTACCGGGAGGCAAAGGGCCTTCCAGCAGTTCCTCTCGCGGAACGCCGGATCCTTCCGCCCACTTCAGCCAATGCTCGGCGTGATTCTGTTCCACGCGGATATTGCGCACCAGCCAGCGGCGCGCGGCATTGTCGCCGGCACTACGGCCGAAACGCGTCTTCAGCAGGCTTTGCGCCATGTAGCCGGGAAAGCGCTCGATCATGGGCCAGGCACCGACCATGAAGGTAGCAGTAACTTCAGGGTTGGGCTCTTCGCGCATCACGTCCCACAGCACGTGATCCACGACCGTGTGCTTGACCAAGTCGCATTCACCGACCATTTCCTGCGCCCATTGCGGGTAGCTGTCCAATTCCATCAGGGGTCCGGTGCGTTCGAAAGAAGTATTCATCATGTTCTCCTCGTATCGGGTCGGGTTTCGGCACAGCACAACGTGGCAATAAACATTAAAGACCTCTGGTCCCGGATCGCTTCACTTCTGTGCCATCTCTGCCGTCAACCGGATCCTCGGGCCCGGGATATGGGTACGTACATTGGGAGAGCATCCTGCGCACATGCGGATGCAGTGACCTCGATATCCCGCCGACACCTGTCACCATGTTTCCCTGCATGGGTCTGCCTGATCCGATCTTCGACAATGGCCACTATACGACTCAATTCATGAAAAATCCATAAAATTTGTTGGAAATCCGCAAATCCTCATGGATTCGGCACTGGCCGTGCCCGCTCGTGGCAATACTCGCCGTTCACAAAGGAGCGGGGTTCGAGCGACGTCGGCACGAGCGAAGCCGGGTCCGGGCAGATCCCGGCACCGGTCAGCCGCGTTGGCGGCGAGCCTCGTACAGCAGCACGCCGCAGGCAACGGCGACGTTGAGACTTTCCACGACGCCCGCCATCGGCAAAGCGACGAGCCCATCCATCTTCTCGCGGGTGAGCCGGCGCAGACCCGTTTCCTCCGCGCCCAGAATGATGGCAAGTGATCCGGTCAGGTCGCTCTTCCAGGGCGCCGTCGCTTCGGGCGCCAACACGGCCCCGAGACGAGCGATGCCCGCCTCCCCCATGACATCAAGCGTACGAGCGAGATTGGTGACGGAAAATATCGGCAGCGACTCGGCCGCGCCAGCCGCCGTCTTGCGGGCGGCCGGGGTGAGGCCGGCGGCGCGGCGGCGCGGCAGCACGACCGCGTCCACGCCGGCGCCGTCGGCGGCACGCAGGCAGGCGCCGAGATTGCGTGGATCCTCGACGCCATCGAGCACCAGGATCAGCGGATCGCGTGCCGCATCGAGCCAGGCCTCGAACTGGTTCTCGGTACGCGGCGCGCCGCCTTCGACTTCTGCCGCCACGCCCTGATGCCGCACGCCTTCGGCCAGTCGATCCAGCTCGCGATGACCGCTCGGAGACACGGTAACGCCACGCTTTTGCGCCAGCGCCAGCAATTCGGCAATGCGCCGATCCTTGCGCCGCTCGTCCAGCCACAACCGCTTCACCTGGCCTTCCGCGAGCGCGAGACGCACGGCGTGAATGCCGCAGACGATATCACTCATCAATGTCTCGATTACTGCCTAACCCATACCCCATCGTCGCCCCGGCGCAGGCCGGAGCCCGGCATGAATACGTACCCCGGCTTCGCCGGGATTCACTTTCGTCTGGATCCCGGCCTGCGCCGGGATGACGGGTGTTCGGCCGGCGCGAGATCGATCTTGCCCTCCTCCACGCTCACGCGCACCACCTGCACCGTAAACCGGTCGCCGACCGCGTAGCTGGCCCCGGAACGATCTCCGGTGAGCCGCTGCGAGGTCGCATCGAAACGGTAGTAATCGGAGGCGAGCGCGGTCACATGCACCAGGCCCTCGATGTAGAGGTTTTCGAGTTGCACGAACAGGCCGAAACCGGTCACGCCCACGATGACACCCGGGAAAGTCTCGCCGAGGCGTTCGCTCATGAACTCGGCCTTGAGCGTATCGGCCACCTCGCGGGTAGCCTCGTCGGCGCGCCGCTCGGTATCCGAACAATGCCGCCCCAGCCTTTCCAGCGACGCCTCGTCGAGGCTTCCTCCATCGGCGCCAATCGCCTGTTTCAGTGCGCGGTGCACAACCAGATCGGGATAACGCCGGATCGGCGAGGTGAAATGGGTGTAATACTCGAGCGCAAGGCCGAAATGCTCGGTCGATCCCGGCTCGTACACCGCCTGTGCGAGCGAGCGCAGAAGCATCGTCTCGATACGCAGTCGATCCGGGCGCTCGGCAATGATCCGCAACAATTTGGAGTAGTGTTTCGGCTCGGGGGTGTCGCCGCCGCCGAGCGCGAGCCCGTGCAGGGCGAGAAAATCACGCAGTTCGACCAGTTTGTCCACCGGCGGACGTTCGTGCGCGCGGTACAGGGCCGGCACCTTCTTGCGCTGCAGATACCTCGCCACGGCACTGTTCGCGGCGATCATGCACTCCTCGACCAACCGGTGGGCGTCGGTCCGCAGCACCGGAACCAATGCCTTGACGTGCCCCGCCTTGTCGAAAACAAAGCGCGGCTCGACCGAGTCGAAATCAATCGCGCCGCGTTGCCGGCGCGCCTTCGCCAGGGCCCGGTACACGGCGTGCAAATCCTCCAGATGCGCCAGGATTTTCTTGCGCCGGGTGCGCGCCTTTTTGTCGCCGTCGACCAGGATGGCCGCAACCTCGGTGTACGTGAGCCGCGCCTGCGAATGGATGACGGCAGGGTAGAAACGGCTGCGCTTCACACGGCCCTCGCGATCCACGTCGAGTTCGGCCGCCATGCACAGCCGATCCACTTCCGGGTTGAGCGAGCACAGCCCGTTCGACAGGGCCTCGGGCAACATCGGGAGAACACGGTCCGGGAAGTACACCGAATTGCCGCGCCGTTCGGCTTCAACGTCGAGCGGGCTTTCAGGGCGCACGTAATGCGATACGTCGGCGATGGCGACAAACAATTTCAGGCTCTCGCCGGCGCGCCGGCAGTAAAGCGCATCGTCGAAGTCGCGTGCATCCTCGCCGTCGATGGTCACGAACGGCAACTCGCGCAGATCCTCGCGGTCCTTCACCTCCTTCGCCGTCACTTTGTCCGGGAAACCGCTGGCCTGCTCGCCGACCGCCTCCGGCCAGAAATGCGAGAGGCTGTGGTTGCGGATCGCAAGCTTGGTCGCCATGCCCCGTTCTTCACGCTCGCCCAGCACCTCGACCACACGGCCCACCGCCGGGCTGCGCCGGTCGGGCCAAGCGGTGAGTTCGACCGTCACCATGAGGCCCGCCTTGGCCTCGCCGGCACCCTCCGGAGGGACGAGAACATCGTCGGAGAAACGCGAGTCGGACGGCCGCACGAACCCGAGTCCATGCTCGCGAAAGTAGGTGCCGGCGATGCGCGTACGGCTGCGTTCGAGCACGTCCACCAGCCGACCCTCGAAGCGGCCATCGGGCTTTTTCTGCACGCGCACGGCGGCGCGATCGCCGTGCATGAGGCTGCGCATGGTGCGCGGCGGCAGAAAGACATCCTCCGAGCCGTCGTCGGGTGCAAGAAAACCAAAACCGTCGCGATGAGCCAGCACGGTGCCGGTCTTCACCGGCAATTTGCGCGTCAGGCAGAACTGCCCGCGGCGGTTCTCGACCAGATCGCCGTCGCGGCACATCGCCCCCAGGCGGTAGTCCAAGGCTTCGCGCAGGTCTTCATCGACCAGCGCAAAATCCTCCGCCACCGCCGCGGCCGGCACCGGCTTGCCGCACTGCTCGAAATACAGCCGCAGCCAAGCGCGACTCGGGATCGGGCGCGCGTAGCGGGACGCTTCACGCTGGCGCGCGGGGTCTTCCTTGCGCCAGCGACTCCAATCGCGGCGTTCCGGGTTCTTTTTGGCACGGGCCTTCGTTGACAACAGGTCACCTATAAAGGAAAATATTGCGTTCTGTCATGGTTGCTCGGGCAGCGCCCGACCCCTCGGTGCCGAGGTGGCGGAATTGGTAGACGCGCCAGCTTCAGGTGCTGGTGGGGGTTTCCTCGTGGAGGTTCGAGTCCTCTCCTCGGCACCATTCTAACCGCAACGCCTGTATTGCCTTGTGAATAATTGACGCAGCTCAAGGGCAATCCACGCCTCGTTGCATACATTACACAAGCGTGCCAAACGCAGCCAGAGCGGAGTCGCGCCCGGCAAGCCGAGAGGAGTTTTTCATGTCGCAAGGTGCGCTTCGTGCACGAGTTTCCCAAGCTTGGCCGGCGGCGGCAACGAGTGCGCTGCGCGTGGCCTTCGGGTTGATTTGGGCGGTCAGCGCGGCGCTGACCTGGCAGCCCGATTTCGCCCGGCACTATGTCGGCTACCTGCACAATGCCGCGGCGGGGCAACCCGCCTGGCTCGCCGGCTGGTTCGACCTGTGGATCGGCCTGGTGACCCCGAATGCCGCGCTGTTCATCTGGCTCACCCGGGCCCTGGAAACCATCATCGCCTTCGGCCTGCTTGCCGGCTTCGCGCGCAAGACGATCTATATCGGAGGCCTGCTGCTCAGCCTCCTGATCTGGAGCACCGCCGGCGGGTTCGGCGGCCCGTACACCGTCGGCGCCGCCAACATGGGCGCGGCGCTCGCCTACGTGCTGATTTTCGTCGCCCTGATCGGCATCGACAACCGCGAAGGGCGCAGCCCCTACAGTCTCGACTTCTTCATCGAAAAACGCTGGCCGAAATGGCGCCGCTTCGCCGAATGGGGCGGCCGGGAAACGCTCGAACGAGAACCGAAGGCCATGCCCTGGAGCGTGCAGATCCCCGCCATGATCGGCATTGCCGTGATCGTCATCTTCCTGGTCGGTAGCCTGAAGAGCAGTTTCAACGTCAAGCCGCCGACCCCCGCGTTTGCCGCCGCCGCCGTGACGCCCCTGTCGCTGGCCTCGGACGAGAAGCCTCTCGGCAACTACTACGACCCCAGGTTGCCGCCGCTTGTCGGCACCGGCCCGGAGGTCAACGTCCATCTCATCGCCTCGGACCAGAGGGTCACCATCGCCAACGGCGTGCAGTACAAGGCCTGGACCTTCGGCGGCACGGTGCCGGGGCCGATCATCCACGTGCGCCAGGGGCAGACGGTCAACGTGACCTTCACCAACCACGGCGACATGCTGCACGCCATCGACTTCCATTCCGCACAAACCCCGCCCAACCTGAGCTTCAAGGACATCATGCCCGGCGAGTCCATCCACTTTTCCTTCGTCGCCAAAGTGCCGGGCGTGTTCATCTACCATTGCGGCACCCCGCCGGTGCTGCAGCACATGGCCAACGGCATGTATGGCGCGATCATCGTCGATCCCGTGGCCAACCCGCTGCCGCCCGCCGACAAGAGCTATGTGATCGTGCAAAGCGAGTGGTACACGCGCCAGATCTCCGGCACCTTGATGGGCCAGGACTTCAGCAA
>JAKDMP010000223.1 GCA_030452225.1 Gammaproteobacteria bacterium
TATCACCCTCGCACACCCGCTGAGGGGTTGCAATGAAACATAGAATCTCCCACGGCAAGATGTATCGTGGTTTGCCATGGTTCAGCCGAGGTATTGCGTCATGCGGGTGTAAAAGCCGTTTGCGGCAATCAGCGAATCGTGAGTGCCGCGCTCGACGATGCGGCCCCGGTCCATGACGAGAATTTGATCCATGGCTTCGAGACCGTTGAGCCTGTGGGTGATCAGCAGCAGGCTGCGCGCGCCGCGCCGATGCGCGAGCTGCTTAATGATGCGCCGTTCAATGGCCGCATCCAGTCCTTCGGTGGGTTCGTCCAGAAGCAGTATCGGCGCGGCGTTGAGCCAGGCGCGGGCGAGGGCGAGGCGACGAGCCTGCCCGGCGGAAAGCGCGAGGCCGCCGGCGCCGACGTAATGATCGAGCGCATTGCCGAAGCCATGAACTTCGTCAGCCAGTCCGACGAATTCCAGAGCCGACCACAACCTGTTGTCATCCGCAGTGGGCGAGGCCAGGCGAAGATTTTCGCGAATTGTAGTGCTGAATAGGCGGTTCGCTTGTGGCGCCCAAGCGAACTGACGTCGCAGGGGTTCCAGCGCCAGATTCTCCAGCGGTTGATCGCCGACACGGATCAGGCCCGCATTCGGATCGTGGAAGCGCAATAACAATTGGGCGATGGAGCTCTTGCCGGCGCCCGAGGGGCCGACGATGGCCATGGCCGTGCCTTCGGGAAGCTCGAAAGTGACATCGATCAACGCCGGTTCGAGATGGGACGCATAGCGAAACGTGACGCTCTCGAAGCCGACCCCGTATCCCGGGATGCGGGTCAGTGGCCGTGGCGCCTCGATGACGGCGGGGGTTTCGTCACTGAGTGAAAACACCCGGCGTGCCGCCGCGAGCGTATCGCCGAGTGCGCGAAATGCGGCGGGAAGATTTTGCACGATCTCGGTACTGGACAGCACGAGGAAGATCAGCAACGGCAGAATCAACGGATTCATGTCACCGTTGGAGGCGGCGGGTGCCAGCAGCAGCCAGGTGAGCGTGATGGCCACGCCGGTCGCGAGCACGGTGGCCGCCAGCGCGATGGCCTCGGCGGCGAGTCCGCGATCCTGTGCCCGGGCCAACCGCCGACTGCATGCGTCACCCTTTCCCATTCGCTCGGGGGCCGCGCCGAGCACGGCCAGTTCACCCAGCCCGGCGATGTTTTCCGTCAGCGCCGCCTTCAATTCACCGGCGCTTTGCGCGGCAGCTCTTGCCGGTTCCCGTCCCAGTCGTTGCGTGGCAAAGGGCAGGGCTACGCCGATGAAGATCAGCAGGGCAAGGTTCAGCCACGCTATGGGCGTGGAGACAAACAGCAGAAAAATGAATATCGCGAGCGTGCCGACAATGGCCACCGCAACCGGCGAGAACACACGCAGCCAAGCGTTGTCCAGCGCATCGACATCGGCCACCAATCGGTTGAGAACATCGCCCTTGCGGTAACGCGCGAGCACAGCCGGAGAAAGGGGTGCGATGTGTGCGTAAACCCATACGCGCAGGCGACTCAGGAGCTTCAGCGTCGCATCGTGATTCACCAGCCGTTCGGCGTAGCGCCCCAGGGTGCGGATGATCGCGAAGGCGCGAATGCCCGCCGCGGGCGTG
>JAKDMP010000224.1 GCA_030452225.1 Gammaproteobacteria bacterium
TGTGTTACCGGATGATGAAAGCGCATCGAACGGGGGGCGCGGTCGTAATATGGGTGTCATGGCTTGCGAGCGATAATGGCGACGAGCGGCCGGCGGGTTTGCCGCCGGCCAACCGCCGCATTCAAAGAGGACCAACAGCCATGGTGCAACAGAGCGACGAGCCACAGACAAGCCGCCGGGCGGTCGACGACTCGGACGATGTACCGGTAAACCCGCTCCACAGCCCGACGTTCGCCGATGTCCTCGCCCGCCGCCTGGGGCGCCGGGAGTTTCTCAGAGGCACCCTGGCGGTATCCGCCGCAGCCGGTGCGTTTGCCATCACTCCGGTGACATTGCTCGGCGGCTGTGCCGCCAAGCCGTTTACCGCGGGCGGGCACTTTGACTTCCCGGAGCTCGATGCGGGCGTCGATGCCACTCATCACGTGGCCGCGGGATATGATGCTGACGTTCTAATTCGCTGGGGCGATCCGGTGCTGCCCGATGCACCGGCGTTCGAGCCGATGAATCAGTCGGCCGACGCCCAGGAACGGCAGTTCGGCTACAACAACGATTACATCGGTTTCGCGCCGTTGCCGATCGGTAGCCACAGTAGTGAGCACGCGCTGTTATGCGTGAACCATGAGTACACCTGCCAGGAACTCATGTTCCCCAACTATGCTGGGGATACTGCACAGACGGTCGAGATCGAGATGGCCGCCCATGGGGCCAGCATCGTGGAGGTGCGTCGCGGCGATGGCGGCAAATGGCAGTATGTGCCGAATAGCCGCTTCAACCGCCGGATCTCAACCCGCAGCACCATTATGGCGGTATCCGGCCCGGCCGCCGGCCATGACCGCCTCAAAACCACGGCGGACCCCAGCGGGCGGCGAGTGATTGGCACGCTCAGCAACTGCGCCGGCGGCATGACCCCGTGGGGAACCTATCTGCTCGCCGAGGAGAACTTCCAGCACTACTTTGGCGGCGAGCTCGCCGCGGATCACCGGGAGCAGAGCAACCACCGGCGCTACGGCGTGCCAGACGGCAAATACGGCTGGCACCGCTACCACCAGCGCTTCGACGTCGGACGCGAGCCGAACGAGCCCAACCGCTTCGGCTGGATCGTGGAGGTGGACCCCTACGACCCAGCCGCTACCCCGGTCAAGCGCACGGCGCTGGGCCGTTTCAAGCACGAAGGCGCAGCGGTTGCGCTCAACGCGGATAACCGGGTTGTCGTCTACATGGGCGATGACCAGCGCTTCGAATATGTCTATAAGTTCGTCAGCCAGGGCCGATTCGATGCCTACGATCGAAAAGCCAATCGCAACCTGCTCGACACTGGCACACTGTTCGCCGCGAAATTCAGTGAGGATGGGATGTTCGAGTGGTTGCCATTGGTATTCGGCACGCGCGCCCTGACCCCGGCAAACGGTTTTGCCAGTCAGGCCGACGTCGTCATCGAAGCGCGTCGTGCGGCCGATCTGCTAGGCGCGACGCCGATGGACCGGCCCGAAGACGTCGAGGCCAATCCGAAGACCGGCAGGGTCTACATCATGCTCAGCAATAACTCGAAGCGCAAACCGGGGGACACTAACGCCGCGAACCCGCGCGGCCCCAACCCCCATGGCCACATTGTCGAGCTCACTCCGGAGGGC
>JAKDMP010000126.1 GCA_030452225.1 Gammaproteobacteria bacterium
CGGGCCGCCTGCTGCGTTGCACGGGCTTGAAAGGGAACCACCCTTCCTGCGCCCGCGCGCCTTGCATCCGACCCGGCCCAGACCCGCTGAGCGCCGCGTTACTAGCGTTCGGGTTAGTAAACGTCCCCCTTTCCCCCGCGCCGGGCTGTGCTTCTCGGCGCGTCCAACGGCACATGTGCAGATATTCCAACGAACTCACAACGATGTACTCGGAGTGTAAACAGCCATTTCCATCCGTTCGTGCTGAGCGTAGTGGAGCGGAGTCAAAGCGCATCTTTTACTCCGGCGTTAAAATTGCAGGATGGCTGAAGCACTTCCAACCTGTTACCTGAACGGCGAGTTCGTCGCGACCGACGCGGCCCGCATTTCGCCGCTCGACCGCGGTTTTCTGTTCGGCGACGGCGTGTACGAAGTCGTACCCTGCTACGGCGGCCGGCCGCTGCGCCTCGAGTCGCACCTCGAGCGTCTTGCGGCCGGCCTCGAAGCGCTCGGCATCGGCAATCCCCGCACGGGTGCGCAATGGCGCGAACTGTTTGCGGGACTCGTCGGGAAAAACGGCGGCGGCGATCTAGGCGTCTACCTCGAAGTCACCCGCGGCACGGAAAGCGGGCGCGATTTTCTGCCCGCCGAGGGCACACCCCCCACCGTATTCGGATTTGCCTGGACACTGGCTCCGCCCGACCCGGACCAGCGCAAGCACGGCATAAAGGCGGTCACCCTCGAAGACATCCGCTGGCTGCGCTGCGACATCAAGTCCGTCGCGCTGCTGGCCGCCGTCATGCTCCGCCGGGAAGCGCAAGCGCAGGGCGCGGACGAAGCCATTCTCGTGCGCGGCGGACGGCTTGCGGAAGGCTCGTCGAGTTGCGTATTCGTCGTCCGGGACGGCGTCATCGCCACGCCTCCGGCAAGCCATGAACGCCTGCCGAGCATCACCCGCGAAGTGGTCGCCGACAGCATTCAGTCGCTTGAACTCGGCCTGAAGGAACAGGACATTGCTTGCGCCGATCTCACCCGCGCCGACGAAATCTGGCTCGCCAGTTCGACCCGGGAAGTCATTGCCGTGACGCGCCTGGACGGCCAACCCGTCGGCAACGGCACCCCGGGGCCGTTGTGGGGAAAAGTCCACGCAGCATTCCAGCAACTCAAGCAACGCGAGTGCGGCGCATGAACGAACCCGAGAACGAGGCGCTCAAGTATCCACAGCGCGTGCCGATGAAGGTCATCGGCGACAACGACGATGCGCTGCTCGAAGCACTCAATGCCTCACTCGCCAAGCATCTCGAAGACGGCACGACGATCGAGTTCCGCACCAACAAGAGCCGCAAGGGAAACTACGTCGCGGTAACCGCCACCTTCGTCGCTACCAGCCGCGAACAGCTCGAAGCGATGTACACCGAGCTGCGCGCCTGCGAAGCGGTCAAATTCCTGCTGTGAGTATAGTCACCGCGACTTTGCCAAATCTGTCATTCCCGCGAAAGCGGGAATCCAGGCATAAAGCCAATGAGACGAACATTGAAATTCGGCGCTTGGGGCGGATGCCGTTCGAGCCGGTGTGGCGCAAGATGCAGGCCTTCACCGCGGCGCGCGATGCCGGCACACGGGATGAAGTCTGGCTCCTCGAACACGACCCGGTCTTCACCCTGGGCCTTGCCGGCAAGCGCGAGCATGTCCTCGCGCCGGGCGACATTCCCGTGATCCATATCGATCGCGGAGGGCAGGTCACCTACCACGGGCCGGGGCAACTGGTGGTCTATCCGCTCCTCGACCTGCGCCGGCTCGGGATGGGGCCGCGCGCGCTCGTGAGCCTGCTCGAGAACACCACCATCGAAACGCTTTCAACCTGGGGCATCGAGGCCCATGCCAGGCCCGAGGCGCCGGGCGTCTACGTCGAGGACAAGAAAATCGCCTCGATCGGCCTGAGGATCAGGAACCGGGCAAGCTACCACGGCATTGCCTTCAATGTCGCCATGGACCTCGAGCCCTTCCGCCGCATCAACCCCTGCGGCTACGCCGGCCTCGAAATGACGCAAGTTTCCGACCTTGGCGGCCCCGCCGGCCTCGCCACCGTCGCCGACGCCTTCCTTTCGCATTTGCTCGACACGATAAACGCCAAACCGGCGACCGCTGCGTAGCGCCGCAGCCAACTACCCGGTTGGCTAGCGCCTTGCGGCGCGGCGCCAGGCGGCCGGGGGCACACCGAAGTGGCGCTTGAAGGCGCGCTGGAACGCAGCGCTGGATTCGTAACCGACTTCGTCGGCCACCTGATCGACGGGCCATGTACGCTCGTTGAGATAACGGCCGGCCCGGTGCATGCGCAGGCGGGTGAGGTAATGCATGGGCGGCTCGCCGATCACTTCACGAAAGCGCTCGGCGAGACTCGAGCGGGAAGTGTGAGTACAAGCCGCGAGCGATTCGACCGACCAGGGCTTTTGCGGCGCCTTGTGCAGGGCGCGCAACGCGTGCACGATCAGCGGATCGCGCAGACCGGCCAGCAATCCGGTGGCGTCCGAGGGCAGATCCTGCATGTACAGGCGCAGGGTTTCCATGAACAACAACTCGGCCATGCGTACGCGAAGGCTGTCGGCACCCGGGCACGCCTCTACCGCCTCGTTCGCCGCGTATCGGGTCAACTGATTGGCGCGCTCGTCGAGCGCCACCGTGAACAATGCCGGCAACGAACTGCACAGCGGCTCGAAGGAGCTTCGGTCGCAGCCGAGTATGCCGCACAAAATGCCGGTGGTCTCACCCGTCCCGGTCTCGAATCGTTCATGGCGAAGTTTCACCACCGGTCGGCCGTCGAGCATCTTCGTGAAGGGAATCGTGGGCCGTCCGCGGCGGTCCGCGAGGTCGTGCCGGTCGCCGTGCGCCAGCACTACCGCATGGCCGCGGGGCATGCGAAACCAACCGCAGGAGGCATGGCGTACCCAGCACTCGCCGGAAATCACGATATGAAGGACGATGATGTGATTGCTGCCCGCCGGCAGTACCGATGCGAACTTGTTGAGCGCAGGGTCGCCCGCTATGCCCCACGGCCCCCGTATGTCCACGCGAAAGACCAGCGCACCGCTCAGGCGAACCATATCCAGCGCGTCGGACAGGACGTCCACATCCATGAGGCCATGCGCCTCCGGCGTTTCGAGCATGTATTCCGGAGTATAAGTCATTTATTGCGCCCCCGGCCGCGCTTTCGACAAGAAAGGCTTCCGGGCAGAAGCCTTGATACTGGGCACTTCAAACTCAAACCCGGCAGGCATCCATCCTTGAACCCGCCCTCGGACTGTGTGGAAAATGGCTTGATGCGATTGAGGAAGACCGGCCTCCACCTCATCACTGAAACAGGGGAATCGTGATGTTCGACAAACACCCATCGGCGCCGAAGCGCGTTTTGAAAAGCCGGCAATGCCTCGGGCTTCTCATGCTTGGTGCCCTGCTTGCCATGCTTCCGGGCCACGCGGCGGCGAAGCCGGACCTGATGGATCATCTGGCGGCCCGGGCGTGGGGCGAGTTGGCCGGACGCGCGGTCAACGATTTCGTGGACCTGGTGGGCACCAAGGCACAGATCAGCGCCAGGATCGCCATGGCGCGGCGTGAATTTTTCCGGCAATACCCCGACGGCCGCGACCTTGAGGCGGCACGAGAGCGCTTTCAGCAGCTCCTGTTGGGCAAGGATGTGATGTATCTGTCCACCGGCGTCATATCCGGATTGGATGAGCCGGGTGAACGGCGCCGATTCCGCGAGTACGGAACCATCGGGCTCAGCGGCGTGGCCGGCGAGATCGACGGCGGCATCAGCCTGCTGGCGCGGCCGGCGTTCGCACGACTGGTCAAAGCCATGCGCGCCGACATCAAAGCTTCCAACAGGGCGAAACACGGCCGCGACGGTGTGGATTTCGGGAGCCTGACCGTTCTGCCCGGGCCGTTCATGGCGGCGCTGAAAAAGAACCGGGATGCCTTTGAAAACTACCGGGTGTGGCGCGATTACGATGAGTTTCTCCGCGCCGGCGAGCGGATGGCGGCGTATGACGATCCGAAGGCCTACACGATCCTGATGCTGCGGCTGTACCGCGGCCGATCCGGCCAAGAGGCGACGGCGGATTATGAGGCGTTGAAAAGCGTCATGGGGGAGAAAGCGGTGAACGACGTGGCGCGTCAGGCGGCCGGCATTCCGCAGAATCGAACGGGCCGCATGACGGACATTGAGCGGCTGGGATTTTCGCTGCCGCCCAGACGCCCCAAGGGGGACAACCGGCCCACCGGCAAGCATCCCGAGGGCAAAACGATCCTTCCCAACGCCCTGCCGATCACCGTACTTCGGGCGCTGTGGAAGCGAAATTCGAAGGGCGATTTGTTGATCGAAATCGCCGAGGATCGGGACCTGAGTTACACGGACGCCTGGTATCTGCTGCAGAAGGTTATCAGGAAAACAGGCTCGTTGAATGGTCCCCAGGGATACGTCGTGAAGACTCTTCTTCGCAACAAGCACACAAACGTGGTGGAGGCGGTGGATGGCTACGAGGCGCTGGTGCAGGCCGTGGGGGAGAAACAACTCCTTGAGGCGGCCCGCAAGGTCTCGGCCATCCCAATGGACGGCAAGGGCAACCTGACGGACCTCAAACCGCTGGGGCTGGTTCGATATCGAGACATATGGGACAGCGAAAAGGAGTTGCCGGCGGGCAGAAGCGCAGATGGGCGGATCGCGGTGATGTGGGCCTTGCCGCAAACCGCGCTGGCGGCGCTCTGGTGCAAGGATAATCCACAGGCTTACGCGGTGCAGTTGATCGTCGATGGCCGGCATTATGGTTATGCCGAGGCGTGGGGATCGTACCAGGCGATCGCGCAAGTCGTCGGCGAGGAGAAACTGTTGGCGGTGGCCAAGGAGATTTACCTGGCGCCCAAACGATCCGGCGGCAAATGGAAACAAGAATTTCGCAAACGCCGTCATATGGGGTTGCTGGTGACGCCCGCGCCTCCGGGCGACGAATATTACATGTACAAGCCCTACTGGAAGCTGCAGACCGAGCTGATCGCCGGCAAAGATACTCGCACCCAGATCCGCTACTTCATCGCCCTGGAGACGCACGACGCCCAGAGCATCGACAAGACCCATGAATCTCTCGTCAAGCTGAAAGGGGGAAAGGCGCTTCTGGCGGCGGCGGAACGGCTGCGGGCGGCCCACTGGCAGACCGACGCCAGACTACCGGTCATCGAGGCGCTGCCGAGAATCATGAATGGTCAGTCAGAACCCTGGGTGCCCCGGGCCGATGGCCCTCACCGGCCGGCAACACCCTGATTGCGCGAGCTGACGATTCACATTTGAACAAAAGGAGGCCCGCCGTGTATTCCTTTTCCGGAGTAATTTCGCTCTTTTCGCGGAGATATAACGTCATGAAAACGCTACTTGTCATGGTGGCAGTATTACTACTTGTTTTTTCTGCCTTCGGTACCGCTTTCGCAGAAGAGGCTTCCGATTACATCCCGAAACTCAAGACCCTCATTCACAAAACGAGCGCCATGGAAACGACGGACGATGGCTCAATTGGGTTGAGTTATAGACTTGGAAGTAGCAGTTCCGCATTCCGTACATTTGCAAAGGATGGAAAAGAAGATTGCATGATCATATTCAAAGTGAGCGGTAACCCAGCGCAGGTTGGATTCACGGATCTGGGCTGCGACGGGGAACTCGATATCCTGAGCTTCAAAAACCCTGAAACCAAGAAAAGTATAGTTACTCGCAAGTTTCCGCAAAAGTGGCAGAGCATGTACGAAAAACTTCTTGGGCGTCACATTATTGTGGCGTATGTAGCGGGCAAGGGTTTTCCTGCGGACCACAAAAGTTATAAGGTTCCCAGCGTAAAAGTATCAAAGCTCATCAAGAGGCTTCTTGAGACAAAGGCGGTAGAAATGGATGAGGGCGCCCACAGGTTCAGCTATTCGGTGGGATCTGTCTTCGCAAGCTTCGGCTTCGATGACTCACTCAAGAAGTCCAGTCATAAGCTCTGTACCATGATGTACACCAGTACGAAAGAATCAAACGAATCAATAGTGCAGCTCGTTGACTATGACTGCAATGGTCAAGTGGATGAATGGAAACCTGGCAGCAAAAAACCAAGGGCTGCGGAAAAGAAACAGCAACTTCTCTACGAGGCAACGCTCGGAGAGACCTACCTGTTCTTAAGCGCGGCGCAATTCATCGAGAAAAACAATTAGGATCGTGATGTTTTGTCATACCCAAATTGCCGTTCTACACCTCCCTTCCGAGGCGTAGAACGGTTTTTTACCAAGCCGAACGTTAACCTGCATTATTCACGAGGCCGACTGGCGCTACACTGCAAGTTGCTGAATAGGTTGAAGAATTGGGCATGATTGAGGTCGGTTTGAAGACTGCAGCCTGCAGACCGCGCCAGTCTATCGCGGTGCTTGCCGAGTCTTTGGCATGCTCCTCGCGGCGCCA
>JAKDMP010000127.1 GCA_030452225.1 Gammaproteobacteria bacterium
GCGATAGTGATGGTGGACGAGGGCAGCGGGCGTATCCTCGATGCAAACCGCACCGCGAGCGCATGGACGGGTCGCGATCCACAGGAGTTGCAGGGAACCTCCTATGCGGATTTGTTCGAACAAGACGTGCCCAACGAATCGTCGGGCGGCGCCGAATTGCGGGGTGCGGGCAACGGTACGCGACCGGTCGATATGCAAAGCAGTATGACGGCGTGGGGCGGGCAGATTGTGCGCCAGGCCATCATCCGCGATATCTCCGAGCGTGTGGTGAGCGATCGCGAACGGCGCATTGCCGCCGAGGCGCTCGCCAACATTGCCGAAGGCGTCATCATCGCCGATCCCGAGCGGCGCGTAATTTCGATCAACATCGCCGCCACGCGCATAGCGGGATTCACCGCGGAAGATCTGGCTGGCACGTGCTTGGAGGATTCGCGCAGCATGCCGGACGGCAGCCCGTTGTCCACCGCGATTTGGGAAGAAATCGGGCCCGCCTCGCACTGGTCGGGTGAAGTGCAGAGCCGTCGCAAGGATGGCAGCACGTATGCCGAAAAATTGAGTATCAGCACGATCCGTGATGCAGAACGACGCATCGTGCGTTACGTGGCGGTATTCGACGATATCTCGACCGCCAAGGCAGCCCAGCACCGACTGCAGCATCTCGCTGCACACGATCCCTTGACCGGCTTGGTCAACCGTGCGGAGTTCGAGCGTTATTGCGAAGCCGCGCTCGAGCGTGCCGAGCAGGAACGTGGCGCCGCGGCGGTAATGTTCATTGATTTCGACGCATTCAAGTTCGTCAACGACAGCTTCAGCCATGCCATTGGCGACGAATTGTTGAAGCTGGCCGCCGAGCGCATTCGGCAGCAGGTGGGCGACGCTCACATTGTCGGGCGCATTGGTGGCGACGAGTTCACAGTACTGTTGCCGGAGCTGGCGCACCGCGAAGATGCGGCCTCGCTGGCCGACCGGCTCTTGTCGGCGCTTTCCCGTCCGTTCTACTTTGCAGGAAATGAAGTCGTGCTCAGTGCCAGCATCGGTATCGCTGCCTTTCCGCTGGATGGTACGGATGCGCCGGGTTTGATCGCCAATGCCGACGCCGCGATGTACGCGGCCAAGACCGAAGAGCGCAATACCTGGCGTTTCTATGTCCCGAAGATGCAGGCCGACGCCCACCATCGGCTGCAACTGACCGCGGAACTCCGCCAAGCGCTCCTGAACGATGAATTCCGCCTCGTTTACCAACCGAGCGTCGAAATGCATTCGGGGCGCATCGTCGGGGTCGAGGCTCTGTTGCGCTGGCAACACCCGGAACGCAATGAAGTGATGCCGGCGGAGTTCATACCCGTGGCCGAGAGCATCGGCATCATCCACCGCATCGACGAGTGGGTCATTCATGCCGTTTGCGCACAACTCCATGCATGGGAAGAGTTGGGCATGACGCGCATCCGAGTGGCGATTAACGTGTCGGCGCGCTGGTTTGGCCACCCGGGGCTGGTCGAGAGAATCCGGCATGCGTTGCAGGAGCATGAGGTCAAGGCTGATCGCATCGTGCTGGAAATCACGGAAAGTGCGATGTTGCGCCTGAACGAGGAAACCGAGCAAACGATGCGCGATCTGCACAGGCTTGGCGTAGGTGTCGCCATCGATGATTTCGGCACCGGTTATTCCTCGATGACCTACCTGAAACTGCCCGCAATCGCCTACTTGAAAATCGACAGCTCCTTCGTTACCGGGCTTCCGGACGATGCCAATGATGTGGCCATCACTACGGCCATACTGGCCATGGCCAACAGCCTCGGCCTTGCCACCATCGCCGAAGGAATCGAGACCGACGCGCAACATGAGTTCCTGCTGCAGGCCGGTTGCCTGGAAGGGCAGGGTTTCCTGTATTCGTATCCGCTGCCGCCGGCGACGATCGAGCGCATGTTGCGGACTAAGCGCAAGGCCGCAAGCGGTGCAAAACTCAGACTGGTTTCGCGCATTCGCAGTTAGCCTGCATGATTTGCAAGGCCGCCCGACGTTCGCCGATGGTGGTTGAACGGCGGCGGCATTCTTGTCCACGAGGCTCACTGCCAACTTGGCCCGAGGCCGCCGAGACGGCTGTATTCGGCGACTTTCGGCCGGGCGGCCTGTAAGGCGCCGAACCTCGCCATGCCAATTTTTGACTTTGCTTTGACTTTACGGAAAAATATGGCTATAGTGTCGCCCGACAGTCTGAAATCCACGCAGCAAGAGGGGATTTGCGTGGAGGTTCCGGCCAGAATTCGCTCCCACCCATGGTGGTGCAAGCGGAGGTAACAATAAGCCCGACCCCGGCCCAGGCAGCAGTGCATCCATTGGGATGCATGAAGTCTGGAGTAGCCACGGAGCCGCTCCAGGTTCAATGCGGGTCGGGCACACCCAAGCTGACATGACGTTGACTCTAGCTTGTGTTGTGGTGGCCCGCAGCCGTCGTGACGAGCATGGGTTTGCGGTATGCCGAGCAATTCGCGTTGTTTCGATCCTCGTTTTGTTTACGCACGTGCGGGCACGGCACTGGGTGCCGGCCATGGCCTTCTCGCCGGTACTCCCGCGCGATCCACGCAGCCCGCCTTCGAGCCGATTGCCGAACCGGCGCTCCGCAAGGGCAACCGCAGCACGAATCCTGCTTTTCCGCGCCGCCGGGCAATAGTCCCGGTGCATGTGTTGTCGTCAGATTCATGGGTCTCGCCGCTCTCCCGCACGATTCCGGGCGGGCCGCGGCGTGGCTTTTGAGGCTTGGGGTCGGGCTTCCTTCCCCCTTCCGCCGTCAGGCGGAAGGGGGATGCGGAGTCATGAAGGGCCTTGCTTTTCGTCGCGCAGGGCGCGGTGGAGAATCTTGCCGACGTTGCTCTTGGGAAGTTCCTCGCGGAACTCGACGTGCTTGGGTACTTTGTAGCGCGTCAGGTTTTCGCGCGCGAACGAGATGATCGCATCCTCGGTCAGTCCCGGATCCCGGCGCACGACAAAAGCCTTGACGGCCTCGTTTGAGTGTTCGTCGGGAATGCCGATGACAGCCACCTCGGCAATGCCCGGCATGCGCGCGAGTTCGTCTTCCACTTCGTTCGGATACACGTTGAAGCCGGAGACCACAATCATGTTTTTCTTGCGATCGACGAGATAGATCAGGCCGCTTTCGTCCACCCTTGCAATGTCGCCGGTGCGAAAGTAACCGTCTTCGCTCATGGCCTTTTTGGTTTCGTCTTCATATTGCCAGTAACCGCGCATGACTTGCGGGCCGCGCACGCACAGTTCGCCCTCTTCGCCGATACCGAGTTCCTTGCCGTCATCGTCGCGGATGGATATGTCCGTGGCGGGGAGCGGCAGGCCGATGGAGCTGGAATAATCGGTGATGGTGAGCGGATTGGCGCTCACCACCGGCGAGGTTTCGGTGAGGCCGTAGCCTTCGATAAGCGGTATGCCGGTGGTTTTTTTCCAGCGCTCGGCGACCACTCGCTGCACCGCCATGCCGCCGCCGAGGGCAAAACGCAGTTGTGAAAAGTCGAGCCGCGTGAAACCGGATCGGTTCAGAAGGGCGTTGTAGAGGGTGTTGACCCCCGTAATGGCCGTCCAGCGCGTACGTTTGAGAATTTTGATAAACCCCGGGATGTCGCGCGGATCGGTAATCAGTACATTCTCGCCGCCGAAGTGCATCATGAAAAGGGCATTCACCGTCAGTGAAAAGATGTGGTACAACGGCAGCGCGGTGATCATCGCCTCCTCACCCGGCGTGAACAGTTTTCCCACCCAGGCATTGAGCTGCAGCACGTTGGCCACCAGGTTGCCGTGGGTGAGCTCCGCGCCCTTGGGCGTGCCGGTGGTGCCCCCGGTGTATTGCAGAAAGGCCAGGCTCGAATGGTCGAGCGCCACCTCCGGCAGGTCCGCCTTGTCGTTGGCGATGCAGTCGCGAAAGCGCCGCTGCCCGTCGATGTGCCAGGCGGAGACGTTGTGCTTGATGTACTTGTTGCCGAAATTGATCAGGCGGCCCTTGAAACCCGGGAGAAGGTCGCCGATGCGGGTCACGATGACATGTTCGACGGCGGTGCCGGGCAGCGCCTTTTCCAGTGTGTGCGCGAAGTTCTCCATCACGATCGCGACGCGGGCGCCGGAATCGCCGAGCTGCCCCTGCATTTCGTGGGCGGTATAGAGTGGGTTGAAGTTGACGGCGACAAGGCCGGTGCGCAGCACGGCGCAGAGTGCGACCGGGAACTGCAGGATGTTCGGCAACACCAGCGCCACCCGGTCGCCCTTTTTGAGCCCGAGTTCGCCGCACAAGTATGCGCCCAATGCAGCGCTTTCGCGATCGAGTTCGGCGTAGCTCATCGCGTGGCCGAAGTTCGAGAAGGCCGGCCGCTCCGGGAAGCGCTCGAAGGCTTCTTCCATGAGCGCCTTGAGCGAGGCGTAACGATTCATGTCGATGTCGTGGGGAACGCCTTCGGGGTAGCTTTTCAGCCAGATTTTGTCCATGCCGCTTTCCTTGTTGGAAGATGCCCGGAGATTCAGCCTACACCAAACGGTTGCGGGATTCACCTGCGAGGAAGGCGGCGAGGTTGGCGCCGATTTCGTCCACCGCCCGCTGGCGTGCTTCGCGGGCGGCCCAGGCAATATGCGGGGTGACGATCAGGTTCGGCAGGGCCGGGTCGAGCAGGGGATGGTCGCGCGGCGGCGGCTCGGTGGAAAGCACGTCGAGACCGGCGCCGCCGATGCGCCTGGAGGCGAGTGCCCCGCGCAGCGCCGCCTCGTCCACGAGCCCGCCGCGGGCGGTGTTGATGAGAAGGGCGTCGGGCTTCATGAGGGCAAGGGTTTCGGTGTTGATCAGGTGCCGGCTTGCTTCGGTCAGCGGCGCGTGGAGCGTTGCCACGTCGGCTTCGGCCAGGGCCTGCTCGAAAGGAACCCGGCCGGGGCGCGTCGCGGCGCCGCGCCGTTCGGCCGCGACGATCCTCATGCCGAAGGCCCGCGCCCGTTCGGCGACCGCCTGCCCGAGGGTGCCGTAACCGATGACGGTCAGCGTCTTGCCGGCCAGCTCGCGCACGGGCAGGTCGAGCAGGGTGAAGTGATCGCTCCGGCTCCAGGCCCCCGCGCGCAGCCGCTCGGCGTAGCCGCCCAGATGCGTGGTGAGCGCGAGGATCAGGGCGAAGACGTGCTGCACCACCGAAGCGGTGCAATAACCCCGGATGTGGGCCACGGCGACACCGGCTTTTCGCGCGGCTTCGAGATCGATATTGTCACTGCCGGTGGCGGCGAGGCACACGATCTTCGGCTGCATGGCCGCGAACAGCTCGGCCCCGAGGCGTACCTTGTTCAGCACCACGGCCTCCGCGCCCTGCATGTGCTGCCGGAGTGCTTCGTTGTCGGTTGCGGGCCACATTTTCACCGTTTCGGCCTGCGAAACGATGGGATTCAAATCAAGGTCGTCGCGATCGACCGTGGCGAGGTCGAGAAAGGCGAGGCGGCGAAAAAGCATGACGGGTTCCGGGCGAACCAAGCCCAGTATAAATGAGCAGGGCAATGCCGATGTTTCCTGGAACAGGCTCCCGCAAGAAACAGTAAATGGAAGCAGGCGCGCGCAATGCGCGCGATACGTAGCAGGATTTCCACCCCGTCGGTCGCGCCCATGGGGCGCTCCTGCGCCAGACTGCATGGTGTTGCCTCAACCGACCAGCAGGCGATCCTCGGCGCTCTTGATTTCCTCGGGGGTGCCGTAGAGCACAAGCGTGTCGCCTTCTCGAAGCGCGGTATCGGGGCCGGGATCGCGCCCGACGATGCCGTCGCGGCGCAGGGAGGTGACACCGACGCCGAGCGATTCCAGCTCGAGCGCTTCGAGCGTTTTGTCGATCGCATGCGCCTGGCCGGCCAGCGTGACGGCGTGAAGCTCGCCGCGAAAGGCGTAACTCGGATCCATTTCTTCGGCGCTTCCGCGACGGTACACATTGCGCATCAGCGAATAGCGTTGCGAGCGTACTTCGGTGACGCGGCGCAGAATGCGCCGCATCGGCACGCCGAGAGTCGCCAGCAGATGCGAGGCGATCATCAGGCTCGCTTCCAGCGTTTCCGGGATGACCTCGTCGGCGCCGGCCGCACGCAGCTCCTCGAGTCTCGCGTCGTCGCGCGCTCGTACCAGAATCGGGATGTCGGGGCGCAGTTCGCGCACGGTCTTGATGATGCCGAGAGCCGGCGTGACCGCGAAGTGCGTGATGACGAGCACCCGCGCGCGCCGGAGCCCGGCGGCCAGGAGCACTTCGGACTGCCTGCCGTCGCCGTAGTAGACCGGATCGCCGCCGTCGGGCGCCTCGCGCACGCGCGCCAGGTCGAGGTCCAGTGCCACATAGGGGAACCCTTCCTGATTGAGGAACTGTGCAAGGTTTTGTGCCCCCCCCCCCCGGCCTTTTGGTGGTGTTGGTTTTGCCCTACGGG
>JAKDMP010000023.1 GCA_030452225.1 Gammaproteobacteria bacterium
TGCGCCTGCTGCGCAGGCTTGTCCACCCTACTCGTTTATCCACCCTGCTCGCTTATCCTTCCTACTGGCGGCCGCGGTTTCGGATTGCCCGCAGCCGTGTTTTCAGTTGCGGGCCGAGCAGGGATTTTGCCGTGCCGCGCGCCCGCGTCCAGTGCATCGGCAGCGAATCGCCGAGCGCAACCTCCACCAGGGTGACGCAGGGAGCCTGCAGTGCGTCGCTCAATACGCTGTCCGCATCGGCGTCGAGGCGCAGGTAGTTCGCCCCGATTGCCGCGGCCAGACCGGCGCAATCCAGATCGGGCAAGGCGGTGGCGAAGGCGCGGCCCGAAGCGGCCAGTTGTTGGTTTCGAATCGCGCCGAACGCGCCGTCCGCGAATACGATCACGGTGAGTCGCAGGCGTTCGCGAACGGCGGTCAGCAATTCCAGGCCGGAGATCGCCAGACCGCCGTCGCCGATCAGCGCCACTATCCGACGCTCGGGGTCGGCCAGGCAGGCGCCCATGGCGGCGCCGATGCCGAATCCCATGGACTGCAGGTTGGTCGGCGTGATCAATCCGCGCGGGCACAGGACGCGAAAATATCGGCGCGCAAGATCCTGGTGCTGCCCCGAATCGGTGACCAGGCAGGAGGCGCGCGGCATCGTGCGGCGCAGCGCGGCGAAGAACGCTTCCGGCTTGCCTGCTGGTACGCCATGGATGCGCGGCTCGGCGATCTGGTACGCATCCTCGGTGCGGCAACGCTCGCGCCATTGCTCGACGGCTGCGGGATAGAAGCCGCCCGGTTTCGTAGCGGTAGCGGCCAGTTGCGGCAGCAATGCGGCAAGAAAACCCTTTGCATCGGCGTGGATCGCGAGGTGCGCCGGATAATTAGCGCCCAGTACCCGTTGCGACGCATCGACATGAATCAGCTTGTCCTGCGGGATGCGCAGACGAAACCCGCGGCTGCCGTTATGGGAAAATTTGCAGCCGATTGCCAGCACCAGGTCGCTGGCTTCCACCAATGCATTCAGGCTTTGCGGGCGATGGTTGCCGAGTTCGAAACCCAGCGACAGGCGGTGATCCTCGGGAACGACGCCGCGCCCCGAGGTGGTGGTGACGACGATGGCGTTCAACCGTTCGGCCAGTTGGCAGGCGAGATCGGCCGCGCCGAGGCAACCCTGCCCAAGCAGCAGTATGCAGCGCCTGGCCGCGGCAACGGCCTGCGCCGCGGCGGCGACGTCGTCTGGATGCACCGCGGCTGCATGATCCGGGCCCGGCGCCGGCGTTTCCCCGGCCGTGCAGATCTGTTCCCAGACGTCCTTTTCGATCTGCAGCAGGACCGGACCCGGTTCGCCCGCGAGGCATTCGGCGTACGCGTCGGCGACGGCCGCCGGCAAGTCGTCCGTACGCGCTACCGTAAAAGCGCGCTTGGTGAGCGGGGCCGCCAAAGCGTCCTGATCCAGCGTCTGCAACTGGTACGCGCGGCCCGGCGAGGCGGCCGGCGCACAGGTGACGTGCAGCAAGGCGGCGGAATCCAGGGCGGCCTCGGCCAGGCCGCTCAGCGCCCAAGTGAAGCCGGGACCGGGGATGGTGAGAAGGGCGGCGGGCTTCCCGGATGCGCGGAAGTAACCGTTGGCCATCATCGCCGCCGAGGATTCGTGGGTGGCGACGATCGTTCGCAGTTGCGAGCCGCGCAAGGCTTCGAACAACGCCACGGTCTGGCTGCCTGGAAGACCGAATACATGCTCGATTCCGGCACGCTGCAAAGCCGCGCACAACCGCTTCGATCCGCTGACCGCGGCAGCGCTCATCGGGCTTTGCCGCGCCGGGCGCGGAGGGTACGCAAAATGCGGCGACGGGCGCGGACGGACAACTGCCGCGCCGCCCGATCCGCACGGAAAGCCATGCGGTCGGGCCGCATGACTTCGAGATTCAAGACCAGCTTGCCGCCCAGTTGACTCTTGAAGCGCGTCACCGGACTCAGCTCGGCGTCGGTCAGGTCGTTGGCCTTGTAGCCGGCATCGGAAAGATGCTCGCAAACCGACCAGCGCAGGAACGCCGATGCGCCGGTCGCGAGCGAGGCCGCATCGGTGGCGCAGCAGACCGTGTGCGTGACCGGATGCGGCCCGGTCAGGACCAGTTGGCTGGCGACAACGCTCCCGTCCGGCAGGTGCGCGTGATAGAGGCGCGCAAGATGGTTGTCCTGCAGGGTGCCCACGAAGCGGCGGAACGCCTCGCGCGGCAAATACAGCGGTGCGCCCTTGCGTTGGTGGGTCTCCCGGTGCAGGCGATGAAAGGCATCGAAATCGTCATCCACGCTGAGATACAGTCCGCGTTCGCGGCAACGCTTTATCAGCCGGCGTTGATCCTTGTGTATGCGCAACCACGCGGTGGGCAGGTCCGCAATGTTCAGTACGTAACTCCAGGTCGGCTGCAACGTCCAGCCGTGCGAGGCGAAGGGACGCAGATCGCCGAGCGTGGAACGGCTTTTGATGCGCAGGCGCCCGTACCGCAAGCCTGCCAGCGCCTGCTCGAGTGCGCCCAGGGCGTGCAGGCTCCAGTCGCTGCGCTGCGACGGGGTTCTCGCCGCATGCCGTTCCAGGACGATGCCGTTGTAGTAGAGCAACAGACGCGGGGAGACGCAGGTTCCGAGCGCCGACTTCTGCCGGTACAATGCCACGCCGCCGACCAGGCGGCCGTCGCGCACCGCCGCGAGCACGCGGTAACTGCCGCCGGTCGCCGTACACAAGGCATCCAGGTAGGAGGGAAGGGAATAGACGCTGCCATCCGGCGAGCCCGCCACCATGCCCGTCCATTCGGGGTATTCGTCCTCGGCGAGATAGCGTGTCGTGACCGGTGCGCCCAAACGTACTGTTCCTGGTGTGAGCCGTCCGGCTCCCCCGCCGTCAAGAAAGCCCATTATACCGGGCGCGTCTTCGACCGCAGCCGGTTGTCACTACGTGGCATAATGCCGGATGACCGGGATGTCACGTGATCAGAACGGAATTACCGGTTCGATCGGTGGCCAGGGTGGTTCGACGCGATCAGGAGTTCTTCCGGGGCGGGAACGATTCCTGTCGGGCCGCCGGTAGTCGAATGAAATCGTTTGCAAAGCCGCACTGCTGCCGAGCGTACGATGCAGTGGCTTTGCGGGGAGATTCACGAAACATGCGAACACAAACAAGACAGCCCGTACCCGCCCTGGTCATTGGCGGCGACGTGACCGCGCTCGGCGTGTTGCGCAGCCTGCATCTCGCCGGTATCCCGGCGTATGCAGCCTGCCCTCCGGGCGACCTGGCAACCCGGTCGCGCTGGTATCGTCCGGCGCCGGGCGCGGGCGGCTGGAACGGAAACATCGGGCCGGAAACCGCGTCGGTCCTGCACGATCTGCGGCTCGATCGCGCCGTATTGATTCCCTGCATGGACGATGCGGCAATCTGGGCGTCCGACCTTCCCGGGAGCGAACTGGGGGCACGGTTCCCGGTTAGCAGCAGCCGGCGCCAAACGCTGGAAACCTTGCAGAACAAGGACCGCTTCGCGGCGTTTCTCGATGAATCCGACATTCCGCACCCGCCCACCTTCCCGCTGCGTTCCGAGGACGATATTGCCGCGTTGCCATTCGAGGATATGCAGCGGGTGTTTCTGAAGCCTGTCAATTCGCAGAAGTTCAACCGCATGGTGGGTGTCAAGGCGCTGTGGGCGGACAGCCGCGCCGAGCTGGCCAAGCACTGGTCCGTGCTGCAATCACGCGGGCTGGAAGTGATGGTCCAGGAATATGTGCCCGGTCCCGCCGGTAATCATTACTTTCTCGACGGATTTCGCGATGGTCACGGTACCGTGACCGGGCTGCTTGCGCGCCGGAGACTGCGCATTTTCCCGCCGGATTTCGGCAATAGTTCCTATTGCGAGAGCATACCGCTCAGCGGCGTTGCCGTCGCCGAGGGACATTTGCGCGAACTGCTCGAACGGCTGGATTATCGCGGCATCTTCAGTGCCGAATTCAAGCGCGACGCGCGCGACGGGCAATTTCGAATCCTGGAGGTCAACATTCGCGCCTGGTGGTACGTCGAATTCGCGGCCCGCTGCGGCGTCAACGTCTGCCGCATGGCATACGACGACGCCAGGGGCGAGCCGGTCAAGACCGTTTCGCGGCACTACGCGGCAGGCGCGGGGTGCCTCTATTTTCCGGGCGACGTCAAGGCGGTATTCAGCTCGAACGGGCAAAAGCGCGAATCGTGGTGGACGATTCTCTGCCAGTGGTCGCGATCCCATTTCCTCGCGTTTCTCCCGGGCGATCCATTACCCGGCGTTTTTGCGTCGGGTGCCTCACTCCGGCAATTCTGGCTGCGAATGATCGGGCGCCGGCCCTCGGAGAATGCCTCCCTTCCAGTTCGCTTGGCGGAGCGCGAAAAAAAACGGGGTTGATCGGGAAAACCCGCTTGGCCAGGACAGCACGGGTTCAAGGGTTTCATCCGCTTCCTACCAGGTATATCCCCGATTGGCCGAGTCGGCCTGCCATGATGAAATATGGCTACCAATCCGATGGATTTGTCATCCACCACCATCCGGCGATCCATGCGGGAAGCATATTTGCGGGGCAGGGGCTCGCCGGCAAACTTCGAGGAGACGGTTACCGAAACGGTAAGCGAAGGGGGCGAAGCCTTGGCAAAGCAAATGCAATCGAGCTTGGAATATGCTGCCGACGAGGAGGCTCGCGGATGGAATGATGCCCGCGGAGCGGTTCCTCGCTGGCATGTATTGTGGACGCGCAGCAACTGTGAAAAGCGCGTCCGGGACCAGGTGGCGGACAAGGGCTTCGAGACCTTCCTGCCCACCGTCCATCGCTGGTCCCGAAACAGGCGGGTGCAAAGTCTCTACCGGGCGCCGCTGTTTCCCGGCTACCTGTTCGTACGCCACGGCATGGACAAAAGAAGCTATCTCGATATTTGCAGAACACGGGGCCTGGTACGCGTGCTCGGGGAGCGTTGGGACAGATTGGCAACGGTGCCGGATTCCTCGATGGAGGCGATCCGCAGGGTGCAGGAATCGGATCTTCCGCGCATGCCGCACAGTTACCTGCGGGAAGGCGAGAGGGTACGGATCGTCTCGGGGCCGCTTGCCGATGTCGAGGGCATACTCAGGAAGCTGAGACCGGATGCCGGGCTGCTTGTCCTGTCCGTGGACTTGCTGGCGCGAAGCATTGCCGTGGAAGTGGCTTGCTCGCAAGTCGTGCCGGTGTAGTGGCACACGGCGGCGACCCCAACTTCACTCATCAACTTCACCCATTATCCACGGCAGCCAACATCGACAACCCACTTCAAGGAGGCTCTGATTAGTTCGTCATTCCCGCGAAAGCGGGACTGCGAAGGCGGAACGCCGGAGCGAACATGTGCGAAGCACATGGCCTGAAAGGCGAGCGACGCAAGTCGCGAGTAATCCATCTTCTTGATTGGGCTGGATTCCCGCCGCAGCCTGCCCCCGCGAAGGCGGGGGCGGGAATGACGGAAAATGAATTGTTCATAGCCACTTTAACCACTTTTGGAGATGCCTCTTGCCGCGTCTGCGGTAAACGCGACGGTCGGGCACAGGCATTCGATGAGATATGACGCATACGGGGACAATGATTTTCGGCACGAGCGGACTGGCGCGCAAGATCGCGCTGGAACTCCACGCGCGCGCGGATCGCCGCGAGCCGCTGCTCGGCGTTGTGAGCGAAGCTTTCGGCATTTTGCCGACCGGGTTCCCCTGTACGCATCTCGGCTCGGTTGCGGATTTGCCGGCCATCATCGCCTCGACCTCTCCGCAGCGGGTCGTGGTTGCGCTCGACAATGCTTACCAGCATCTTCCGGCGGATCGGCTGATCGAGGCTCAGGCAAGCGAACGTATCATGGTGGAAACGGGAACCGATGCTTTCGAAAGGCTGACGGGAAAGCTCGCGATCGAGGCCCTGCCCGGAAGCACCATCCTGTTTTCGGGGGCTTTCCGTCCACGTACTACGGCGCTGGTTTTCGGCAGGCTTTTCAGCATTGTCGGGGCCGTCCTCGGCTTGCTGATAACCCTTCCGCTTGTGCCGTTGATGGCTGTGGCGATTCGGCTCGATTCGCCGGGTCCGATCCTGTTCGTCCAGGAACGCATAGGCTTCGGCGGGAGAAAATTCAATCTTCTGAAGTTCCGCAGCATGTCGGCCGAGCAAGCAAAGTATTCCGAATGGGTGGGCGACAACGAGGGCACGATTACCCGGGTCGGCCGCTTGCTGAGGAAGTTCCGGCTCGATGAAATCCCGCAGTTCATCAACGTGATTCTCGGCGACATGAATCTCGTCGGGCCGAGGCCGCATCCAGAAAGCAATCGGCAGCTATTCGTGCTGGTGGCAAGAAACGCGGCGCAGTGCGGAGACCAGATTCCCTATTATTCCTTGCGTCAAACCATTCGGCCCGGGATCACGGGCTGGGCGCAGGTGCGCTACAAATACGCAAATGGATTGAACGAGGAAATCGAGAAGCTGCGTTACGATCTGTATTACATCAAGCATTGTTCGGCGTGGCTCGACCTTCGGATCCTTTTCGAAACGATCAAGGTCGTACTGGTGGGGCATGCGCACGGCAGGGCAACGCAGCAGTCGGCGTACGGCAGCGGCGCCGCAGACGCCGGGGGGGCCGGCCCTGATGCCCGCGATGCCCGTAGTGAAGCGGCCCCGAGTGCTTCGATCGCCCGAATTCAGCCTTCCACGAAACTGCGTTGGATGCGCAGCCGGGATGGCGATCGCCCGGTCGGCCGGGACGCCGAACGTGGCCGCTACTCGAACAAATGACCCGTGCCGTTTTTTCTTCGAGCGACGGTGACACGCTTGCGCAGCAGGACGCCGGCCGCGGCACAATATCGCCGCATGCGCAGCAGCGGCTCGGGAGTACGAAGCCGCCGGGAACCTTGCCGGTGCGCGCCGTGAATGCGACCGAAGGATTCGAGGTTGAGCCGGCAACCCGGGGTACGCGGCCGGCGCCGGGGAAGGAGGCCTGCATGAATGCGGGGGCATCCGGGGCGCATCGAATTCGCCTGCTCAAGTTCCTGCCTGTGTTCCACGCCGGTGGCACCGAATATCAAGTATGGAACCTCGTTCGAAGACTCAATCGGGAACGCTTCGATATCGGTTTTTCGTGCATGAAGCGCTCGGGTTCCCTTGTGAAGGAAATCGAGCGTGAGGGCATGCGCATCGATGAGTATCCGCTCCGGCATCTGTACGGCTTCAACACGTTGCGCCGGGAAATCCAGTTTTCACGTGCAATGGCCGGACAGCGCATCCACATCATGCACAGCTACAATTTCTATGCCAATGCATTTGCCATTCCGGCGGCACGGCTTGCAAGGGTTCCGGTTGTTGTTGCCTCCGTGCGTGACCTCGGAGTGTATCTCACGCCGATGCAATGCCGGGTACACAAAATGGTGTGCCGGCTGGCGGACCGGGTTATCGTGAATGCCGAAGCGATTCGGAACTGGCTGGTCGAGCAGGGCTTTCCGGAGCACAAGATCAACGTGATTCGCAATGGCGTGGATGTGGCGAGATTCGCCGCGGGTGACGGTGCCGCAGTGCGCAGGGAATTCGGCGTACCCGGGGAGGCCCCGCTGGTCGTGATGGTGGCGCGGTTGAATGCGAAAAAGGGCGAAGACTACTTTCTCGAGGGCGCAGCGCGGGTTCTGGATCGCTGCCCGGGAACGCATTTTTTGATCGTGGGTGAGTCCTATACACGCGGCCAGGACGGCCGGATCGTGGCGGACCTTGCCTACATCGAACGGCTGGCGCAGCGTGCCAGGGGCCTGGGTATCGGCGCCAACGTGCACTTTACGGGAATGCGCGAAGACATTCCGGACATCCTCGCCGCCTCTTCGGTCTCGGTTCTGCCGTCGTTCAGCGAAGGGATTTCGAACACGGTACTGGAATCGATGGCGGCCGGTGTGCCGGTAGTTGCCACACGGGTCGGGGGAACTCCCGAAATCATTCACGATGGTGAGGACGGGATCATGATTCCGCCCGGCAATGCCGAGGCGATAGCGGAGGCCGTGAGCAGGATCATCGAAGATCCCTCGCTGGCGGCCCGGCTGAGCGCCAAGGGAAGGGGCAGGGCCGAGGAGGCTTTTTCACTCGATGCCATGGTACGCCATACGCAGGACTTGTACCTGGAACTCCTGGCATCGAAAGGCAAGTTGCAGTGAGCCTGCCCTCTAGAGTCGTCGGCCGTCGCCGGGCAACGCGCGCCGCCCTCCGGATTGGTTGAGAAATGCCGGGTAACATCCGTGGGCGAGCGGCGGACGCCGATGAGGCTGCGGGGGGCACGGACACCGACCGCGGGCACCTCATTGTCACCGAGGAAATCGACGACCTGAGCAAGCTCGACGAACTGCGCGGCACCTGGACGAATCTGTTGGAAGGCAATCCGTCGGACTCGCTTTTTCTCACCTGGGGATGGGTGCGGACCTGGTGGCGGCATCTGGGACAGCGCAGGGTGCTGAGGATTCTCGCGGTACGTCGAGGCGGTCGGCTCATTGGACTGGCGCCGCTTGCCACCGTAACGCCGAGACCGCAAAAGCTGTTGCCGTTCCATACGGACGAGTTTGCCGGCAGGGGGCCGATCGGACCGGACTATCTGGACCTGATCGTGGCTCGCGGCGAGGAGGCTGCAGCGATCGATGCCCTCGCGGAGCGTCTTGCCGCCGCCCGCCGCGTCCTCACGCTCAGCGGAGTAGCAGCCGGGCCCTGTCCCGCGTTTCGCCTGACGCAAAACCTGGAAGGGCGGGGGTGGAGCGTTGCGAGCCGCCGGAGCGGGGCCTGCCCCTGCATTCGTCTCGAAGGGTATACGTGGGAATCGTATCTTGCCAGCCGCGGTATCTCCCATCGGCAGAACGTTCGGCGCCGCCTGCGCAAGATTCACACGGATTTCGCCGTCGAACTGATTGAAGCCGAATCGGAAGCGCAGCGGCAGGAGTTTTTGCAGGAATTCCAGTACCTGCACCACAAGCGTTGGGACCGCAAAGGCGGCTCCGATGCCCTCACGAGTCCCGAGGTCATGCATTTTCATGACGAATTCAGCCGCCTTGCGCTCGAGCACGGGTGGCTCAGGCTCCTGGTGCTCCGGCTCGACGGCCGATCGGCAGCCTGCATCTACGGCTTTTTTTACGGCGGCGTGTTCTATTTCTACCAGTCCGGCTTCGATCACGAGTTCGGGCGTTACAGCGTCGGGCTCGTTGCCATGGCATTGAGTATCAAAAAGGCCATTGCCGAAGGCGCGGCCTGCTATGACATGCTCCACGGGGGCGAACAATACAAATACTTGTGGGCCAATGACGAGCGCGAGCTGTTTACCCATGATTGCTACCCGCCCTCCCTGCATGGCGCGTTTGCGCGCCGGGTGGTCGAGGCGCGCACGGCCATGAAGAGCGTGCTGCGCAAGCCGTCGGCGGCGTTGCAAGCCGTAGGTCTGGCGGATGCCATGAGCGTTGGGGAGCACTGATGGCGGAAGTGGGCAGATCCTCGATTCTTCGCCCGGCGTTCATGATCATGTCGGGCCGGACCGTCGGCTTTATCGCAACCTTTGCGATACCGATCGTTTTGGCGCGCCTTTTCAGCCAGTCCGAGTTCGGCACCTACAAGCAGATTTTTCTTGTCTTCGGAACCTTGTTCATGATCGGGCAAATAGGTATGGCGGAGAGCCTGTACTATTTCATTCCCTCCTCCAGGAGGAGCGGTGGAGGCTTTATCGCCAACGCCCTGGCCGTACTCGCGGTGGCGGGGATGGCGCTGCTTGCCTTGCTGTGGCTCAACGCGCAAAGGATCGCGGGCTGGTTGAACAACCCCGAACTCGCCGGGTACCTGCCCTACGTGGGCGTGTTCCTGCTGCTGATGCTGATGTCTGCGGTGCTCGAGATCACCATGATTGCCCGCGAACACCACCGTCTGGCATCCGGAGTGTACGCGGTCTCCGACGTTGCACGTGCCGCCTTGTTCGTGGTGCCGGCTCTCGTTCTCCACAGCCTGACCGCGTTGATGGTGGGTGCCATTGCATTTGCCGCGTTCCGCTTGGCAGCGGCGGGACTTTACCTGAGGAAACAGTACGCGGGTAATTTCGGATTTGACCCGCTCAAGTTCAAGCAGCATCTCGCATACGCGCTGCCGTTCGGCATGGCGGTAGTCATCCAGGTGGTGCAGGCGCAGTTTGCCATGTATTACGTATCCAGCCAGTTCGACGCCGCCACCTTCGCGATTTTTGCGGTGGGCTGCCTCCAGATCCCGCTTACACAGTTTCTCGCGGTCTCCACCAGCAGCGTCATGATGGTCCGAATGAAGGAAACCCTGAACGACGGCAAGGCGTCGGAAGCGCTGGAGATTTGGCGTGACACGACCCGGAAGCTCACCCTGATTTTCGCCGGCCTGGCCGGAGTGCTGGTTGTCAGTGCCCATGCGCTCATCGTTACGCTCTATACGGCAACCTACGCAAAGAGCGTGCCGATATTCGAGGTTGCGTGCATCGGGATAGTGCTTGCAGGGTTGCTGACCGCCGGCGTGATGCGCGTTTACGCCCAGACGAAATTCCTGATCGTCCTCAAGCTCGTCAAATTGGGCGTGATCGCCGGAACAATCGTTTTTCTGATGCATTGGCTCGGCCTGATCGGTGCCGTTCTCGCCATGCTCGCGGCAGGTCTCGCCGAACTACTGCTGAGCCTGTGGCGAAGCAAGAAAGTGATGCGCTGTGCCTTCAGGGAAGTGCTGCCCTGGAAGAGCCTCGCCGGGATCGTCGGGATCGCAATCGTGGCTGCGCTGCCGGCGCTTGCCGTACGGCTGTACGTCGAGCTGCCTCTCGTCGCCATGCTCTTTCTGCTGCCGGCGGTCTATATTCCCGTTTACCTGGCCCTCGCGTGGAACTTTGGTCCGATGCATCAGGGCGAAAAGACCAGGATCGTGCGCAAGCTGCAGCGAAGCCGTGCGGCCGTGGGAATGCGACTGGCAAGCCTGGGCTGGCCGGTGGTCCGGCATCTTCTTTACCCGGGCAGGCGCCAGCTCTGGTACAGCCTTGAACTGTCGCGACCGCGAGCGGCCGTGGCCGAACCGTTGCCCGGCATCGAAGTCCTCCAGTGCAACCCCGCCAGTGTTGCGGCCGTCCCGCGCAGTATCCGCTCCGGAGTGCTGCGCGGATGGTATCGCCTGACGCGCGCCGAGGCCGAGTTGTGGATCGCCCGCAAGGGCGAGACCGCGGTGGCTTCCGTGTGGGTCTTTCGCGACCGTACGCCGGAGATTGCCGCGCCGGGCGGTTGGCTGAGCCTTCCGCCGGGACACGCCTGCCTGGAAGATGCCGTGACCGCGCCGCAGTACCGCGGACGGGGCATTGCAGCGGGCTTGTGGGACCGGGTGATCGCGACCCTGTCTTCGCAGGGCGTGGCAACCGTGCTGTTCCGGGTCGACGAGCACAACCGGTCGGCGATCCGCGCGGCCGAAAAGGTCGGCTTCCGTCCACTCGCAACGATGGAGCGCAAACGCGGTTGGCTTCGGTCTCGCGTGGAGTTCTCGGGCCGGGGCGGCGCGAGTGTTCCCGGTTTTCTGATCGAGCAACTGGCCCGCTGACTACGGGTCGAAGAAACAGGTTTACCACAGGACGAATGAAGTGATTGGAGAAAAGTCGGCATGGGCCTCGACGCCGGTTCTCGAACGTTCCGGAACCGGCAGCCGGGAGCGCATGCAGGTAAAACGCGCACTCGGCACGAGGCTGCGCCGCATCGCGCATACCGGTCCGGCCGGGATGGCGGATCGTGGAAGGCAGGAATTGCAGCGCTTCGCCGATCGCATCGTGCTGGCTGCCGCGCCCGGTCTGACCCGGCTGCCTGCGCCGTTTCGACATCTGCGTCCGCGACCGGCGGCGCCCCGGAACCGCTTCGTTGTACAGCGCGAATCGTCCGCCGCTCACGGCCGCGCGGTGCGCCGCGAGTACGCCGACCGGTTTTTCGCGGGCGCGGGCGAAACCGGCACGGCCGACTTGGTCGCCTCGCGCTTTCCAGCCATGCGGGAGAGCATTCTTGCGCGAGCGGGCGAATCCCGGGCGCACATATTCACGCTCATGGGGCACAAGTTGAACCTGGGTCCGGCGCCTGTCGATTGGCACCGGGACGCGGTTTCGGGACGGCGCGCGCGGGCCGTGCACTGGAGCCGCCTCGATCCGCTCGATTACGGCAGCGTGGGCGACAGCAAGATCACCTGGGAACTCAGCCGCCACCAATGGCTGATCGACTTGGCGCAAGCGTATCGGTTGAGCGGCCGGGAGGACTGTGCAGAGTCTGCGATGCGTGAATTGGAAGCCTGGATGCATGCCAATCCGCCCGGCATCGGAATCAATTGGGCGAGCAGCCTGGAGGTTGCGTTTCGTCTGATCGCCTGGTGTTGGATACTTTCGCTGTTGCGCGATTCGAGAGCCTTGACGCCCGAGCGATACGAGCGGGTATGCGGCTGGATCGAAGCGCATGCCGGCCACGTGGAGAAATACCTTTCCCGCTATTTTTCGCCCAACACCCACCTTACCGGCGAGGCTCTCGGATTGGTGTACGCGGGGACCCTTTTCCCTGAGCTTACCCGATCCGCGCACTGGCGCAGCAAAGGCGCGCGCGTCCTGTTGCGGCAATTGCCGCGGCAAGTGCTTCCCGACGGCGTTTACTTTGAACAATCCACCTGTTACGCGCGTTATACAGCCGAAATCTACCTGCACTTCTTCATCCTTGCGCAGCGCAACGGGATCGAGATTCCGGCTGCGGCGCGTGAGCGATTGTGCCGGCTGCTGGACTATCTGCTTGCGATCCGGTTCCCTGACGGTTCGTTGCCGCGCATCGGAGATGCGGACGGCGGACGGCTGTTGCCTCTCGCGCCGCGCAGTCCCGCAGATTGCCGCGACGTGTTTGCCGTGGCGGCTGTTCTATTCGGCCGCAACGACTATGCCTGGGCGGCCGGGGGGCCTGCGCCGGAGGTGGCCTGGCTGCTCGGCGCCGACGGCTGCGAACGATTCGAACGGCTCGATGCCGCGCCGCCCGACGGCAACGCTTCGAAGCTTTTTGCGCACGCCGGCTGGGCGGTGATGCGCAGCGGCTGGGAGCGCGACGCCCACCAGCTCGTCTTCGACGTGGGGCCGCTCGGCTGCTCGTTCAGCGGTGGGCACGGGCATGCGGATTTGCTCGGCATTCAATGCGCCAGCTTCGGCGAGGCGCGGCTCGGCGATGCCGGCACGTACTGCTACACGGCAGAGCCGCCATGGCGCGACTATTTTCGCGGGAGCCGCGCGCACAGCACCCTGCTCGTCGATGACAGGGATCAAGCCGTGACGGCGGGTTGTTTCTCCTGGGTCGAACGTACTGAAGCACGGTTGAACAAGTGGATTTCGACCGCCGATTACGACTATGCGGATGCCGAGCATGACGCTTATGCCGGCCTTGCCCACCCCGTGCGTCACCGGCGCCGCATCCTGTTTGTCAAGCCTCGCTACTGGATCATTGTGGATGATCTTGCGGGGACCGCCCGTCATCGTTTCGACCTGATGTTTCAGTTCGAGCCGCTGGAAGTACAGCTCGATGCCGACGGCTGGGCCAGGTGTCCGGGCGCCGACGGGCGCGGTTTGTGTCTGCGTTCGTGGACTACCGAGGGAATCGAGAGCCGCATCGCCACGGGCGAACTCGATCCGCCGGCCGGCTGGATTTCCCCGGACTACGGGATTCGCGTGCCTGCTCCCCAGCTTCATTCGAGGGGGGAGGCGGACTTGCCGGCGCGCCTGATGACGTTGCTGTTGCCCGCATCTTGCGCGCATACCGCGCTTCCCGAAGCCGTGTATACGGATGGCGTCTTGCAACTCGATTTCTCCGGCGGGCGCGAGACCGTGACCGCGACGGATACAAATTTGTTTGTCGAAAGCGCAAGCGGGTGGCGGCTCGGGGCAATCGGGCGGGATGGCGGAGCAAACCCATGTGCGGCCTAGCCGGCATCGTGAAACTAGAGCCGGGGCGAAGGCCGGAGCGTGCCCGTCTCGAACGGATGGGGAAGACGCTCGTCCACCGTGGGCCGGACGACGACGGAATCGCTTTGTTCGAACGCGCGGGCCTCGTGCACCGGCGCTTGTCGATCATAGACCTCGAGGGGGGTCATCAGCCGATGGCCAACGAGCATGGCGATGTGTGGATCGCCTACAACGGCGAACTCTACAACTATCGCGAATTGCGCGAGACGCTTCGTTCGCATGGATGCAGATTCTTCACGGAGTCGGATACGGAGGTCATTCTGCGCGCCTACGAAACCTTCGGTGAAGACTGCGTCAAGCACCTCAGGGGCATGTTTGCTTTCGCCGTGTGGGACGAACGTCGGACCAGGCTGTTTCTCGCCCGGGATCCGCTCGGAATCAAGCCGCTGTATTACGCCGTGTCCGGAGGAGAACTGCTGTTCGGTTCCGAGATCAAGGCGCTGCTGGCCGGCGGGCTGGTTCCGAAGCTCGACAAGGCAGCCCTGCCGGAGTACCTTGCGAGCCGGTACGTGGCCGGCGCCGGAACCTTTTTCAAGGGGATATACCGGCTCGAGCCTGGCCATACGCTGACCTGGACGCATGCCGGGGCATGCCGCCGGACACGCTACTGGCAACTGCCGGAACGGCTCGACGACACCGTCATGTCCATGCAGGAATGTGCCGGCGAATTGCGTATGCGGCTGGAGGATGCGGTCCGCTCGCATCTCGTGAGCGACGTGCCGGTCGGCCTGTTCCTCTCCGGCGGCATCGATTCGAGCACGCTGGCCTGCATGATGGGCGCCATGCGCGACGAGCCCGTGCTCAGCTTCGGAGTAGGCTTTGCCGAGCAGGGCTACAACGAGCTTTCCTGGGCACGGCTTGCCGCCGAGGCTGCGGGGACGGAACACCGCGACGTGGTGATGTCGGGCGAAGATTTCTTCGCGGCCCTGCCGCAAATGGTCTGGCACGAGGACGAGCCGATCGCATTCCCGTCGAGCGTGAGCCTGTACTTCGTTTCGCGCCTCGCCGCAAAACATGTGAAGGTGGTGCTGACGGGCGAGGGCGCCGACGAACTGTTCCTCGGCTACAACCGCTACCGGGTCACGGCCTGGAACCAGCGTCTCGGCCGGCCGTACTGGACGGCGGTTCCGGGCGGAGTTCGCGCCGGGGTCAACCGCGCGCTCGACGGTTTGCCGCGAACCTTGCGGCGCTACGCGCAGCGCAGTTTCCTCGGCTCGGAGCCGGGCGTACGCGGTTTGTTCTACGAGAATTTCGCCCTCTTCGGCGATGATGCGCGCGAGGAGTTGCTTGGCGGCGCCGCGGGCTTCGAAGATCCTTACGAGAGGGCGCTCGAGTGTTATGCAAGGGCGCCGGGCGGGGCGCTGGAGCGGATGTGCCACGCGGACCTTCAAACCTATCTGGTCGAATTGCTCATGAAGCAGGATCAGATGAGCATGGCCGCTTCCCTCGAGAGCCGCGTACCTTTTCTCGACACGCCGCTGGTGGAGTTTGCCGCGGCCCTTCCGGGGCGCTACAAGCTGCACGGTTGGCAGACAAAAGCGGTCCTGCGCGAAGCGGTCAAGGATATCCTGCCGCGCGAAATCCTGACACGCGGGAAAATGGGGTTCCCGGTCCCGCTTGCGAACTGGTTTCGCGGGTCCTTCGCGCCGCTGCTCGACGATCTCGTGCTGGGTGAACGCGCCCTGGATCGCGGCCTTTTCGATGCGAATCGGCTACGCCGCCTCGTCGCCGAGCACAAGCGCGGGGCCTGGAATCATGCCGATCGCCTGTGGGCACTCATGAACCTGGAGCTATGGCAGCGTATCTTTCTGGACGAAGAGGGCCCCGGCGATGCGCTGCACGAAGAGTTGCCCCGGGCCGGGATGCGAGAGGTCGCCTGAATGTCGTGCCGACGTTTTGCCGTTGCGTTGCGCCGGCAGATGCATGCTTGCCCGGCGCAACGGCTCCGGCATGTTGCTGCGCAACTGCGGGCGGGCTGGTTGTGATGCCGAAGTCGGATGCAAAAAACACGTTGGGGTTGCGGGGAGCCATAGGGAGTTGATCATGCTGCGAAGCAAGTTGAAATCGGCCGGGGCCGCCACGCTGCACTTTACCAGGGTAGCCGGTGGAGTGGGGCGCTATTCCGGCAACGCAAAACTGCCGCTGGTGGTCGGATACCATCGCGTCGTGGAAAGCATCGAGGCACATGAGGACGACGATGTACCGGGCATGCTCACCAGCCTCGCGATGCTGGAGCAGCAGCTCGACTGGATCGGTCACCACTTTGAATTCTGTGACCCGGACGACATGGACAGAAGCCTTGACGGGCGCAATCCGGGCGGGCGGCCCGCGGCGGTCATCACCTTTGACGACGGCTATCGCGACGTGTACGAGCATGCATTTCCGCTGCTGCGGAGCAAAGGCATTCCGGCCGTGGTGTTCGTGAACACGGATCTCGTGGGGTCGAATGCGCTGCAGCTTCACGATGAGCTGTTTCTGCTCGTCTCCGAATCCATGCGCAACTGGCGCGCGCCGGGAAAGCAAATGCATGCCATGCTCGCTGAAGCGGGACTCGAAATCCCCGCTTCCGCATTGCCGTCGCACGAAGACGCCACGGCGTTGCAGTGGATGCGGGCCCTGTACTGCATGCTGCCCCGGCCCGCACTGCAACGGATTATTCAGGTGTTGAGCCGCGAGACATCCGTTCCCGCCAACATCGCCGCGTGCCTTCGGTCCATGGACTGGAACATGCTAGCCAGGCTCCGCGCCGCCGGCATACGCATTGGCTCGCATACGCGAAGCCACGCGCTGCTGACCAATGAAGGGCCGGAGACGCTGCGTGAGGAGATCGGCGGTTCGCGCCGCGTATTGGAGGAAAGGCTGGGTTCAAGGGTTTGGCATTTTGCCTATCCGGACGGCCGCTTCAACGACGCGGTCGTGGCCGCCGTGGCGAAGGCCGGCTACCGGTTCGCCTACACGACCTGCCGGCATCGTGACGCCAGGCATCCGGCGCTGACCATCCCGCGGCGCCTGTTATGGGAGAACGCCTGTGTGGACCCGACCGGTCATTTTTCGCCGGCGGTCATGGATTGCGAGGTCAATGGCGTGTTCGATTACTCATCGAGGTGCCGCCAGCAACATGCGGTCTGAACTTCGTGTTGCCGGGAAGGATTTCAATTTTTCGAGGGAACCTCTGATTTATTCGTCTTTCCCGCGAAAGCGGGAATCCATCCATTGGACTTTGCTGGGTTCCCACCTTGGCGGGAACGACGGAAAACCAATTATTCAGAGTTTCCGAAGTAGTTTCATGGGAGTGACGATTACGTAATGTGTGGTATAGCGGGTATTTTGGGATCGGGTCCCTCGGACGTTCGCAAGGCCGAGGTGGAGTCGATGTGCTCGGTGTTGTTCCATCGCGGGCCGGACGATGCCGGCTACTACGTGGACGACGGCGTTGCGCTGGGCATGCGCCGCCTGAGCATCATAGATGTCGAAGGCGGGCATCAGCCGGTTCACAACGAGGACGGCTCGGTATGGGCGGTCGTCAACGGTGAAGTCTACAATTACCGTGAACTGCGCAGGGATCTGGAAGGGCTGGGCCATGCGTTTCATACGGCGAGCGATGTCGAGAGCCTCGTCCATCTGTACGAGGAGTATGGCGACGAGTGCGTGTCGCATTTGCGCGGCATGTTTGCCTTCGCCCTTTGGGACAAGCGTCGCCGCAGGCTGCTACTCGGGCGCGACCGGCTGGGCATCAAGCCGCTCTTTTACGCCGAGAGCGGCGGCCGCCTGCTGTTCGCTTCCGAGTTGAAGGCCCTGTTGAGCCTGCCGGCGGTGGAACGTCGGCTCGACTGGCAGGCCGTAAGCCACTACCTGGGCAACCTCGCGACGCCGAACGCGCAGAGCATCGTGGCGGGCGTGCGCAAGCTCCCCGAGGCGCACATCCTGAGCGCAACAGCCGGGTCGCCCCCCCGCACCAGCCGTTACTGGGATGTCGAATTCTCTCCGGATCGCAGGCATACGGAAAGCGAATTGGCGGCGCGTTTGCGGGAACTGCTGGCGGAATCGGTCTCGATGCACATGGTGAGCGACGTGCCGGTGGGCGCCTTCCTGAGCGGTGGGCTGGACTCGAGTTCGGTTGTGGCGATGATGGCGCAGAGCAGCACGCGGCCGATCAAGACCTTTTCCATTGGGTTCAATGAGGAGCGCTACGATGAGAGCCGCTACGCGCGGCAGGTGGCAACGCGGCTGGGGACCGAACATCACGAACTGGTGCTCGAACCGAATGTATTCGATGTGCTGGAGCATTTTGCCTGGGACCTGGACGAGCCCTTCGGCGATTCATCCGCCCTGCCGACCTATATGGTCTCGAAGCTCGCGGCCGGCGAGGTCAAGGTGGTTCTGTCCGGGGACGGGGGAGACGAACTGTTCGCGGGGTACGACCGATACCGGGTCGAAGCGCGGGAGAGGCGTTACGATCGCCTGCCTGCGCCGCTGCGCCGGATATTCGGCAGCATCGGCGATTTATTGCCCGAGGGCGCCTTCGGACGCAATTTTCTGCGGCATCTTCGGTTGTCGGGAGCGGCCCGTTACCTCGATGCTACGACCATGTTCGGGCCGGCTCAACTGGAGCACTTGCTTCGCCCGGAAGCGGCGGCTCTGGCGACCGGCAACGATCCGTTGCGGGAAGTGCGGCTGCTGCAGGAGGAGTTCGCAAACGGTCACTGGCTTTCCGCGCTTCAGCGCCTGGACTTGAAGGGCTATCTGCCGCTCGATATTCTCGTCAAGGTGGATCGCATGAGCATGGCGAATTCGCTGGAGACGCGGGTGCCGCTGCTCGACCACAAGCTGGTGGAGTTTGCGGCCTCGATTCCGCCGCAGTGGCATTTGCAGGACGGCAACTCGAAGCGCTTGTTCAAACGCGCCATGCGCGGCACGCTGACGGACGAGATCATCGATCGGCGCAAGCAGGGCTTCGCGGTTCCACTCGACGTCTGGTTCCGCGGGAAATTGTCCGATTCCGTGAACGAGGTTCTGTTGTCCGAAACCTGTTTGAAGCGCGGTATTTTCGATGACGGCTACATCCGCAAGCTTCTGCGCCTGCACGAAGGCGGGCGCAACATGGCGCCGCCGCTTTGGTCGCTGATGTCTTTCGAGCTTTGGTGCCGCACGTTCCTGGACGGACCCGCTGCCCGTGCCACGCAACCCGTGGCGAAACCGGGCGGAATCGGGTGGATCGAATCGACCGCCTCGTCGGTCGGATGAGGCGCGAGGCGCATTCCATGCACATACTCTGGGTCAAAATGGGTGGGTTGTGGCCGCTGACCTCCGGTGGCCGGTTGCGCAGTTTCAACATCGTCAACGAGCTTGCGCGCCATCACGATGTGAGCGTGCTCACCACGCATGGAGATGGCGAGGATCCGCAAGAACTCGCGCTCCAGCTCGAGCACTGCCGGCGCGTCGAATCCTTCCCGTTTGAAGCGGTGAAGTGGCGGAGCCCGGGATTTCCCCTGGTGCTGGCGCGGTCCTGGCTGTCGAGCCTTCCGGTGGATTTATGGAAATGCCAAGTACCCGCGCTCAGGCGCCGTGTTCGGGAATTACTCGATTCCGGTGAGGTGGATCTCTGCGTCGCCGATTTTCTCTTTGCCGTTCCAAACCTGCCGTTCGATCGCCGTGTGTCCACCGTATTTTTCGCGCACAACGTCGAGCATCTTATTTTGCAGCGGCTTTGCCGGGCGCAGAAGCGGCCATGGCATCGGCTGCCGCTGGAGATCGAATGGCGCAAGGAGCGCCGCTACGAGGCGCAGGTCTGCCGCAAGGCCAACCTGACCGTCGCCGTCTCGCCCGACGATCGCAGGCTGTTCGAGCGCATGGCTCCCGAGGCGCGCATCGGCGACATGCCGACCGGCGTGGACGTGGACTACTTTGCCCCGGGCAAGGGAGCGCAGGGCAGCCCCCGCAAGACGGCCGAGCTGGTCTTTACCGGTTCGATGGACTGGTACCCCAACGAAGACGCCATCCGTTATTTCATCGCCGACATTCTGCCGCTCGTCCGCCGCGAAGTCCCCGAAATCGGCGTTGCGGTGGTGGGCCGGAATCCGTCGAGGCGGCTGAGCGAAGAAGGCATGGCGGCGCAGGTGAGTGTGACGGGAAGTGTCCCGGACGTCAGGCCCTACATGGACGATGCGAGCGTATATGTCGTGCCGCTTCGCATCGGCGGCGGCACCCGGCTGAAGATTTTCGAGGCCCTGGCGATGGGCAAGGCGGTGGTTTCCACCTCCATCGGGGTCGAGGGGCTGCCGCTTCGCGACGGAGAGCACTTCATCAGGGCGGACGATCCGCAAGCCTTTGCCGAGGCGGTGATAGCGCTGCAGCGCGATCCCGGGCGGCAGCGTGAACTGGGCGCGGCGGGCCGACGCTTGATGGTGGAGCGCTACGGTTGGGGCCAGGTGGCCGGCGAGTTTGCGCGCTATTGCGAGACGGCATTCAAAAGCAGCGCTCACGCAACGGCGCGAACGACGGAGGCGGTTTTCCGATCGCAATGATGGCTGGCCACGACATTGCATCCCGCAACCGCGCGGAGCGCCGTGAAACGGCGGCTACGCTCGCGGAGCGCCAGTTGCCGGATCCCGCACCGGCGCTCCCCGCAGTGGGTGATCGCAGCGCGCCGGCGCGGCCCAGCGTGGTGCTGATTTGCCACGAGGGCGACAGGATTGACACCGAGGGTTTGTCCGCATGGCTCGCAAGCACGATGAGGCTCGTCGGGATCCTGCTCATTCGCGAGCCGCGCGTCCAGGGCCTCGCAAAGTCGCGGCGGGAAATACAGCGGGTAGGTTGGCCGCGGTTTCTCGACGTGCTGGCTTTTCGTTTCTACTATCGCCTGTTCCGGGCGCGGCAGGACGCGCGCTGGGCGGAGCAGGCGATTGCGCGGTTGCGGTCGCGTTATCCCGCCGATACCAGCGGGGTCGAACGGCTCCTCGTTCGCGATCCCAACAGCCGGGAAGCGCGTGCGTTCCTGTCACGGCTCAAGCCGGACTTTGTCATCGCGCGCTGCAAGTTCATCCTGAAGCACGACATATTCCGGATTCCGAACCGGGGAACCTATGTACTGCACCCCGGCGTCTGCCCCGAGTATCGCAATGCCCATGGTTGTTTCTGGGCACTCGTGAACCATGATCCCGAACGCGTCGGCATGACGCTCCTGCGCGTCGATGCGGGAGTCGATACCGGCCCCGTGCTCATGCATGCCTCATACCGCTTCGATGCACGCAACGAGTCCCCGATGGTAATCCAGTATCGGGTGGTGATCGAGAACCTGGACCGGATCGCCGATGCCTTGCGCCAGGCCCGCGCAGGGGAAGCGCCCACGGTGTCGATCGCGGGGCGGGAATCGCGGGCCTGGGGCCAAC
>JAKDMP010000128.1 GCA_030452225.1 Gammaproteobacteria bacterium
TTGGGGGTGGGCGCCCGTCATCACCCCCCCCCTTACGCGGGGGGGGGGGGGGGCGGGCGCGGGGGCCGCCCCCACGGCCGCCGGCACGCTGAACGGCTTGCCCGAGTGGCTCGACTTCCTGCAAATTCACAACTTGCCCGGCGAGACGCTGCCCATTCCCGTGTGGATCATCGTGCTGTGCGCGCTGGTGATGGCCGCCGGCACTGCCGCCGGCGGTTGGCGCATCATCAAGACGATGGGTCACAACGTCGTGAGGCTCCATCCCATCAATGGCTTCATGGCCGAGACGAGCGGCGCCGTCGTGATCTTCCTCGCTTCGGTGATGGGTATTCCGGTATCGACCACGCATGTGATCTCTTCCTCGATCATGGGCGTGGGCGCGGCCAAGCGTTTCAATGCCGTGCGCTGGACGGTGGTGGAGCGGATGGTCTGGGCGTGGGTATTCACGTTGCCGATTACGGCCGTGATCTCGTGGCTGATCGCCAAGGGGCTCTTGGCCTTGTAGCGGCCCGATGAAACCCTGCTGCGCCCGGTATCTGCAATATGCGTGGTAAACGACGAGATTGACCCGGGGCGACTCGCGGCATGCGCAGCATGGCAGCAGACAAGGGCGGCCCGCGAAGTTGCCTTGGCGCCGATCTGCTTCGTGGCTCCGAATGCCGTTCACCTGACGTTCGGCTTGATCCGGGCAAGCATCATGTACCGGCCGGCGCATTACGCTTGCTTTGCGCCTCCCCGGCGACGCTGGATATAATCCGCTTGCTGAATCCGCGAATGCTTCGGCAGTCAAAAATTCGCCGCAGCCCTTTTCGTACTGGCGACATGGAGTCTCCCGTAAATGCCGAGTGTACAAATCGAGCGCGTACACCGACTCATGACCGAAGCCGCGGCTTTCTACAACCGCAACGACATCGATCGTGCTTACAGGTCGTGCTGTGCGGCCCTGGCACTGAAGGAGGATTACCCCCCGGCGCTTCACCTGCGTGGATTGTGCGAATGGCGTCGGGGGGATCCGGCCTTGTCAGCCGCGTCGATCGGGCGCGCGCTGGAACTTCACCCTGGCGATGCCCGGATGCTCCACGACCTCGGCTGTGTCTATTCGGCAAGGGGGATGTGGCAGGCTGCTGCCAAAACATATCTCGGCGCGATTGCGTTGCAACCGGAGCATGCCGCGAGCCACGTCAACCTCGGCAGCGTGTATGAGAATCTGGGCGAGCGAAATGCTGCCGAACGCGCATATTTGAGAGGCCTTCAACTCGACTCGCGCTCGGTTGTCGCGGCTGGGAACCTGGCGGCATTGTACGAGCAGGACAACCGGCTGGAGGAGGCTGAATAACCATGTCCGAATGGCGCTGACGCTGAATGCCGGCGACGTACTTGCAAATCTTGCCTTGTCGCAGCTGCTGATACGCAAGGGACAGGGTCGAGAGGCCGTGACCGTGCTGGAAAGGCTGCTCACGCGCTCCGATCTCACCCCGACAAACCGTGCCGTCGCATTTTCGCGGCTCGGTGCCGCCCTCGAAGAGCTCGGCGACTACGGACGGGCGTTCCAGGCCTTCAGGGAGTCGAATGAAGTGCTCCTCGACAGCTCGGGTGAAGCGACGAAAACAGGGCTGTATTCGCTCAAGTCGGCAAATCGGATCGATCGACACCGGAAAGCCTTGTTGTCGCTTCCCCGCACGCGAATCACGGAGGAGGAGCCTGTTTTTCTGGTGGGCTTCCCGCGTTCAGGGACTACCCTGCTCGATCAGATTTTGTCGTCACATCCGCGGATCGTGGTAATCGAAGAGCAGGACAACCTGAAGGATTTTCTGACGGATTTCGCGGCCTCGGATGAAGCGCTCGAGCGCTTTACGGCGGCGGGATCGGCCGAACTGGCTTCTTGCCGTGAACGGTACCGGGCGCTCGTATCGCGCTCTGCCCCCTCGGCTGGTACGGAGCGGATTCTGGTCGACAAGTATCCGCTCAATACGATTTTCATGGCCTTGATTGCCCGCCTCTTCCCCGGGGCCTGTTTCATCTTTGTGGTACGCGATCCGCGCGATGTGGTTTTATCCTGTTTCAAGCATTCCTTCGCGCTCAATGCAGCCATGAACAATTTCCTTACGCTGGAGAGTACCGTACGTTATTACACGGCGGTGATGGGGATCGGAATTGCCGCGTTGCCTTTGCTGGGCGGTCGCGCATATGCCTTGCGTTACGAGAATCTCGTCGAGGGGCTCGAACGCGAAACGCGCAAGTTGTGCGAATTTCTGCAGCTCGATTGGAACCCGGCGATGTTGCGTTTTCAGGACGCCGCGCGCCGCAGGCATCTCAACACGCCGAGCTATCATCAGGTCGTCAGGCCGCTTTACAAGAGCGCGCGCGGCCGCTGGCGCGGTTACGAGGCATACCTGCAGCCCTACCTGGCGCAACTGCAGCCTTTCATCGAGCGCTTCGGGTACCACTGAACGGCCCTGCAGGAGAGGGAGAAGCTTGGCGGTATTTCGGCCGCCCTGTGTTCAGTGGGTGCGAAACCAGCCGGTTACGGCAAGACGCGGCTCGGTGGCATAGGGGGCGACGCAGGACACATAATGCCAGGCCGGGATGCTGAACAACACAAGCGTATTCCAGCCCGGCACCCAACTCCCGTCCATGTGCCCGTCCTCGGTCATGAAGTGCAGGAGACCGCCCCAGTCGGCTTGCCAGTTGCGGGTCATGTTCACGACATAGGCGGCGCGCCGGTTATCGGTCGGCCCGGCCTGGGCGACGTCGTTGTGCCGCCGCAGGTAGTGTCCCGGAAGATAGCAGGTTGCCTGGCCATCGGCTTTCGCGATGTCGTCGAGACCGGTGACGCGGCGTGCAAACTCGAGCATTGGCGGGCTGTTTAGAAGCTCGAGGAATCGGTGCAGGAACAGGTCGGGATCGCGTTTTTCCTTGTACGCGGTTACCATCTGATACGAGTTGAAGAAGAACTGGTAGCCTTTTTGCGCCTCCTTTTGCGCGTCGCGCACCATGCCGTGCCATTGTTCCGGTTTCATCGCGCGCAGTTCTCCCTGCGTAAAGGTTCGCCCGGTCCCGTCCACCTGCGTGGACAGTCCCCAGGGTACCTCTTCGCGCAGGCAATGCGAGAGCGTCTCGGCCGTCTCCTTGTCCAGAATATCCGGGATCACAAGGCGGCGCTTGTCGCCGTATTGGGCGGCGAGATCGGCGGGGTCAAGAGCGGGGTTGAGCATGAAGTCGTGTCCGGTGGATGCCAGCGATGAAAAACAAGATGGTAACGTATCCGCAACTCGTCTTCGACCCGCAACGCGCCGAACAGTATCGAGTAGGGTTCGATGCCGAAGTCGCTCTGGAGGATCGCAAATGAGCCGCTGGCGACTATTGCGCTCGCGCCGGTTTGCAGCGTGGCGGGTGCCGTGAAAGCGCGTGTCTGGCCGTGGAGCACAAGCCGGATTTGCAGGCTTGCCTCCGGCATCGTGTCGGTCCGCGTGATAGCCAGCCGCACCCAGGGGTAGCGTCCGGCATCGAGTGCGCCGAGCATGTTACTGCGCGTGCCGGAGCGCTGGTCTGCGCTGATGTCGGCTTCGGTGTATTCTGCGCCCAGAGCGCTGCGAACGGCGGGCGGGTCGACCCGCATCGCCGTCACGGGAAATACCAGGTCGGCCTTGGCTTCGCGGGAGCCCAACGCGGCAAAGCCGCGGATCCTCTCGACCGTTACCACATGGACATGGCCTGCCCCGGAGAGCGCCCCGGCTTTCCCCACGAACACGAGAACGCGCGAGTCGGTATCGGAAAACCGGTACACGCGTTTGCCCGTACAGGCTGCGGCGACGTAGGCAGCCGTAAGAGACGGCGGCGCGAGGGCGGTGGCCGGCGGCTTGCGTGGAGCCTGGACCGCACAGCCGGCGGCGCCCAAGGCCAGCATCGTTGCCAGGAGGCCGCCGGCATGCAGCTTGGGGTGCGCTCGGGGCACGGATCAACCTGCAGGGGCGAGAACGAAACGGAAGGCGAGGTTCACCTTGTGCGCGATGACATCCCCGCCCGACCATTGTCCTGAACCGATCGCAAAGTCGGTGCGATCGAGGGTCAGTTTGCCGGTCAGCTCGAGGGTGCCGTCGTCGCATGTGATCCGTAGCGGGAAGACGACCGTTTTTTCGTGCCCCTTGATGCGCAGTTCACCGCGCAATTGGTACAGTCCGCCGGTTTCTTTCACAATGGATTCGGAGACGAAACTTGCTTTGGGATAACTCTTCACGTCGAACCAGGCGTCGCCCCGGATTGCGGCGGTGATATCGGCGCTTTGCGTCTTGATTTCGCTGGTGGCAATGTCGAGCGTTATCGAACCCCCCGCCGGGTGCGCGGGGTCGAGCCTGGCCGTCAGTTGGAACTTGGGGAAATGCCCCGTGACCGGCGTTCCGTTCCAGTAGGCGGTGAAGGTAATGTTTCCCGCATCGGGTCCGGCCGCCCAGTTCGAGGGCGCGGCCCATGCCGGCAGCGAGAAGGCCAGAAGGAGCGCGACAAATATTTTCATGACCGCGATCGGTGCCCGAAACGGGGCAGCATGCGAAGCAGAACGTCATTATGCAATAAAAAGTGGTGGCGCAGGGCCGCAGCCATATGCCCCAGGAGCAGGAGCGCGAGCGCCGAAAAGCTCGCCAGGTGCAGCAGCGAGAAAATGTGTTCGAGTCCGGCCGATACGGGCGCAATGGGCGGCAGCGGGATCGTCCAGAAAATCCTGAACGGGATGCCCGAGGCGGAATTCAGCAGCCAGCCCGACAGGGGCATCAGGAGGATCAGCAGGTACAGGGCGATATGCGTCAGTTTTGCCAGCGGCGCTTCCCAGCGGGGCAAATCCCGCGGCAAGGGAGGCGGGCGGTTGCCGGCCCGCCAACCGAGCCGGATCAGCACCAGGGCGAGCACCAGCATGCCGATGGATTTGTGCCAGTAATACAGCGTGATCTTGTCGAGCGACAGAGGCATCAGGCGCATCCACCAGCCGATCGCGATCAGGGCGAGGATCAGCGCCGCCACGCTCCAGTGCAGCCATTGGGTGACGGCTCCCCAACGCCTTGGTGTATCCCGAAGACCCATGACGAAACCTGTTACGGGGGTGCCACTTCAGTGTACCCTTTATTACAATGAACCGATTCGATTTCATGGTTTCAGTTGATGTTCCGTTATTTGATTGCCACAGTCGCCCTGTGCGCGGGCACGTCGGCCTTTGCCGTGACGGTGCCGGTTCCCTCGCCGCCGCCTGTCAAGGCGGCCTCCTACGTGTTGATGAGCTACCGTACGGGCACCATCCTGGCGCAAAAGGATCCCGCGGAACATCGCGCTCCGGCCAGCACCACCAAGCTGATGACCGCCTACCTGGTTTTCCAGGAACTTGCCGCCGGGCGGCTCGATCTGGATACCACCTTCACGGTCAGCAAGAAGGCCTGGCAGCAGCCGGGCTCGCGCATGTTCATCGAGCCGGGCAAGGAGATCAGCGTGGGCAACCTGCTTCAGGGCATGCTGGTCCCTTCCGGCAACGATGCAGCCATGGCGCTCGCCGAAGGGGTGGCCGGTACGGAAGCGGGCTTTGTCAGCATGATGAATGCCGTCGCGAAACAACTCGGCATGAGCAATACGCATTACGTGGACCCGGCGGGACTGTCCCCGAAGAATCATGTTTCGGCCCTGGATCTGGCCGTCCTCGCCCGCGCGCTCATTCATGAATTTCCCCAGTATTACCATTACTTCGCTCAGAAGGAATTTACCTGGAACGACATCCACCAGTACAACTGGAACAAGCTCCTGTGGCTGGATCCCGATGCGGATGGCTTGAAAACCGGTTTTACCCCCAAGGCGGGCTATTGCCTGGTGGCCTCGGCCAAACGCGGCGACGAGCGCATGATCGCCGTGGTGATGGGGGTCCCGGCCATCGCCGATGCGAGCGAGTCGACGCGCGCCAACTTGGCCAATTACCGCCATCTCGCCAAGGTCAGCGAATCCCTGCTCGAGTACGGGTTTCGTTTTTTCCGTACCGAGAAACTGTACGACGCCGGCAAGCAGCTCGCGAAACTGCGGGTCTGGAAGGGAGGGGAAAAATACGTCGGCGCCGGGCTTGCCGAGCCGCTCTACGTGACGGTCGCGCGCGGTCATTTCGACGACCTCGACATCAAGACGCACACCAAAACGCCCGTGCCCTCACCGGTGACTCAGGGTGAAGCGCTGGGCACGGTGACCGTCTCCTGGCAGGACAAGGTTCTCGCCACGGCGCCGCTCGTAGCGCTCAAGAGCGTGCCCGAAGGCGGGGTTTGGGCGACGATCCGGGACACCGTACTCGGCTGGTTCTGACACCGGATTTCACCGCAGAGCCCACGTAGTACATGGGAAACGGCATTAACCTGTATTATTCACGAGGCCGACTGGCACTGGCTTGCAAGGTATTGAACGAATTC
>JAKDMP010000129.1 GCA_030452225.1 Gammaproteobacteria bacterium
CGAGCGTTCCTTTGCCGATGAACCGGCGCTGCCCGCGGGTCTCGAAGACGGCCTGATCCGCCTGTGGCAACTTGCCGCCGCGGCGATGGCCAAGGGCCTCGAAGACACCGCCTTCTACCGCGACTTCTCGCTCCTCGCCCTCAACGAAGTGGGCGGCGACCCGCGTGTCGTGTCGCGCACAACCGCGCAGTTGCACCGGCGCTTGGAGTTGCGCGCCCGCAGCCGGCCGCTGGCGCTTTGCGCGAGTGCGACCCACGACACCAAGCGCGGCGAGGATGCGCGCCTGCGTCTCGCCATGCTTTCCCATCATGCGGACGAGTGGCGTGATCTGCTGCCGCGCTTGAGCGCCGCGACGCGCAACTTCGCTTCCGGCATACCGCATCCGGCCGACGAGTATCTCGCCTGGCAAACGCTCGCCGCGATCCTGCCGCCCGGAGGGATCAGTGATTGTGAAACACGAGAGTCGCTCGCCGGACGCTTGCGCGAGTATCTGCTGAAGGCGCTGCGCGAAGGCAAGCAGCGGACTTCCTGGCTTGCACCGAACGAGGACTACGAGGCGACGATATGCGATTATGCCGAGGCGCTTCTCGATCCTGACCGCGGCGAAGCGTTCGAACGCGAAATGGCGCCGTTCGCCGCGCGGCTGGCGCGTGACGGCGCGCTAGCGAGCCTTGCCGCGCTCGCGCTCAAATGCACGGCGCCCGGTGTGCCCGATTTCTACCAGGGCACCGAGTTTTGGGACCTCACGCTGGTGGATCCCGACAACCGCCGTCCGGTGGACTACCAGCGGCGAGCGCGCGCGCTTGGCGAACTCGAACCCTGGATCGCGGGCCGCGTCGCCGGGCGCGCAAGGCTCGTCGAGGAACTGCTCGGGGCCTGGCCCGACGGCCGCATCAAGCTTTACATACTGGCGAGCCTGTTGCAATTGCGCCGTCGCCGGCCGAAACTCTTTGTGCAGGGAGGCTACGAACTGGTGAGGGTCGAGGGCGCGTGCGCCGACGATGTGCTCGCCTTCCGCCGGAGGCACGGCGATGAACAGCTCGTCGTGCTCGTCGCACGCGTTTCCCCGGTACTGATGAACGCAGAGCGCTGCGCTCTGGATGCCGCGGCATGGGGCGACACCCGTTGCGCCATTGGCGACGAAAAACCGAGGCGATGGCTCGAGCTTTTATCCGGCCGCCTTGTCGCGGGCGCGGAATTCAGGCTGCCGGAACTATTGAGCCCCTTGCCTGCGGCGGTGCTGATACCCGCAGGCGGAAACAATCACTGATGCCAATGTGTTCGGCTGGGCGGTATCACTTCATTCATAACGCAGGGCGTCGATGGGGTCGAGATTGGCTGCCTTGGCGGCGGGCAGGATGCCGAAGATGATCCCGGTGCCGCCGGACACACCGAAGGCCAGCGCAATCGCCCAGCCGGGGACGTAGGATGTGGACATGCCGGGGATGATGTTGGCGCCGAGCATGCCCAGCAGCCAGCCGAGAATGATGCCGATGATGCCGCCGAGCACCGAGAGCACGACCGCCTCGATCAGAAATTGCAGCAGAATGTCCCGCCGCCGCGCGCCGATCGCCTTGAGGATCCCGATCTCGCGCGTACGCTCGGTGACCGAGACGAGCATGATGTTGGCGATGCCGATGCCGCCCACCAGGAGCGAAATCGCCACGATACCGCCGAGGATGAAGGTCACCATGTTGACGATGGACATGAATTGCTGGGTCGCCTGCTTGGCGGTCTGAACCCGGAAAGCATTGGGGGGTTGGCCGTGCAGGCGATGATTGCGCGATATGACTTGCTTGATTCGCGCAATGGTGCCATCCATTTTCGCGACGTTCTCGACCGTAAGCTGGATCATCAGGTCGGGCTGCTTCGATGCGCCGAGAATACTGCGCGCGGTGGTGTAGGGAATGAGTACGATCTTGTCCATGTCGCGCCCGAAAATTTCGCCGCGCTCCTTGAGCACTCCCACGATCCGGCACCAGGCGCCGGCCGCCTTGATGTAAATGCCCAGCGGGTTGGCAGGCAGATCGAGATCTTCGATGATGGTGTGCCCGATCACGCAGACATGGCGATGCTGGAGATTGTCGCTGGGGGTGATGAACCGCCCCAGGACCGGAATGGTTTGTCGGGTTTGGGCGTAGCTGGACGTGGTTCCGAGGATGCGCGAAGCGCTGCTCGCGCCATGCCAGGTGACGCCGCCGCCGAACGAGGCCACAAAAAGAATCGGCGAAATGTCGCTGATCCCTTTCACGTTGTTGCGGATGGCGTACAGGTCGGATTCGGTGATGCGCGCCTCCATGCCGGCGAGCTCCTGGGCGCGCGACAGGTGGGGATAGATCATGACCGTGTTCGCGCCCATGCCCTGAAAAATATTGCCGACTTGTGCCGCAAAGCCCTGGATGAGGGAGACCACGGCGATGACCGCCGCCACGCCAATGATGATGCCGAGCGTGGTAAGGACGCTTCGCATCGCGTGCGCGCGGATGGCCGCCAGGGCCGCGCGCAGGCTTTCGATGAGACTCAGGGTCATGCTTCGGCCCCGGCGCGCGCGGTCGGCGTGTCGCTTTCGATGCGCCCGTCGCGCAGGCGCACAATGCGCCGGGTGTGTTCGGCCACCTCGTTTTCATGGGTGACGATGACCATGGTGTGGCCGCGCGCGTTCAAGTCGTCGAACAGGCGCATGATTTCTTCGCTGGACTTCGAATCGAGGTTGCCTGTGGGTTCGTCGGCGAGAATGAGCGCCGGCTCGCCGACCAGCGCGCGGGCGATCGCGACCCGCTGGCGCTGGCCGCCCGAAAGCTGGTTGGGACGATGGTGCAGGCGGTCGGCAAGGCCGACGCTGGTGAGCGTTTCGATGGCGCGCTTTTGCCGTTTACCGTGGCGCAGGCCTCGGTACACCAGCGGTTGGGCGACGTTGTGCAGCGCGTCCTGGCGGGCGAGCAGATTGAAGCTCTGGAAGATGAAGCCGATTTCACGATTGCGGATGTCGGCCAGCGCATCGTCGCCGAGTTCGCCGACGTCTTTGCCGTTGAGATGGTAGCTGCCCTCGGTGGGGCGATCGAGGCAACCGACAAGATTCATCAAGGTGGACTTGCCGGAGCCGGAGGGCCCGATGATGGCGAGGTATTCCCCCCGCTCGACGCGCAAGTCGACGGAGTTCAACACGCGCATCAGCGACTCGCCCATGCGGTAATCCTTGGAGATACCCGCCAAATCCAGGACGTTGTCAGCCACTGTGCGCTACCGGAGCCTGGTCGGAGGCATCGTTTTTCTCGGCCTTGACCGACTCCCCGGGCTTCATCGTGTGCAGCACCTGGTAGGGGCCGGTGATGACCACGTCGCCCTTTTCCAGCCCCGACTTCACTTCCTGCCAGGTGTTACTGGAGATGCCGAGGGTGACGTCGCGGCGTTCGGCCTCGCCGTTCTCGGCGACATAGACGTAGGCACCGGCGGCGCTGAACAGCGACTTCGACTCCTTGTCGTGTTGCTCCGCGAACAAAATGGCGCCCACGGGCACCGCCAGGGTGTCCTCGGTAGTCCGGGTGTAGATTTCCGCGCGGGTGGTCATGCCCGGGCGGACATCGAGCTTGTCGGTCTGGTCGATACGGATTTTCACCTCGAAGCCCTGGCCCTGCTGGCCGGGGATGGTGACCGCCGCCGGGGCGACGAACGCCACCTTGCCGGACAGGGTGGCATTGGGATAAGCCGTGGAGACCACATCCGCCTTTTCGCCCACGGCGATGTGGGCGATGTCGGCTTCGCTGACATACACCTTGGCGAGCAACACGGAAGGGTCGCCGATGGTCATCAGCGTGGAGCCGGGGATGTTGGTCGTGCCGGGGATGACCGACTCGCCTTCCTTCACGTTGAGCGAGGTGATGATGCCGTCCAGGGGCGAGCGAATTACCGTCTTGGCCAATTGGCTCTGGGAATAGTTGAGCTGCGCCTCGGCAAGCAGCAGCGCTTTTTTGGCCGACTGAACGGCCACTTGCGCGAGGTGGTACTCGTTGGTGATCTGGTCGTATGTGTTGGCATCGACCAGGCCCTTTTTGTACAGCGTGGTATTGCGTTGCCACTGGCGCTTGAGGTTCTTGAGTTTGAGTTTGGCTTCCTGGATGGCATTTTTCTGCATCGCCACGCGCGCCTTCTGCTGGGCCACGTTGGCCTGATAGGTCTTGGGGTTGATGCGCAGGACGACCTCACCCTGCTCGACGCGCTCGCCTTCCTTGACCGGCAGGGCGACGATGCGCCCGCTGACCTCCGAGCGCAACTCCACCTGTTCCTTGTAGGCGAACTTTCCCGAGGCCAGGATCGAACTCTTGATGCTGCGCGGTTCGACCGTGATGGCCTCGACGCTGACGGCATCGCTGCCGCGCGTGCCGAGGGCGACTGCAACGACAATGATGATCAAGACGACGATGCCGCCTGCGAAGAGCCACTTGCGTTTCATGCGACAGACCTATATCAGTAGTTGGAGACCGTAGTAGACGATGTAGGGCACCAGGGCGATGACGGTCGCCTTGCCCCAGGAATGGCCGCACCAGCGCTTGAGCCCGAAGGCGACCAGGCCGATGATCCAGAATTGGAGGATGGAAAAGCGTGCGGCGCTGAAGCCGAAATCGCCCGACTCCAGGTGGAACAGGAGCGCATTGAGGCTGGTCGGATCCGTGGGCATGCCGGTGGCATGGCTGGAAAGCGCCCAGACGATGCCGCTGATGATAATCGCGATTGCCAGCGGCAGCCAGGTCCAGGCGGTAAAGCTGAACCACTTCCCGAAGCCGCGGTTGGCGGCCGAGAACAGTTTGTCGGCGAGAAAGAGGTAGAGCGCAAAAATCACTTCACCGATGCCGAGCACGATGACCCCGACGATCGACATCAGCATGAAGAAGCCACGGCCATGCTGACTGAGGACTTCCATGGTTTGTTGGGCCTGTTCCGGATTGGTCTGCGCCATGGCCTGCGCCATCATGGCGTGCAGCACGTCGATGTTGATGGTGACGGCGATCCAGATGCCGAGAATCAGTTGCAGGCCGAGGACGATGGCGAACGGCAGCCACCACATTTTGGCGTGCTCGAGGGCGTAGTCGAGTGCCTGCGACGGGGCTACGAAGAGGTTCCCGAGCTGGGCGAACGCCGATCCCCCGGGGGCGGATTCGTGGGTGCTCTCAGACATGATGGGTTGTTTCCTGATCGGCGATGAAGATGCGTTGTAGTCAAGTATAACACTAATACTCGAATTTGCAAGTATCGCAATGAAAATGCGGGTGGGAGCGAGCTTGCTCGCGATAGCGTTCTGCGCAACGCTTCCCTTGATGGAAGGTGTAGGCACGCCCTATGGGCGCGGCCTGCGAAGCAGGATTCCACCGCGGCGGGTCGCGCGCGTGGCGCTTGCAAGTCATCGCTCGGCGCAAGGCCAGGATGGCATCGCGAGCCGGTTCTCTCGCGCAATCGCGTTGAGAAAGCCGAAAAAAAGGGCCCGCCGTGGCGGGCCCAGTACGCGTCCGCCGCAGGTGCGGCGGGAGGAGGACGCTTCTACGGCGGCGGCCTGTATTGGCGGCAGTCGACCGGCATGAGAGCGACGATGTCGGCGCTGTCCACCCAGCACACCCAACTGATCGAGCCCCCCCGGGTCAGCGGCGAGAGGAGCAAACTGTGGCCCGCAAGGCCTCGCGCGGCTTTGCATGGGACACCGTGGTTGGTATCGCCGATGTTGCAGAAATCGACCCGGATCAAGCCTTCGTACAGGCCCGCCGACTCGACGTAGTTGCCTGTGATGCTGCGCGGTCGGGGCAGGCCGATCGCGGCGTTGCTCGCCGGCCAGGAGTCATGCGCCCTGTAGTAGCGGACCGCTTTCGTCTTGAGGCCGTCGACGAGGGCAAGCGAGCCGGGCAGCTGCGGGCGGCCGGTAAATTTGATAAACAGCGGGATGAATATTGCCGCCAGAAGGGCGGCGATCGCGAACACGATCATCATGTCGACAAGACTGAAGCCTTTTTCCTTGGCACGGAGCAGTTCCAGGGCCATCGCTTTCCGTCCCGGTGGATTTCAGGTCGAGGCAATGCATGCATTGCCGGTTCTCACCCTTGATTGCAGCAAGAATCGTGCCAATTGCAAGCCGGATCGGCAACGAAAATACCAAACCCGCTCGCCGGGCTCCTCTCCACCATGCAACGGGCTCTTGTCGATCGAATTGCAGAGCCTTTCGAGCGTTGCCCCTGACAAAAATGTCACGATTGCACGACCCAATTGTCACGTTGTTGCAGTGCGGCCGGTGTGGATGCGGAGGTTCGGCTTGGCAAGGCCGGGATAGACCGCTCTGGTTTCCCGCAACCGTTCCACGACGATCAGGAAACAGGCGGCCAGCGCTAGCCTGCATTATTCACGAGGCCGACCGGCGCTGTCTTGCAAGTCATTGA
>JAKDMP010000225.1 GCA_030452225.1 Gammaproteobacteria bacterium
CGCATCTGGGTCATGCCCGCATGTTGGTCGTCTTCGACATGGTGGTGCGCTATCTGCGCGCTCGCGGATTGCGCGTGACCTACGTTCGCAACATCACCGATATCGACGACAAGATCATCCGCCGTGCCGCAGAGAACGGCGAGAACTGGCAGACGCTGGTGGCGCGATTCATCGGGCGCGTGGACGAGGATGAACGCGCCTTGGGCATGATTCGCCCGGATTTCGAGCCGCGCGCCACGCAAAACCTCAGCGCCATCGTCGCGATGATTCTCAAGCTGATCGACAACGGCCACGCTTATGTGGGCGACAACGGCGATGTGTACTACTCGGTTTCCAGTTTCCCCGACTATGGCGAGTTGGCCGGACAGCGGCCCGAGGACATGTGTTCGGGCGCGCGCATTGCGCCGGACGAGGCCAAGCGCGATGCGCTCGATTTTGCCCTGTGGAAGGCAGCCAAACCCGGCGAGCCGTCATGGGAATCGCCCTGGGGCCACGGTCGGCCTGGTTGGCATATTGAATGCTCGGCGATGTCCATCGTCAACCTGGGCAAGCATTTTGATATTCACGGCGGTGGGCTGGATTTGAAGTTTCCGCACCACCAGAACGAGATCGCTCAATCCGAAGGCATGACGGGCGAGCGCTTTGCCAATGTGTGGATGCACAACGGTTTCGTCGAAGTGGGCGAGGAGAAGATGGCCAAATCGCTCGGCAACTTCACCACCATTCGCAATCTGCTGGAGCGTTGGCTGGGCGAGACGCTACGCTACTTCATCCTCACCAGCCACTACCGCAGCCCGCTCTCCTACACCGAGTCGCGCATCGAGGAGGCGCATTCTGCGCTGTCACGCCTGTATCTTTCCTTGCGCGGCCTCTCCTTCGTTCGTCCGCAGCATAACGAAGCGAAGTCCAGGGACAATGCCGGCGATGAATACTCACAGCGCTTTCATCGCGCCATGAGCGACGACTTCAACACGCCCGAAGCGCTGGCCGTGCTGCACGATCTGGCTCGCGAACTCAATCGTCGCCGCGCAACGGGCGAGGGCGCCGAAGCGTTGGCAACAGAGCTTCGCGCGCTGGCCGAGCCGCTTGGACTGCTGCAAGCGAATGCCGACGAATTCCTGCGCCGAGGCGGCGGCCATGAACTGGCGGACGAGGACATAGAGCGTTTGATCGAAGAACGCCGCGGTGCCCGTGCCGAGCGCAATTTTCAGCGCGCCGATGACATTCGGGAGCAGCTCGCCGAGGCCGGCATCACGCTCGAAGACACCGCCGAGGCCACCCTTTGGCGCCGCGGGTGAGGCTGTAGGAGCGGTCGTTGACCGCGACAGCCCGAAAAGAGCACCAACACAGATCGCGGCCAACGGCCGCTCCTACGGACGCTGGGGTTTCAGCTCTGGTGTAGGAGCGGTCGTAGACCGCGACAGGTTGGGAGGAGTATCCACCGTTGATCGTGGCGAACCGCCGCTCCTACGGGCGGTGCGTTTGCGGTAGGTTTCCAGGGTGTTTTCGAGCAGCATGGCGACGGTCATGGGGCCGACGCCACCGGGCACGGGGGTGATCCAGCCGGCGCGCTCGCTGGCCGCATCGAAGTCCAGATCGCCGA
>JAKDMP010000024.1 GCA_030452225.1 Gammaproteobacteria bacterium
GCCAAACACTCGGCAAGCACCGCGATAGACTGGCGCGGTCTGCAGGCTGCAGTCTCCAAACTGACCTCAATCATGCCCAATTCTTCAACCTATTCAGCAACTTGCAGTGTAGCGCCAGTCGGCCTCGTGAATAATACAGGCAAGCGTTCGGCTTGGTATTTCTCAAACATTGCGCGTGCCGCTACAACGGCTTTTTAATCATGAACTGGTGTTCCCTCACTTCAAGCGTCAGCCCGGCCCCTTTCGCCACAAATTCGTCAACCGCCTTCTGTGCTTCGTTGTGCCACCATCCTTCCATTGCGTAATTGTCGCCGGCGATGAAACCGCCCGCCTTGACTTTGGGGTAGTACAACTCCAAATCTTGCTTGATAACGTCATATAGAGGATTGGAATCCAGGTAGATCCAGTCGAAGTAGCCATTATCGAAATCACCGACCACCTCGTTCGAGTATCCCCTGTGCATTACTACGCGTCCTGCGGTGATTTCACGGGCGAATAGCTTCTTCACGGCCTCATACCTTGCGTCCATGATGAGTTGTCCGTTTTCGCCAAGTTCACACCATTCGGGGCAATAGTTTGGCACTGGTTTGTTGTATGGAGGCTCCTTGTGCTCCCACGGGTCAATCAAATGCAGCAGCCTGGGCTTGACTTGTCCCATAATCCTTCTGGAACACTGGCCTTTATGTACGCCAATCTCGGCGCAAACCGATCCTTTCGGCATTCTGTCAAACAGATAGTCACGTGCGTCGCGAGCGGATTGCCCTTTCAGCAGACGCACCGCCATGCGCAAACCGGGAATTCGCTTGAGTGCTTCTTTCATGATTCACCTTGCGCATCGTGATGCGGCCGATTCGGGGGGCCGGGCCGCGCGATAACTTCCAATCCGGAATTTTTACGCATCATCAATTAAAAAGGTAGCATACGTCGTAGCGAGGATTCACGTTGACCCGTGGTCGAGCCAACGCTGCGCCGGTCTTGTCGAGGCTGATGGGCCGCGGGCAGCCAGTGGTCCAGGTCTCGATCGATCAGTTTCGACAGCCGCCGGTCATCGGCGGCACACAGCGCCTGCAACTCGCGGGCGCGCGGATCGGGTGCCTTGGGATCGAGTTCCAGGCTACGGACAAAGCCGAGGGCCCTGCGTCCGGGGGGTCGTCGTATCGGGAGTGGCCTTCAAGTCCTCGAGAAGAACGACTTTTACTGCATCGGGGCCGAATACGCGCAGGTAACGCTCCACTTGGGATGTAAACCGGCACATGGCGCATCGGAACAGGGAAGCGAAGCGACACCGGCCCGCAGGGCGAGGGCGCAGCCCGCGCCGTCCCGGTCCCCCAGCCATCGTTCCATGGCAGCTTCCCCGGCGGCACACAATGAAGACCCCCCGGCCGCAAACCGCCGGGGGCCGTGTTATTGGACGATGTCGCGTCCAGGCGGTTCCTGTCAGCGGTGCAGGGACGAGGAGATCGTGGTCCGATTTTCCTGCGGCGCGGCAACGCCGAAGCTCCAGGTGCCGGAGTTGCCGAAGCACTCCTGGGTGCCGCCACAGATCGTGTAGAGGATCCAGGTGTGATCGGCGCTGATGACGTAGAGGTTGTCTCCGCCGTAATCCCAGGCGATTACCCTTTGGTTGTTCCGCTTGGCGCCGATCAGGGGCGCGCTGGCGCAGCCCGTCTGCAGTCCGTCTACGCCGGGATTGCCCGCGCTGCCCGGAAGGTTGAGGTGCAGTCCGTCGCAGTAGCCGTCGAAAGAAATGTCGACCGAGAACGGGACTCGCGGCGCGGGTGCCGCCGATGCAGTTCGACCGGCGGCGAACAGGCCGCGCTCACTCGATGAAGGCAAATCGGCATGCGGCGCCGCCGGCACTCCGAAGCTCCAGGTGCCCGAGTGCAAAAGGCACTCGGAGCCGGTGCCGCAGTCCGCGTAATTGGCCCAAGTGTGATTGGACCTGATAACGTAGAACAGGACGACTGCCGGGAAGGCCAGGCCGATTCCGCCGCCAGCGACGGCGCCGTACGCCGTATCACCGGATTCGCAGGAGCCGGTGCGTACTGCCTCGACGCCGGGGGCCCCGGCACTGCCCGGAATGCTGATGTGCAGGCCGTCACAGTAGCCGTCGAAGACGATATCGTAGGTGCCGGGAGGTATGGCGCGGGAAACATGGGTCTTTGGCCCCGCGGCGTAGGCGCTGGAACTCCCCACCAGGATCAAGCCGGCGAGCGCGCCCAGCACGCTGCCGACCACAGCAAAGGTTTTCATCGGATTACCCTCCGTTAAAGCAGTAAAATCAATCCCGGTTCCCCAAGGTGACAACGCCGGAATTCCCCAATGCCGGCAGGACTGCGCCTGTCGACCCGTAAAGTTTAGTCGACGTCGCGCGCGCCGTCAAGACCAAATGGCGCGACCGGCTCCAGTCAATCCATGTACCATACAAGACTGACGCCGACGGCACGCTGCTGGGCAAAGGTGGATTTGTCATCGGCGGTCGCGTAATACAGCTCATCCAGGGCATTGCGCACGAACAGCTCGACGTCCAGGGCCGGCGTGATGGCATAGCGCACCTCCAGGTCCAGGATGTCGGTGGAGGCGCGGCTCAGTTCCTCCGGTCCCGGCCGCGTCATCGGGAAGCGGTGGGTATAGTAGGCGGCCAGCCTGAACTTGCCGATCTCGTATTCGCTGGACAGGGACACCCGCCACGGTGGGATGCCGTAGAGCGGTTGGCCGTCCTGGTCCTCGCCGCGCACGTAGGTCGTGCTCGCGTTGAGCGTCAGATCCTGCGTCGCATGCCAGCCGGCAGCGATCTCGGCGCCATAGAGATCGCCGTGGCCGATATTGCGGTACTCGAAAACGTCGGGCTGGATCTCCACCTTCTGGATGAAGTCTTCGACTCGCGTGCGATAAGCGTGCGTTTCCACGTACCAGTCGTCGCTGACCCATACGTAGCCCACGTCGACCCCGAGTGAATGTTCGGTGCTCAGGTTCGGATTGCCGACGATCTCGCCGCGTCCGGTAACCCCGGTGAAAAAGCGTTCCTCCAGCGTCGGAAAGCGGTAGCCCGAGGCCAGATTCACGGTCCAGGTGGAGTGTGTGGTGGGCGTCCAGATGGCGCCGGCACTGAAGGCGGCGGCCGAATCCGAGAGGCTGCTGCCGGACTGTTCCTGTTCGATCGTGCTGCCGCGCGCACCCAGTTCCAGGGCGATCTGGTTGGTGATATGCCAGTCGGTGATCGCAAACAGCGACCAGGAATTGGCTGTGGCGCCATCAAGGCTGTAGCTGCGGTTGGCAGGGCCGCCCACCTGGGACCAACCCGTCACGTCGCGGCGCGTGAAGTACTCGATGCCGATGTCGTTGGAGAAGTCGCCGATGGTCCAGTTGCGCTGCAGCGTGGCGCCCCCGTCCGTGCTGCTGATCGACGCGCTTTCGTCGGGCTCGCCGATGTTGTTCTTGGAGGTCTGGAGTTCCTGGTCGTGGACGTACACGCTTCCCTGCCAGCCGCCGCTGTGGCCCACCCGCACGCGGGCGATGGTGTGCTTGTCCAGCGGATAGGTGGTTTGCTGGACATCGGGGAAACGTATGTTGGACTTGCCGATATCCACGGTGCGCGAGGGCATCAACAGGGCGTCCACGGCCCAGTCCCCGAAGCGATGGCGGTATTGGAGTGTGGCGCTGGTGCGCTCGTAGCTGGTATCCAGCGGCGTGCCATTGGGCGCCTCCGAGTCCTCGGCCTGGTGGTGCGCCACGCCTATCGACCAGTGCCGGGAGCCGTACCCGCCGACGAGCAGATTCTCATCTCCGGCCGTGACGTATTCGGCGACGCCAAACGGTCCCTTGAACCAACGCGGTTCGACGGAGATCGCGCCTCCCATCGCTCCCGGACCGAAGTGCACCACCGCCGGACCGAGAGTGACGAGCACATCCCCGAGCAGGTAGGGTTCGACAAACGACAAGGGCACGCCTGCACGGCGCTGGCTGGTGATGGGCACGCCGGCTACCAGCATGAGGATTTCGTTGGCGGTGAGGCCGCGGAGCGAAAAGGTTTCGAAGATGCCGTTTTGCCCCGTTGCGCCGACGCCCGGCACTCGGGTGATCCAGTCCTGGAAGTCCGAGGGCGCCGCGATCGCGTTTTCATAACGCACATAATAGGTGGCCAGCGTGGTCGGCACATCCGCTGCCGTGCCTCGCGCGCTCACCACGATGGGTTCGAGTTGTACCGTCTCGTCGGTCTTGATGGGCCCGTTTTCATCCTTGCGCTCGTCGCTTTCCGTGCGCTGTTCTTCGAGCGTCACGGGAGCGGCCATCGCGATGGACGCTACGGTAGCGAACGCGAAAACCATCCCCGCGGTCAATATGGTCTGCATTGCATACAATTTGGTGAACTGCCACATGATGCGTTACCCCTTGGTGGAACGAGCCGGTGCAAAACCGCGTTTGTTCCGGCGGTCGGTTGATGGGCAATCAGAAGGCCCGATCCTGCGGAGCCGTTACTCCGATGGGCCGGGCCCGTCTGCCGCCAACGTGGCCTTCTAAAGGCGGAGGCGCCGAAGGCGGGTTCAGCTTAGCAGAATATTACAAGATTGTCATGAGTGCGCGGACGCAGCCGGCAGCATGTCCCCGCGGCGCCCATTCTCTGCGCTGCGGCCGAGGAAACCGGAGCGACCGGTCTGCGCGATTCGCCGTTTCCGGCGCAACGGGCGGCACGGCCGGCAACACCTGCCGGGCCCGCGTTTCAATCCCCGAGCGGATCCGGTTTGCCCCTCGTACCGAAGATTCTCTCCAACCCGGATTTGGGCGGCAGTCCGTTCAGGGTCTTGACTTCGCCCTTGTCGTTTTTCCACACCAGGGCCGGTGTTCCGTTGAAGCCGAACCGCATCATCAGGGCGTTGTTATTGCTGATCGCCTCACTGATTTTGCGGGGAATGTCTTTCATGGGCTCGATGGCGCCGCTGTGGTGGCTGAATCCTTCCTCGTTGAACCGGAACGCCTGGCCCGGATCGTCGGCGGCGAGAATGGCCGCGGCTTTCTGCACGCTGGACTTGCCGAGGATGGCGACGATGATGTAGCGTACCTGAACGCCTTGGTCGTAATAATCCTGTGCCGCCTTCCAGAAGTGCCAGCAGTACGGGCAGTCGGGATCGATAAAGGAGTACACGATGCGTTCGGGATTTTTCGCGCCTTCGGCAATCCAGCGCGCGTCCTCGAGTTTCTGGTAGGTTTTCGCGGCGAGAGGACCGCGTTGGTACTGGGTCAGGTATGCGCGGGAAAGATTGTGGCCCCGGCCATCGAGCATGGTGCCGAAGATGGCCACCGAACCGTCCTTGGGAATGAAGAAGACGACCTGCTTGCCGCCCGGAATGGTGCCGACGTACCCGGTAAGATCGCCGGGCGTGCTGAAATGCGTATGGACCTGCAGCCCTTGCTGGAGCAGGTACTCCAGGGCGGCAGGGGCATCCGAGGTGCCGGGGGCGGCCGGCGATGCTGCGACGGCCGGAAGGGCGAATAGCGCCGTGGCGCACATCAGAAACTTCAGCATGTGGAAAGGCCTCGATACGGTTCCGGTTGGCGAGTACGGCAGCCCAGGCAACCAGCCGCCGGGACGACGACTGCCGAGCACACAAGGGGTCAAGTGTATAACACCCCGTCTTTTCGGGTGAAAGGGGGCATATCGGGATTTTGTGGCGCTCCCACGGGGACTCGAACCCCGGTTTTCGCCGTGAGAGGGCGACGTCCTGGGCCGCTAGACGATGGGAGCGAGGTTCGCTACAGTGGCGCGAATGATAACATGCCGCGATCATGAAAATGGAGTGAGAGGAGCTTGGAAACTCCCACAAGCGTATCCGGGGCGACGCTCGGCCTGGATGAGGGCAAAATGGGCGATCGGGCGCTCGGCGTGGTGGAGACGCTCGCTGCCGCGGGCCATGAGGCCTACATCGTGGGCGGCGGCATACGCGATTTGCTTCTCGATGCCCGCCCCAAGGACTTTGATGTTGCCACCAGCGCCGAGCCGCAGGAGGTGCGCAAGTGCTTCCGCCGCGCGCGGCTGATCGGGCGCCGTTTTCCCATCGTGCATGTGCTCTTCGGGCGGGACTTCGTCGAGGTGACGACCTTCCGCGCGCTGGAAGGCGAGCGACTGACGCACGAATCCGGACGAATCCTGCACGATTCGAGCTATGGCACGCTCGCCGACGATGCCCTGCGCCGGGATTTCACCGTCAATGCGCTGTACTATGATCCGCAACGCGGACAGGTGCTCGATTTCTGCGGCGGACTCGACGACATCCAATCGCGCACCATGCGGCTGATTGGCGAGCCCGCCCGGCGCTATCGCGAGGATCCGGTGCGCATGCTTCGCGCGCTGCGGTTTGCCGCCAAGCTCGATTTCACCATGGCAGCGCAAACCGAGGCGCCTCTCCGGGAGCTGGCCCCCTTGCTCGGGGACATTCCAGCGGCACGTCTGTTCGAGGAGTTCGGCAAACTGTTCCTGGCCGGCCATGCGTTGAAGACGTGGCGCCTGCTGGTGCGCCATGGGCTTTTTGCCCAACTTTTCCCGCTCACCGATGAGATCCTTGCCGCGGATCCCGAGGGGCCGGCGGCGCGCTTGATCGAGGCGGCACTGGCCGACACCGATGAACGGGTCGCGCGGGGCGATGCGGTGATGCCGGCGTTTCTGCTCGCCGCGTTCCTGTGGCCGCCGGTGAAACGCTACGCGGGCTGGCTGCAAGGCGAGGGCATGGGAGAGGCGACGGCGCTGCAACGCGCGCTGGCCGTGGTGCGCGGCGAGAGCGTCAAACGCTTGAGTATCCCGCGTCGTTTCGCCATCCCCTTGCGTGAAATCGTGCAGTTGCAGGCGCGTTTTCGCTATCGCCATGGCAAGCGCGCGTACCGGTTGCTCGAGCATCCGCGATTTCGCGCCGCCTGGGGGTTCCTCAAGCTGCGGGTGAAAGCCGGCGAGGCGGACGCCGAGCCCGTGGCGTTTTGGGACGAGGTGCAACAAGCCGGCGAAGACGAGCGGCGCAGATTGCTGGCTTCGCCTGGCGGGCGCAACCGCCGGAGCCGGAATTGACCCCTGCTTGGGTGGGGCTCGGCAGCAATCTGGGCGAGCCGGCAAGCGCCGTCGAAAATGCAATCTGCGAGTTGGAGTCACTTCCGGAAACCCAGCTTGCGGCTCGTTCGCGCCTGTATCGGACGCCCCCCTGGGGGCCGGAGCAGCCTGATTTCATCAATGCCGTGGCGAAACTGGAAACCGGGCTCGAAGCCGGAACGCTGTTGACCGAATTGCTTGCGATCGAGGCGCGTCATGGCCGGGAGCGCCGCGAGCGCTGGGGACCGCGCACGCTGGATCTGGATTTGTTGCTGTATGGAAAGGAACGCATCGTGACGAACCGATTGGAGGTGCCGCATCCGCGTCTTGCCGAGCGCGCCTTCGTGCTGGTGCCGCTGGCGGAACTGGAGCCGGAACTCGAGGTGCCCGGAGCCGGCAAGGTATCGGCACTGTTGGCGTGCGTGGATGCCAGCGGCGTGGAGGCGCTTGCCCCATGAACGCGCCGGGCTACATCGCGGTTGAAGGGCCGATCGGGGTCGGCAAGACGAGTCTGGCGAGCCGACTCGCCGAAACCTTCGACGCCGAGGCTGTCTTCGAGGAGGCGGAGGCGAATCCTTTTTTGCCGCGCTTTTACCGCGACCCGCGCGAAGCGGCGCTGCCGACGCAACTGTCATTCCTGTTTCTGCGTGCCCGCAAGCTCGAAGCGCTGGCGCAATCGGACTTGTTCCGGCCGGCCCGCATCGCCGACTTCATCCTGGAGAAGGATCTTCTGTTTGCCGAACTGACGCTCGACGATGCCGAGCTTGCCTTGTATCACGAGGTGTATCGGCGGGTGGCGCCCGAGGCGCCGCGCCCGGATCTGGTGATTTACCTTCAGGCGCCGGTCGACGTGTTGCTGGAGCGCATTGGCGCGCGCGGCCGCGACTACGAGCGCCCGGTGACGCGGGAGTACCTCGCGCGCGTGGCAGAGGCCTACACGGGTTTTTTTCATCACTACAACCGGTCGCGGCTGCTGATCGTGAACGCGGCAACGGTCGATCTCGTGCGTGGCGACAAGGATTACAATCGGCTTCTAGCCGAGATTCGCGAAGGGCGCGGCGCGCGTGCCTACTTCAATCCGGAGGCGTTGTAATGGTGTACGGAAGCATGGATCATCGGGCCGGGAGCGTAAGTGTTGTAACGCTGCGCAAGATGCGCGGCGAAGGCGAACCCATCGCCTGCCTGACCGCCTATGACGCGAGTTTTGCCCGTCTGGTGGATGCGGCCGGAACCGACTTGGTGCTGGTCGGGGACACCCTCGGCATGGTCGTGCAGGGCCATGCAAGCACGGTTCCGGTGACGATGGACGACATGGTGTATCACACGCGCCTGGTCGCACGCGGCATCGAACGGGCTTTGCTGGTGGCGGACATGCCGTTTTTGAGTTACACGACTCCCGAGGTTGCGCTGCGCAACGCCGGAAGGCTGATGCAGGAAGCCGGCGCGCGCATGGTCAAACTCGAAGGCACGGGCGATCAGGCCGCGATCGTCGCCGCCTTGTCGGGCAATGGCATCCCCGTTTGCGCGCACCTCGGACTCAGGCCGCAAGCGGTGGAAAAAATCGGCGGCTTCAGGCTTCAGGGGCGCAAGCCTGACGAGGCAAAACAGATTCTTGCGGATGCCCGCGAACTGGAGCGGGCCGGCGCGGACATCATTCTGCTGGAATGCGTTCCGCGCGAGCTTGCGGCGCAAATTCACGAAGCGGTTGCGGTACCGGTGATCGGAATCGGCGCGGGCGCGGAGGTGGACGGTCAGATTCTTGTTCTCTACGACATCCTGGGCATTACAACGGGCCGCAAGCCGCGCTTCGCGAAAAACTACATGGACGCGGCCGGCAGCGTGCAGGCGGCCATCGAGGCTTACGTGCGCGAAGTCAAGAATCGTGCGTACCCGCAAGCCGAGCATGGCTTCGACTGAACCCGTTTCTTTGATGTCGGTGGAAGGCGTGCGCCAATGGCGTACTGACCGTGCTCGTGCCGGCAAGCGCGTGGCTCTGGTGCCGACCATGGGCAATTTGCATGCCGGCCACGAAGCGTTGATCGCCGCAGCGCGCGGTCAGGCGGATACTGTGTTGGTGTCCGTGTTCGTCAACCCCACGCAGTTCGCGCCCGGCGAAGACTATGCCGGTTATCCACGCACGTTCGAAAATGACCTGGCGACGGCAGGGTCCGCGGGAGCCGATGCGGTATTCGCGCCGACCCCGGAGGTCATGTATCCATTTGGCAGTGGGAACGCGACGCAGGTAGATGTCCCTGCTTTGTCCGGTATGCTTTGCGGCGCCTCGCGGCCGGGGCACTTTCGCGGCGTAGCGGGCGTCGTGCTGCGGCTGTTCAATCTCGTCAATCCGGACGCGGCTTTCTTCGGCGAAAAGGATTACCAGCAGTTGCTGGTGATTCGTCGCATGGTGCGCGAATTGTTCGTGCCTGTCGAAATTCTGGGCGTCCAGACCGTGCGCGAGGCCGATGGCCTGGCGATGTCTTCGCGCAACCGTTATCTCACGGCCGCACAGCGCTCGCAGGCACCCGCCCTGTATCAGACGCTGGAACGGGCGGCGGAGGCACTTGGCGATGGCGCCGCGGTGGCGGAAGTCGAGCGTGCGGGCGTGAGCGAGTTGGAGAAAGCCGGTTTCCGGCCCGAGTACTTTGAGGTGCGCGATGCGCAGACCTTGGCCGCGCCCACCGCGAACCACGACCGCATCATTCTCGCCGCCGCCCGTTTGGGCCGCACCCGCCTGATCGACAATGTCCGCATAGCCGGCTAAACCCGTGATCCGCAAGGCTGGGTTCCTGTTCGTGCCGTGGAGTGCGCCGCGAAGCGCAGCCCGGCGCGGGGAAAAGGGCGACGTGTTTGAGGCCGCAGGCCGAGTTGTCGCCCGTACCGCGTCCGGCGAGCATCGCAGGGGAGCCTGTGTGCCGACAGGCGCACGGGCCGCGCTCGTCGGCACAATGGCTTTGGTTACTTTCGCCGTAACGAAAGTAACCCCGCCCGGAGGGCATTCGGCCGACGGCGCCGCTTGATGGCGACGGCACGACGTTTGATTCGTAGCAGCGGATAAAATAAGCGGAGTTATGGATTCGGGCCCTGTTTTTCGCAGGGAAGGAGGAAGGTTTGCAACTGACGGTACTCAAGGCCAAGTTCCACCGGGCGGCAATCACGGCGGCCGACCTGGACTACGAGGGCTCCTGCGCAATCGACTCCGAACTTCTGGAACGAGCCGGGATTCTGGAGTACGAGCAGATTCACCTGTACAACGTTACCAACGGCGAGCGGCTGGTGACCTATGCCATCCGCGCGCCGGCCGGCTCGCGCGAGATCTGTGCCAACGGCGCCGCCGCGCATCACATGCGGGCCGGCGATCGGGTCATCATCTGCAGCTATGCGGCGATGCCCGCCGAAGCGGCGGCGCGCTTCAAACCGCGCGTGCTCGTGCTCGACGAGCACAACGAGGTGCTGTCCGAGCGCGGTGCGGTTGCCCGTGTAGCGTGACGCGGTTTCTCACCAAAGAGATCGCAGGACGCGCAGGAAGATATCCGGATTTTTCTGTTTTACAGCCTCCATGTCGAGAGGCGACAAATATTGAGCGGGCATGCGGCCGTGTTGTGGACAGAGTTGAGGGACGGGAAATGGCGGTTATTCCCGGCGTACTTTGCGGCTCAGGCAAGGGCCCGTACAGCAAGAGCTTGATAGGCAGGACGGAATAATTTATGGCACTGTTTGGAGAACTGAGCGATCATCTTGGCGGCGCGGTCAAGCGCCTGACCGGGCGCGGGCGGATTACGGAGGAAAACATCGAGGAGACGTTGCGCGAGCTGCGCATCGCGCTGCTCGAGGCGGATGTTGCGCTCCCGGTGGTCAAGCGCTTTCTCGCCGCGGTCAAGGAGCGCGCGCTCGGCGCCGAGATCGCCAGGAGCCTGACGCCCGGCCAGGCGTTCACGAAAATCGTCCATGACGAATTGGCGGCGCTGTTCACCACCGGCACCAACGAACTGAACTTGCGCGTGCGCCCGCCGGCCGTGCTGCTCCTGGCCGGCCTGCAGGGCGCGGGCAAGACCACCACCGCGGCCAAACTCGCCGCGCGGCTCAAGCGCGACAAAAAGCGTGTTTTGCTGGTGTCCACCGACGTGGCGCGTCCGGCGGCGATCGAACAGTTGGAGACCCTGGCCGGCGAGGTCGGGGTCGGATTCATTCCGGCGGAAGGCGATCAGCCCGTGGCGATTGCGAAGCGCGCGCTCAAACGCGCCCAGGCCGAGTTGGTCGATGTGCTGATCGTCGATACCGCCGGGCGCTTGCATGTGGACGACGTCCTGATGGGCGAGGCCAAACAGTTGGCCGATGTCCTCAAGCCGGTGGAAACCCTGTTCGTCGCCGACGCCATGACCGGCCAGGATGCGGTGCGCTCGGCGGCGGCCTTCGGCGAGGCGCTGCCCCTGACAGGCGTGATTCTTTCCAAGGCCGACGGCGATGCCCGCGGCGGCGCGGCGCTTTCGGTCGCCGAGGTGATCGGCCGGCCGATCAAGTTCATCGGCGTGGGCGAGAAGATGGATGCGCTCGAGGTTTTCGACCCCAAGCGCATGGCCGGGCGCATTCTCGGCAAGGGCGATATCGTCGGGCTGGCCGAAGAGGCCGCCGAGAAGACCGACAAGGGAGAGGCCGAGAAACTGGCGCGGAAATTGCGCAAGGGCAAGGGCTTCGATCTCGATGACTTTCGCGCGCAGATCGAGCAGATGTTCAAGATGGGCGGCGCGCAGGCGCTATTGGACAAGCTCCCCGGCGCAGGGAAAATGCGCGCGGCCGCGGCGGCAGGGCTCGATGACAAAATGCTTCGCCGGCAGGTCGCAATCATCCAGTCGATGACGCCGCGCGAGCGCCATTTTCCGGCCGTGATCGACGGCTCGCGGCGGCGGCGCATCGCAGCGGGTTCCGGCACCGAAGTGCGCGAGGTCAACCAGTTGCTCCGCCAGTTCCAGCAGGCGCGCAAGATGATGAAGCGCTTCAAGAAAAAAGGCGGAATGGAGCGCGCCATGGGCGCGCTCGGCGGCGGACTCCCGCGCGGCTTTTAGCGCCCTTTGCAGGCGGCCGGCAAACTAGCGCCGGGTGCAGGCAAATTTTATATAAACATAATACGTGTTGCTCGCGGTGGCGCGGGCGCCGAATCTGCCGCCGCCCGGCCCCAGGCTGACCTGGTTGCGTGTGCCTTGGCGCAGTATTCGATAATGCCTGCCGCAGGCTTCGTACATCTGCCGGTTCGCGTCCTCCTGGCGCTTCTGGATATCGTTTGCACTGCCGTCGGCCTGATACCGGATCAAACCGAGACGCGATCCGCTCGTGGGCCCGTACAGCCCCCCGGTTTGGCCAGCATCTCCGCGGTTGTGACCGCACAACCCGCGCTGGCCAGACAGACTACACCGACCATCAGCATGGCAATCCTGTTCATGATGTGCTCCTGATTCCTCACGGGAGGGTTGGTGATACAGGGTTTGTTTTCGACTCCGCGCCCGTAATCTAAACCCGGGAACCGGGGCCTGTCAGCGCCCGGGGCGGGCAGGCCTTTGGCAAGTTTCGCGCCACTCGAATGAAGAGCGGATTCGCCTTCGCGGACGGCGCGCACGCGCCGCTGTTCGGAGAAGTTCCATGCATTGCGGCGCCCGGTCCGGAGGGAAGTCACACAGCCGCGAGTAATCCGCCCCGAACCTCCGCGTTTTCAGCAGCGCTGCGGCGTGTTTTCTGTGGGGTCTCTCGCCGTGGATGGCCGATGCTGGCGCGAAACCGGGATTTTCGCTTATAATGCCCCGTTATGTTTTTTGGCAACAAGCGCGGAGAGAGCGCGAAATGGTAACGATTCGACTGGCTCGAGGCGGCGCGAAAAAGCGGCCTTTTTATCACGTTGTAGTGGCGGACAGCCGCCGTGCCCGCAACGGGCGGTTCATTGAGCGACTCGGCTATTTCAATCCGGTCGCGACCGGGCAGGAAAAGCGGCTCGAGTTCAACACCGAAAGAGCCGAGTGGTGGATTGGCAAGGGCGCACGGCCTACGGACCGTGTGGCCTCGCTGCTGAAGGAAGCGGCGAGGGGGCCGCAGGTGGACGAGAAGGCCGGTACGGCCGCGCCGCCGGACAATGCCGCCGAAGAGGCGGAGCAGGAAGACGCCGGGGACCGGCCTTCGCAGGCAAGCGCCGCCGAGGCGAAGGGTGCGTAAGCGCGCGCAACCGAGCGGGCGGAAGCTGTGCTGAACACTGGGAAGGCCGCTCCGCAAGCGGCACCGGACGCGCCTCCCGCCAAGGCCGAGGCGAAGGAAGACGCCGAGGCTCCGCAGGAAGCGGCTGCCGACAGCAAGGGTACGGAAGAGACGCCTGCAGAGGCCGGGGCAAAGGAAGAGCCCGCCCCCGACGATAATGCTGTGGAAGAGGCCGACGAGACCAAGGCCTCCGACGCCGGAGCCGACGAAGAGAAGTAAATGCCGCGGCAAGGCGTGACGCCCGAGACGTGGGTCACGCTGGGGCGCGTGTCGGGACTGTTTGGCGTACGCGGCTGGATGCGGGTGTATTCCCACTGCGAGCCGCGCGCGGGCATTCTCGATTATTCGCACTGGTGGCTGGGCCCGGATACCGAACGCCGCCGGTACAAATTGCTCGAGGGCCGGGCGCAGGGTCCCGGAGTGGTCGTCAGGCTCGAGGGCATCGAGGATCGCGACGGCGCTCGAGCCCACATGGGCTTGGACATTGCCGTGCCGCGCAGTGCATTGGCAGAAATTGAAGGGTTTTACTGGGCCGATCTGATCGGCCTGGAAGTGGAAAACCGCGACGGTGTGAAGCTCGGCCGGATCGCCGGTCACATCGAAACGGGCGGGCACGATGTGATCGTGGTCGCCGACGGCGCGCGCGAACGGCTGATTCCCTACGCGCCGGGGCGGTACGTGGATGAGGTCGTGCTCGGCGAGCGGCGCATGATTGTGGATTGGCATCCCGACGATTGAGGGGGAGCAAACCGGGGGAAGCATGGGACCGCGTTACGATGTGGTGACGATTTTCCCGGACATGATTACCGGGGCGCTCGGGTACGGAGTGGTATCGCGTGCGCTCGAGGCCGGACGGGTAAGCGTGCAGACCTGGAATCCCAGGGATTACACGAGCGATCGGCATGCCAGCGTGGACGATCGCCCGTACGGCGGTGGGCCGGGCATGGTGATGCGCTACGAGCCGCTCGCCGGGGCGGTACGCGCGGCTCGTGAGGCGCGCGCCGACAGGGCCGAGGTGGTGTATCTCAGCCCGCAGGGCGAGCGTTTTGATGCCGCGATGGCGGAGAAGTGGGCCGGCGGGCCGGGAGCGATCCTGGTCTGCGGGCGCTACGAAGGGGTCGACGAGCGCTTCATTGAGGCCTGCGTGGACCGCGAGGTGTCGATCGGCGATTACGTCCTCTCGGGGGGCGAGCCGGCGGCGCTGGCGATGATGGACGCGGTGTTTCGCTTCGTGCCGGGGGTGCTCGGACACGAGGATTCGGCAGGTGAGGATTCCTTCGCCGGTGGACTTCTCGATTGCCCACACTACACGCGGCCCGAAGAGGTGGAAGACCGGCGGGTGCCCGAGGTGTTGCTGTCGGGCGATCACGCGGCCATTCGCCGCTGGCGGCGGGCCGAATCGAAACGGCGCACGCGTGAGCGGCGCGAGGATTTGTTGTAGCAGCGGGCCATGCCTTGCCCGCGACAAGGGGATTTGAGGTTGCAGGAGCGGGCCATGCCCGCGACATTGGCTTGAAGGAGAACAGCGATGAGCCAGGTAATTGAAGAATTGGAACGCGAACAGGTTCGGGACGATATTCCCGTGTTCGGTCCCGGCGATACCGTGGTGGTGCAGGTCAAGGTGAGCGAAGGCGGCCGCGAACGCCTGCAGGCCTTCGAAGGCGTGGTCATTCGCCGCCGCAACCGCGGCGTGGGCAGTTCCTTTACCGTGCGCAAGATCTCTCACGGCGAAGGCGTCGAGCGCGTGTTCATGACCCACAGCGCCGCCGTGGCGAGCGTCGAGGTCAAACGCCGCGGCGATGTGAATCGCGCCAAGCTCTACTATCTTCGCGAGCGCAGCGGCAAGGCCGCCCGCATCAAGGAAAAAGTCTAGCTACACCGCACTTGCCGGTGCACCGGCATCTTGCCGGCTCTTCCTCGGCGCACCGGACGAGATTGCGAGCAAACGCGCTCCCACATGTGAATTCGAGGTTCGTGGGAGCGAGCTTGCTCGCGATGGCCGGCTGGATGCCGGTTCGGTAACTCTTCGCTTTCGCGCCAGGATTCGCGGCACGTTTTTCGGGTACGATCCGCATGTGAACACGATCAAGACAAGCTGTTGCATCGTCGGCGGCGGGCCCGCGGGCATGATGCTGGGATTGATCCTCTCGCGCGCCGGGGTGCCCGTCACGGTGCTGGAGAAACACGGCGATTTTCTGCGCGATTTCCGCGGCGACACGGTACAGCCCTCCACACTGCGGATACTCGCCGACCTCGGCCTGCTCGAACGGTTCTGGCAACTTCCCGTTCACAAGGAGGAGGTGATGCATGCCACGCTTGCGAACGGCAGCTTCGCCATCGCCGATTTTCGCGGTCTCAAGGATTTTCCCTATCTCGCACTCGCCCCGCAGTGGGATTTTCTGAACATGCTTGCCGAGCAGGGTGGACGCTATCCCGATTTCCGCCTGATGATGCGCACCGAAGGGCGCGAATTGATCGCGAAGGGAGGGCGCATTGTCGGCGTGCGCGCCGAGGGCGTTGGGGGAGAGATCGAGATTCGCGCCGATCTGATCGTTGGAACAGACGGCAGACACTCGACAATGCGGCTCGCGGCGGGCTTCGAGCCGCACGAGTTCGGCGCGCCGATCGACTGCCTGTGGTTTCGGCTGTCCCGTCGCGAGAACGATCAGGAAGCGACCGGCGGCATCGTCGGCAAGGGCCGGATGATCGTGATGCTGAACCGCGACAGCTATTGGCAGATTGCCTACGTCATCGCCAAGGGCGGGTTTGACAAGTTTCGGGCCGGCGGTCTTGACGCGTTTCGCCAGCAGTTGGCGGCGCTTGCGCCGTTCCTCGCCGATCGCGTGCAGGAGATTCGATCCCTGGATGACTTGAGCCTGCTCTCGGTCCAGGTGGATCGCCTCGCGCGCTGGCATCGCCCGGGGCTGCTCCTGATCGGCGATGCCGCCCACGCCATGTCGCCGATCGGGGGGGTGGGGGTCAATCTCGCCATTCAGGACGCGGTGGCTGCGGCCAACACTCTGGGTCCGATCCTGCTTGCCGGGCGCAGACCCTCGGACGGCGATCTCGCCCGCGTGCAAAAGCGGCGCGAATGGCCGATCAGGGCGGCGCAGCGCATACAATTGGTGATCCAGAACCGCATACTTGCCCATGCCGTGGATTCAGGGGCGGAAAGTCTGCGCGTCGGGCCCTTGTTGCGCTTCCTTCTCCGCTTCCCTTTCATGCGCCGAATTCCGGCTCGCCTCATGGGATACGGCGTTCGCCACGAGCGAGTACGATTGGCGGCAAAATCCGGCTGAAACCCGGGGAACAGGCGCCCCGAGGCTCGCGGAGCGTTTCGTGGCTGCTATGATGATCAACTTGACAACCGGCGGTGATTTTTATTCATGACAAAGCCACGTAACGGTTTTTTGCGTTTTATGGGCGGCACACTGAAGGGTATCGATGTCGCCCGACGCGTGATCCTCAATGTCATCGTGTTCGGCATCATCATTATCGTGTTGATCGTGATTTTTGTGCCCACCGGCCCCGCCGTGCCGGGTTCGGCGGCGCTCGCGCTTGAACCCGAAGGAGTACTGGTCGAACAGGTGCCCGATCCGGTATCGCGATCCTTGAAAAAGTTGCTGGGCCAGCCCGTTCAACCGGTGACGCGCGTGCGCGACCTTGTACGCGGCCTCGATGCTGCAGCCGGGGATTCGCATATCAAGGCGGTGACGCTCAATCTCAATGATTTCGCGGGCGGCAGCCTGGCGCAGCTGCAGCGCGTTGCCGAAGCGATCAAGCGTTTCAAGAAAAGCGGCAAGCCGATCATTGCTTACGCCAACAATTATTCACAGGGCTCTTATTACCTCGCCGCCTATGCTGATCAGGCTTATCTCACCAGCGACATGGGGATTGTCGGCCTGATGGGGCTTGCCGCGTACCGCAATTACTACAAGGAGCTGATCGACAAGCTCAGGATTCAATGGCATGTGTTCCGCGTGGGCAAATACAAGTCCTTCGTGGAGCCTTTCACCCGCAACAGCATGTCTCCGGCTGCAGAGAAGCAAACCATCGCGCTGCTGGATACCCTGTGGACGCATTATGTCGAGGCCATCGCTGCGGCGCGCGGCGACGAACCGGCGGAGATCATAGGGCTGGTCAACAACTGGCCGGGCGTGCTGGCGGATACACACGGCAATGCCGCCACGGTGGCCGTCAACAAGGGGTTGGTCGACGCTGTGATCCCCCCGCCGGCGCTCAATAACAAGATTACCGCCCTGGTGGCGGGCGAGCCCGAGGCAAGTGATTACGACCGCGTTTCGCTGAAAGATTACCTCGCGGTACGCAAGCCGGCGGCGAAGATTGCCAATCGCGCCTGGAACCAGGTCGCCATTATCGTCGCCGAAGGAGATATTGTGACCGGCAAGGCACCTCCGGGCACGATTGGAGCGGACACGCTGGCCAAGCTTCTTTCGCGCGCGGCGCATAACGAGCGCGTCAAGGCGGTCGTACTCGACGTCAACAGCCCCGGGGGCAGCGCCATCGCCTCGGACGTCATCCTGCATGCCGAACTGGAACTCAAGAAGGCGGGCAAACCGCTGGTCGTGTCCATGGCGGGGGTGGCGGCCTCGGGCGGCTACTGGATTTCCATGGCCGGGGACAAGGTTTATGCCTCACCGGTGACGATAACCGGCTCGATCGGCATTTTCGGCATGTTTCCGACCTTCCAGAAGACAGCGGCCTGGATCGGTATTCATCGCGACGGGGTGAAAACCGCGCCGCTTGCCAATCTGGGCGATGTGCTGCAGCCCCTCAGCGATGAGGCGGCCAAGGTTTTCCAGCTTTTCATCGAGCATGGATACGCCGAATTTACCGGCAATGTCGCGCAGTATCGCGATCTTCCCCTGTCCCACGTCCGGGCCATCGCGCAGGGACGGGTGTGGAGCGGAGAGGCCGCCAAGCGCATCGGGCTGATCGATGACTTCGGCGATCTTTCCGACGCCGTCAAGGCTGCGGCAAAAATGGCCGACCTGGATCAGTACGGCGTGAGGTACATTTCGCAGCGCCTTTCCCCGATGCAGCAGTTCATCGTCAGTCTTTCCAGCGAGCCCGAAGCGCGCAGCGTATCCATGCATCTATTCGGATTTACCGGCGGCCATCCGTTGCTGACGGCGGTGAGCCCCTTGCTGGATGGCATGAAGAGCGCCTTGCAGTTGCGCGACCCGCGCGGCGTGTACGCCTACTGCTTCTGCGGCGCCATCGGAACCTTGCATTGAACCGCTGAAACGACGGATTTCCAATGCATGATGCCGGCCCAAAGCCGCGGCACCTGATACGGCACCTGATCGTTTGGCAGATCGCGATCGCCGTGGCCGTGCTGTCGGCGATCGCTTTGCGAAACGCTTTCAGCGCGCTAAGCGATTATGCCCGTCTCGGCGAGCCCTTGGCAACCTGGGAGCCGTTCGTTTGGGAGTTTTCCAGTGTCCTGTTGGTAGCGGCCCTGATTCCGGCAGTGGCTTGGCTCAAGCGGCGTCTTCCCGTCGTGAATCGTCGTTGGTATTGGACTGTTCCGGTTCACCTTCTGGCTACAGTGCCGTTTTCGATCATACACGTGGCCGGCATGGTAGGCTTGCGCAAGCTCGCCTACGCGATCGCCGGCGGCAGTTATCACTTCGGTCCGATCCTTTCGACTTGGGTCTATGAATTTCGCAAGGACCTTGTGGCCTACTGGCTGATCATCGGCTTTTTGTATGCCTTTTCCGCCTGGCGCCATTGGCACAAGGCTCAGGAGGTGACGCATGAGCCTGCAAGGCCAAAAAACGATGCGGACCAACTGAACCGCTTGGTGGTGCGCAAACTCAATCGAGAATTCATTCTGGATGTTGCGGATATCGTTCGAATCGAATCCGACGGCAATTACGTGGCTGTGCATGCGAACGACACCACCTACCGGCTGCGCGCCTCGCTAGCCGGTGTGTCGAACCGACTGGATGAGCGCCGCTTTGTGCGGATTCATCGCAGTCAGGTCGTGAACATCGACCATATTCGGGAAATTCAACCTTGGTACCATGGCGACTATCGCGTGCTCCTCAAGGATGGTAGTTTCGTCAATTTCAGCCGCCGTTACCGCGGTCGGCTCGCGCATCTGTTCGATCCGTCCGACAAATACCACCAAAGGGGTGCCGCTCGCCCCTGAATCGCTCCGCTAGTCATCTTTTGCCTGTCCGGAGCGCTCTACTGGCGTTATTCTCGAGGCTTGTTTGAACCGGAAGACGGGTTATGTCCATTCGCCGTTTCTTGATTGTGCCGCTTGCAGCGACGCTGTTGTGCTTCAGCGCCAATACGCTCGCGGCGAGCCCTTCGCGGAAACAGAGTGGAACCTGGCCGCAACGAGTGTTGATTACCAACGACAACGGTATCCACGATGGCAAGGTCTGGGCCCTCGCCAGGGCTTTTGCCCGGCACAGCGACACCTGGCTGGTAGCCGCGGGCCAGGATCGCAGCGGCACGTCCAATCAGGTCTCGCTGGGCAAGGACAAGCAGGCCATTACCGTCCGACGCGTGTACCAGGGCAAACGCCTGACAGCCTACGCCCTGCCGGGATACCCTGCCGATTGCGTCATATTCGGTGTTTTGGGCCTGCTCAAGGACGATCCGCCCGACCTGGTTGTCTCCGGCGTCAATGGCGGCCCAAATCTGGGCGTCAGGGGTTGGTTCGGCTCGGGCACGATTGGGGCCGCGCGCATGGCTGCTTTTCTCGGTATTCCGGCCATTGCCGTCTCGGGCCTGGAAGACGACGATGAAAAGATGGTAGCCAAAGTTACGCAGTGGGTCGTGAAATTGGCCGGGAGTTCGCTGGCCCGCAACCTGGAGCCGGGCCAGTATCTGACGGTGGCCGTTCCCAGGATTTCCGCGGACGAAATTCGCGGCATCCGGTTTGCGAAACGTGCTCCGGTCACCCGCCGGCTTTACGAATTCAGGCGGGTACGGAAATTGAAGGCTGACGGTGAACGCTGGGAAGTGTGGGTGGCCCAAGCCACCGGCCGCAAGCCCAATGTGCCGGCAGGAAGCGACAGGGCGCTGTACCGCCAGGGCTACATCGTGATTACGCCCATGCGGCTCGGCGAAGTGAATGCCGCTGAACTCCCCGTACTTCGCAAGCGGCTTGACGAATGGCCCAAATGGCCCGGAAATTCCCGATGAGGGCAACGCTGATCAATTCGTCATTCCCGCGAAAGCGGGAATCTATCTACTTGATTTGAGTGGATTCCCGCCTCCGCGGAATGACGGTAACGTACTTGTTCAGTGCTGCCTTGGTCAGCAAGGAGGAACATCGTGTCGAAGCTTTTGATTCGTGTGTTGGCTGTCCTGATTGGATTGATCGGGTTGATTTGTCTGGTCGGGGGCGGCTGGTTGCTGAGTCTGCACGGTTCGCCCAACTACCTGATCGTCGGAATCGTTTACCTCCTTGCCGCGATTCAATTGTGGCGACTGCGAAAGAGCGGCGCCTGGCTGGTGGGGCTCGTCGCGCTTCTGACCGTACTCTGGGTTATCTGGGTGCACGGGTTCATCGTCTGGGCGTGGTTCCTGCGAGTAATGATACCGATGGTTTTGGCTGCGTTCGCGATGTTGCTGGCGACGCCGCTGGCAACGCGAGGGAAGAAGCGAGGTGCCCAGATTTGCGGCGGCGTTGTGGCCGCCGTTGTTACCGTGGCGATCCTCGGCCATGTCTTTATCCCGCACGGGACGGCTATCTCAACGCCGCATAATGCTTATCAAAAGGTGGGTGGCGACAACCAACCGTCAACCTGGAGCGCTTACGGTGGCAGCTTGGCAGGTAAACGCTATTCAACGGCAGACCAGATCAACCGTGCCAACGTGGCTCGACTCGAGGTCGCGTGGATCTACCGCACCGGCGAGACAGGCAAGGGTTTTCCCGGAGATGCGTGGACGGATCACATGACTTTCGAGGCCACGCCCATCCTTTATGACGGCACGCTGTATCTGACTACCAGCGAGACTGATGTGGTGGCGATCGATGCG
>JAKDMP010000226.1 GCA_030452225.1 Gammaproteobacteria bacterium
GGCTTGCTGCGAATTCCGCAATCACTCGCAATGCCCCATGAATAATGCAGGTTAGTAAATTCATGTGTATCGCGGATCGCGCAGCTTGCCGCCGACGGATAGCCCAGGCAGAAGAATCCGCCCGCGGAGATGGATGGCTCGGGCGAGCTGAATAGCCGAATAATGCCGGGTCAAAGAGTGCGGGCAGCGGCGAGCCGCTCGGGGGTGCCGATGTCCGCCCAGCGGCCACGGTAGTGTTCGCCGGCGACCCGCCCGGCCCGCACGGCGTGGCGCATCAGCGGCAACAGCGGCTTGCGTTCGATGCGCTCGCCCGCGAAGAATTCGGGGTGGTACAGGCCGATGCCGGCGTAGGTGAGGCATTCGCTGGCGCTGCCGCCGTCGCTATCGTGCACGCGATCCGCGACGAGTGTGAAGTCGCCATCGTTGTGATCGGGATTGTCCACCAGCACGAAGTGCGCGAGGTCGTTCGGGCCGAGGCGTACTTTCGCAAAGGGATAGTCGGTCCACACGTCCGCCGCCACCACCCAGAACGGCTCCTCGCCCAACAGGGGGAGCGCGTTGAGGACGCCGCCGGCCGTTTCCAGGGTGTTCTCGCCCTCGTCCGAATAATGGATGGCGACCCCGAAGCGTTCGCCGCCACCCAGCGCAGCGCGAATCTTTGCGCCGAGCCAGCCGAGGTTGATGACCAGGTCTTCGATTCCGGCCGCGCGCAACCGCTCGATCATGTGGACGACAAGCGGCTTTCCGGCCACCTCGATCAGGGCCTTGGGGGTGGTATCGGTGAGCGGTCGCAGGCGCTCGCCGCGCCCGGCGGTGAGAATCATGGCCCGCATCAGCGCGGCTCCTCCAGGGCGTCCAGCAAACCGACAAGCTCTGCCGTATCGGGATAACGCGGCGCGATCACGCGCAAATATCCGAGAAAACGCGGAATCTCGTCGAGATATTGCCGCTTTTTGTCCCGATAGGCCAGGCGCGAGAAGATTCCCACCACCTTGAGATGCCGCTGCAGACCGGTGCGGTCGAACATCGCGACAAAGTCGGCATCGTGCTCCGGCACCGGCAAAGAGACGCCACGCGCCAACTCGAGGTATCGCCGCCTCCACGCATCGATTTTCGCCTCGCCGAAGCTGTAAAAAGCGTCGCGAAAAAGGCTGACGAGATCGTAGGCGAGAGGCCCCACGCGCGCATCCTGAAAATCGATGACCCCCGGGTTCGGATCGCTCACCATCAGGTTGCGCAGTATGTAATCGCGATGCACGAAGACCTGCGGCTGGACCAGCGCATCGCGAACGAGCGTGTTGCACAGGCGCTCCCAAGCCTCGCGCTGGGCGGCGTCCAGGCAGCGCTCCAAATGTCTTTCCACGTACCAATCGGGAAACAGCGCCAATTCCTCGCGCAGCACGCCCTCGTCATAGGGCGGCAGCCCCCCCTCGCGAGTCGCCGCCTGCCAGCGCACCAATGCCTTCAGCGCGTCTTCAATCAGCCTGTCGGCATTGCCCTCATCGAGGACATCGAGGTAGCTGTCCCGCCCAAGATCGGAGAGCAGCGCGAACCCTTCGCGCGGGGCGGCATCATGCACGGTCGG
>JAKDMP010000130.1 GCA_030452225.1 Gammaproteobacteria bacterium
TTGGCTGGATTCCCGCCTACGCGGGAATGACGGAAAATGAATGGTTCAGAGGTTCGTTAATACTGAACGGGCCGCTGACGAATCCAAAGCGAAACCAGCCACTTTTCACCCGCCTTGATCGGCTCACCCGCGTGCAGGGCTTTTTCGGCCGGAATGCCCGCGGCATCCAGATTGGCGAACGCGAGCGCGTCTCCGGCGGCCGGTTCGACGCGCAAATCAAGCCGCGGGAAAAGGGTCGCGCCGCCTTCGTCCGGCTTGTTCAGCCATGCAAGCACGGTGGCCACGCGCTCGCCGGCCGAACGCAGGGGGTCGCGGTCGAGCGCCGGCCCCAGCCAGTCGTAGTGAGGCCTGTACTGCTCGCCCGGCCGGTAATGGATGACCGCGAGCGGCTCGGCACGCTCGACCCCGCAACCGGTGAGCCGCGCCAGGCGGTCTGCCAATCGCCTGGCGAAAATACCGGGCTTCTCCGGGCCGAAGCACATCGTCCGGCCGGTTCGCACCGGATCGGGCCGCGCGGCACCGCTGCGCGGATCGGCCACAAGGGAAGGCGCGAGGGCCTCTTTGGCCGCAGAGCACAGCCAGACGGCCTCGAGTGGGTCGAGCACTTGGCGGTAGCGCTCGATGCGCGGCTCGGTCTCGAGACGTTCGCACTGGGGCAGCGCGCGCGCATCCGGCCAGCGATCGGGAACGGGCAAGCTGCCGCCGGCGGATTCTCCCCGGGGCAAAAGGCCCGAAAGTTCGCGCGCAAGCGGCGAAACACGCCCGGCGTGGTCGAGCCAGGCCCGTGCCGGAGCGAGGCCGGGCCGGTCCAATTCGTGCCAGACGAGCGCGAGTTCAATCGCCGCCTGCGAGGAGCCGTCGTGTGCGGCGGCACCGAGATCGTGCAGTGCCCCGGCACGATCCATCGGGCCGCCGATTCCGGCATAGCGCAGGCTCGCGCGCAGCAGCAGATTTACCGAATTGCGTCTGCTACTCGCGCCTTCGAGATGCTGGCGCGCCTCCCGGGCTCCCCCCGGTATGCGCCCGGAGAGCAGGGCACGGGCCAATTCTTCCAGGGCTTCCTCGATACCCGCGTCTACCGCCTGGCGCAGGCGCGTGGCGGCGCGTACGCTCCAGCCCCGGGCAAGGTCCTGGCGGGCCGCGTCCAGGAGCGCCCGCCCTTCCATCAGGCTTGCTCCGCGGCGGGATGGCGCAACAGCACGCCGGGCTCATCCACCGATGCGCCTGCCGGGCGCACCCAGGCATTGAAGGCAACGGTTATGCGCTCGTCCCTCCCCCAGAATGGCCGGACTTCGTGCAGCAGCCAGGAAGGGAAAAGCAGCAGTTGGCCCGGAACCAGTTGCCAGGCCAGGTTGCCGGCCGCAAACCCCTCCTGGAGGTATGCGTTCCCGGGGTCGGTGTACGTGGCGGGGTTGGGTCGCGGGTCGAGAAAGCACAGCGCACCGTTGTCCGTGGTACCGCTCGGGGTTTCTCCCGGCGTTACGCAATACACACCCGACCAGCAGGCCATGGGATGATTGTGCACGCTGGTGTAGCCGCCCCGGCGTGTAACGTGGTACCAGCTGTGGTGAAAGATGCGCAGGCTGCGCATTTCGGCCACGCTGTAGTGGTTGAGGTGCATGATGAGTTCGCCCAAACGCTCGAGGCACAGGCGCGCCAGCTCACGCACCGTCGGATCGTCGCGGGAGAAAAGCGAGAAATCGCTTTCGTACACGGCATGCTTGGGCACCTGCGTCGGAATGCTGCTGCGCTCCGGCTCGTCACGCTCCCAGGCGAGGAAGCGTTCGGCGAGCGGCCGGTTGAGCCGCTCCGACTGCGGCAGAATCATGTCCGCGATCGGCGTGGGGAAGCGCGCGCTGAGCTTGAATGACGGCATGTGCGAAGCATTTCCGGGAACGGTGGTATTGTGAGGCACTGCCCCCCACGATAGCAAGTACAGTTGCGCAAAACCGCCGCCGTTCGCACGGGCCGCGTGGACGGTTTGCCGATCGTGGCCGCGAGCGGCTTGCGTGTCGTGCGCAAAAAGCACCCGCCTGCTTGGGCCGTTGAACGAGGCGTCGTCCGCGCGCCGAGTCGCGCGTGCGTGATCCCGCGATGCATGTTTGCGTTGAAATGTGCGTCTTTTGCTTCAGATTCGGCCGTTAACGCCGCTTGAACTGCCCGGTGCGGCGCGGATGACGGCGTCCAGTTTGCTCCGCAAATGCTCGAGCGTCCAGTGAGCCGCCGTCAGCGTTTTGACTTCCGAGCCCGTCAGGCCGGGATGCCAGAGGTCGGCGAGCAGCATTACCAGCTCCGTCTCGCCGCGATTGCGGATTTCATGCTCGTAGCAATCGTCGTAGAGTACGCTCTTGCCGTCCGTCAGCGGATGGCTGCGGTCGTCGACGCGCAGCGTACCGCCGCTCGCGCCGGACAAGGGTAAAAGCAGCTTCAATTTGTAGTTGGCAATGCCCGTGCGCGGGGCCAGGCGAGCGCGTGGCGGAAGGATGGAAAAGGACGCCTCGGGGGCTTGGCCGGGCAGCTTCGCCAGCAACGGCAAAGCGTTCAACTCGGCAATCGTTTGCGGGCAGCGCGGCGTGATTTCGCTTGTGCGCCGGCCGTGAAAGTAAAGATAAAACGCGGCCGCCGGATGCAGGCCGTCCTTTTCGGGGTTGGAAGTCGGTTCGAGTCCCGCATCCAGCAGGGCGTGAAATTCGTTGCAAATGGCTCCCGTCCGGCGCTCCAGACGGTCCGCCCAGGGGAATTTCCCGTCCGCGAACAAGGGGCGCTCGCCCAGCCCGGGAACATACGCATAGGCGGGGTGTTGCTGCGCGTTGGCGTAGGCGGCGGGCTCCTGCCGGCACATGTGGCGAATGGCAGCCGCGACGCGCTCCGTCGGAGTCGACAAGCCGCGCGCCTGAAGACGTTCGAGCGCCTCTTTTACCGCGGTGCTGCGCGTATAGGCGAGATGGTGTGAAGCTTGCAGGATTTGCTGGTGCATACCCGATAGCCCGCTTCGGGCGAGCGCGAATTCCAGCAGGTCGGAACAGAGCGTCTCCGCCTGCTGGTACATGGCGACGGCTTCCTCCCTTCGACCGAGTTCCTGCAGTACGGCGCCGCGCAGGATCCATCCGCTGGCGAATGCCGGCTCAAGCCTGATGACGGTGTCGAAGGCGCGCAGCGCCCCGTCGGGATAACCGCGAGCCGAAAGCACCAGACCCAATTGTTGGTGAATCGCGGCCATCCCCGGGGCGGCGTAAACCGCCCGTTCGTAAAGTTCTTGCGCTTCCTCCAGCGCACCGCTTTGCATCGCCCGATTGCCGAGATATTGCAGGGCGGATACATGCCGCGGCGATACGCGAGCAATTTCGCGGAAAATGCGCTCGGCGTCTGCATGTCGTTCGGTTTCGATCATTTCGACGCCGATGGCCTCGAGCTGTCGAATCTGCTCCGGCAAATCCGCTGATGGCAGTTGATTCTCTTCGTTCATCCTGAAAACGTTTCCAACGGCAAGCGTATTTTAGCTTGGATTTCTGCCGGCAATCGTATCGGAGCGCCCGCTTGTCCCGTATTTTTTCGTCTTCCCGGCAAGGGCGTGGAAGCGGCCGCGCGAAGTTCCGACGCGTGGATGGCGGTGCGCGCCTCATGGCGACGTCCGAGTGCTCGCAGGAGGTCCGCGTGCCACGCATGAATCGTGGCGGATTTCGGTTTCGGTTTCAACTTCGCATCGAAGGGTTGCAACGCGGCTCGTGGAAAGCCCTGGACTGAGCCAATCGAATCAAGCCAGCAGGCGCAGCGCCGGCGGAAAATCGGCGTGCTTGGCAACGCCAAGCTTGTCTGCCCAGGCAAACCCCTTGTGCACAGGTTCGGCGAAAAGACGGCGAGCACGCGCTTGGTCTGCACTCCGATCGGCGGGCGTGTAGGTTGTCCCCGGATGCTTGGCATGATGGCTCCAGGCGGGGCCGCTTGCGATCTCGTCCGCCTCGACGGCGGTTAACGGTATACCCGACCAGCGGGCGCAGGCTTCAAGGACAGTTGCCGGGCTGGTCAGCAATTGGCCTGCGCTGAGCGTGCGCACGTCGGCGGTTGAATCCTGTGTCAACCATGACTCGAGCGCGCGAATCTGCAGTGCCCAGACGAGCACGGCGCGCTCGGCAAGCGCTTCGGGAACCGGATGGGTCCGGGTCCATTGACGCCCGCTCGGGTCGGCCAACAGACGTTCGAGAAAAAGTGTCAAGCCGCGCGCACTTTCGCGTGGACGCTTGAGCACGGCGATCAGGAATGCCTCGAGATCGTCATGGAGCAGAATGGCGCGCGTGCCGGGAATGTGCTTGAGCAGCGTCGGAGCGATGTTGTTGACCACATTGGTCGGTTTGACGATCAGGCGTTCATCGCCCTCGCGGAAACGAGCGAGAAGCTTCAGGGTTAAAGACAACAATCCGGATTCCTTGCGGGCCGTTTCGATCCACCCCCGGCGAAGGTCGGCCAGTTGGAGCAGCGCGGCCGGTTCGCGCAGGGAAAGGCTGCGCCCGGGCAAATCCAGGCTGCGGGCGAGCAGCGTCGAGCAGCAGAAGGCGGTATGAAAAATGAATACCGGCGGGTTGCCGTCGAGCGCGTTCGGCAGGGGCTCGTGCAGAAGTTGCGCGATGGGGACTTCCCGGTAGTGCGTCGTGTCGGCGCCAATGCGCTGGTCGAGAAAACTGGAGCGCCGCAATGTTTCGCGATCGAGCTGCAGGAACCGTCCGCTGTCGCGGGCGAAATCCCAGGCATACAGCCAGGCTTGCGAGCCCAGGGGCACGGTCAGAAGCGGAGTTTCAAACCGCTCGCACGCGTCAGGACGTCGAAGGCGATGATCGCACGCCTGGACTCGCCCCGGAAGGGGTGGACATAGTGCAGGTAGAAAGGCGGGAACATGAGCAACAGACCTTCCTTCGGCACGATGCGGCGCGTGGTGAGAAAGCCGTGGTGAACGGAGATGGTGTGCGGGTTGATGAATTCGATGCAGCCTTCCGGCGGGTTCAGTTCCGGTAGGCGAATGTAGTAGACCCCGCTGGCCAGGTTGGTTTCCGACGGGTGCATGTGCGGGCTTTGCCAGTCGCCCGGAGCGAGCAGGTTTGCCCAGCCGATGAGGTTGGGATCCAGTTCCCTGGCCTGCCCGCCGAATACGCTTTGCAGGTAGTGGTGCGCCGCCGGCAGGATGTGCCGGTCGCGGAGTTGTCGGAGTTCCGGACGGTTGCTTTGGAAGATGTTGGTCCTGGTGGAGGTCTGGTAGCCGCCCTGGGTGGAAATCGAGGTATTGCGGGCGGCATTTTCGCCACTGTTCGCGTGCGCGGATGCCTCGCCTTCCAGCCAGTCGAACAGCTTGTCGTTCAGCACGCCGACCTCGTGATGCTGGCGTGCCATCACGGTAATGGGAAAGTGTTGCTCGATACTTTCCGAGTAGCGTTTGCCTTCGTCCATGATCCTTTCCTGCAGCAGGGACCTGGTACCGGGAGGGGGAATCGAACCCCCACGGTGTCACCACCACCGGATTTTGAATCCGGCGCGTCTACCAGTTCCGCCATCCCGGCTCGATGCGTCGTTTCGGTGCGAATCCCGCTCGGCAGGCAAGTTTCCCTGCCGCAGGAAGCCCGCGCCGAAGGCCATATTCTAGCCGAGAGTGGCGGTCGACTCCCGCTCGTTCAAGCCGCGCCGACGCTGTGGGGAAGAAGCGTTACAATACACGGCTAACTTTTCTGGCGGTGCAGCATGCGTATTTCCGGCGAAGCCCTGACTTTCGACGACGTGTTGCTCCGGCCGGCCTATTCCGAAGTGGTGCCGGGTACGGTCTCGCTCGCCACGCGCCTGACGCGCCGCATCGCCCTCAATATTCCGCTGGTCTCGGCGGCGATGGATACCGTGACCGAGTCGCGTCTGGCGATCGCGCTCGCCCAGGAAGGCGGCATCGGCATCGTCCACAAGAACATGGGCTCCGCCATGCAGGCCGCGGAAGTGCGCAAGGTGAAGAAGTTCGAGGCGGGGGTGGTGACCGATCCGATCACCGTCGGTCCCGAAACCACCATCGGCGAAGTGCTGGCGATTCGCCGCGAGCACGGGTTTTCCGGCCTTCCGGTCGTGGACGGCGGCCGCATCGCGGGGATCGTCACGAGCCGCGATCTGCGCTTCGAGGAGCGTCTGGACCAGCCCGTCGCAAGCGTGATGACGCCGCGCGATCGGCTGGTCACGGTAGCCGAAGGCGCAGGCCGGGCAGAAGTGGTGGACAAACTGCAGCGCAACCGCATCGAGAAGGTGCTGGTGGTCAACGAGCGCTTCGAGCTGCGCGGCATGATCACCGTGCGCGACA
>JAKDMP010000131.1 GCA_030452225.1 Gammaproteobacteria bacterium
GTGGTGATGGCCTCGTCGTAGGCGTTGGTGTGCAGGCTGTTGCAGTTGTCGAACAGCGCGTAGAGCGCCTGCAAAGTCGTACGGATGTCGTTGAACTGGATTTCCTGCGCGTGGAGCGAGCGCCCGCTCGTCTGGATGTGGTATTTCAGCATCTGGCTGCGCGCGGAGGCGCCGTAGCGCTCGCGCATGGCGCGCGCCCAGATGCGTCGGGCGACGCGGCCGATGACGGTGTATTCCGGGTCCATGCCGTTGGAGAAGAAGAACGAGAGATTCGGCGCGAAGGAGTCGATGTGCATGCCGCGCGCGAGGTAGTACTCGACGATGGTGAAACCGTTCGAGAGCGTGAAGGCGAGCTGGCTGATCGGATTCGCGCCGGCCTCGGCGATGTGGTAGCCCGAGATCGAGACCGAGTAGAAGTTCCTCACGCCGTGGTCGACGAAGTACTGCTGGATGTCGCCCATCATGCGCAGGGCGAATTCGGTGGAGAAGATGCAGGTGTTCTGCGCCTGGTCTTCCTTGAGGATGTCGGCCTGGACGGTGCCGCGCACGACCTTCATGGCGTCGGCCTTGATGCGCGCGTAGGTCTCGCCGTCGACCACTTCGTCGCCGGAGACGCCGAGCAAGCCGAGACCGAGCCCGTCGTTGCCTTCGGGGAGTTCGCCGGAGTTGTACTCGGGGCGCGGCTTGTCCTTGTAGAGTTCGTCGATCTTCTTTTCGGCCGCGGCCCAGCGTTGCGGCTCTTCCTGGAGGTACTTCTCCACCTGCTGGTCGATCGCGGTGTTCATGAACATGGCGAGGATCATCGGCGCCGGGCCGTTGATGGTCATCGAAACCGAGGTCTTGGGATCGCAGAGGTCGAAGCCCGAGTAGAGCTTTTTCATGTCGTCGAGCGTCGCGATGGAGACGCCGGAGTTGCCGACCTTGCCGTAGATGTCGGGGCGCTCGGCCGGGTCCTCGCCGTAGAGGGTGACCGAGTCGAAGGCGGTGGAAAGCCGCGCGGCCGGCCGGCCGTGGCTCAAGTAATGGAAGCGGCGGTTGGTGCGCTCGGGCGTGCCCTCGCCGGCAAACATGCGGGTCGGGTCCTCGCCCGAGCGGCGGTACGGGTAGACGCCGCCGGTGTAGGGGTAGGCGCCGGGGAGGTTCTCGCACCTCAGGAAGCACAGTTGCTCGCCCCAGTCGTCGGTCATGGGCGGGGCGATGCGGGGAATCTTCTGGTGGCTGAGGGATTCCTTGTAGTTTTGGACCTGGATGGTCTTTTTGCGCACGGTGTATTCGTTGACGTCGCGGGTGACGGCCTCGCGGCGCGCGGGCCATTCGCGCAGGAGCTGGATGGCCTCGGAGGAGAGTTCCTTGACGGCTTCGTTGTATCGCTGGCGGAGGAGGATCATCGTGCGGTCGGCCTCGCCGTTGTCGCGGCCGTGGCCCGCTCCTACGGGGGCGTCATACAAATCGAGGGGCTTGGGGAGGGCGGGGTCTTCGAGTTCCTTGAGGGACTCGTGGTAGTGCTGCGCCTGGGTGGCGGCCTCGGCCATGCGCGCGATCTCTTCGTTAATGCCCCGGCCCTGCTCGGCGATCTCGGCGAGGTAGCGCACGCGCCTGGCGGGGATAAGGACGGTCTCACGGGGTTCCTTGAGGGTGGTGTCGATGTCGGGAAAATGGGGGACAGGAAAATGGGGGACAGACCCCGGTTTCGTCCCCGAAACCGGGGTCTGTCCCCCATTTTCTCTGTGCAGAAGGCGGCAGAGGTTGACGAACATCCAGGTGACGCCCGGGTCGTTGAACTGGCTGGCGATGGTCGGATAGACGGGAATCTCCTCCATCGGCGTGTCGAAGGCCGTGTGGTTGCGCTTCCACTGCTTCTTGACGTCGCGCAGGGCATCCTCGGCGCCGCGCCGGTCGTACTTGTTGAGGATGACCAGATCGGCGAAGTCCAGCATCTCGATCTTCTCGAGCTGGCTCGCCGCGCCGTAATCGCTCGTCATCACGTAGGTGGAAAAGTCCACCAGGTCCGCGATTTCCGAATCGCTCTGGCCGATGCCGGCGGTCTCGACGATGACGAGATCGTAGGCGCAGCTCTTGAGAAAATCGATGCAGTCGCGAAGCACCACGCTGGTGGAGACGTGGGCGCGGCGGGTCGCCATCGAGCGCATGAACACGCGATGGCTGCGCAGCGCGTTCATGCGGATGCGATCGCCGAGAAGCGCCCCGCCCGTCCGTCGGCGCGTGGGGTCCACGGCGAGCACAGCCACGCGCATCTTCGGGAAGGCGTGCAGGAAGCGCAGCAGGAGTTCGTCCACCACGCTCGATTTTCCCGCGCCGCCGGTGCCGGTGATGCCCATCACGGGCGCGGCCGAACCGGTGCCGGCGGCCCACTGATTGCGCAATTCGGACAATTCGGCTTCGGAGAATGACTGATCCTCGATGGCGGAAAGGACGCGCCCGATGCTGATTTCGTCCTCGACGTCGGCACTTTTGACCAGCTTGTCGGCCGTGCCCTGCTCCCTGGCCCGCGTCTCCCGCGCCTCGGTGGCGCGCTCGACGACATCCTCGATCATGTTCACCAGCCCCATGTGCATGCCGTCGTTGGGGTGGTAGATACGCTCGACCCCGTAGGCCTCGAGTTCCTTGATCTCCTCCGGGGTGATCGTTCCGCCGCCGCCGCCGAACACGCGGATGTGGCCGGCATTGCGCTCCTTGAGCATGTCCACCATGTACTTGAAGTACTCGATGTGCCCGCCCTGGTAGGAGCTGATGGCGACGGCATCGGCGTCCTCTTCGAGCGCGGCGCGCACCACGTCCTCGACCGAGCGGTTGTGGCCGAGGTGGATGACCTCGGCGCCCTGGTCCTGAATGATGCGGCGCATGATGTTGATGGCCGCGTCGTGGCCGTCGAACAGGCTGCCCGCGGTGACGAACCGAAGCGGGCATTCGGCCGCCCGGCGCGCCTCGACCCGCATCAATTCTGCCGGTTTACTCATCGCTTTTTCCCGTCTCCTCCACCCCCTGATTATAGTGGCCTTTTGGCCTCCTCCGCCGCCGCAGCGGCCCGCAAAGGTATAATGAGCGGTTGAACACTGTTGCGGCAGGCCAATGCCGCGGCCTCAGATACATCCGAGCGCCGGTCCGGACGGCCCGCTCCCTTCCCATCGACGCGGAGGCAAGAAGCACATGGAAGTCATGTCCCAAATCACCGAAATGGGCCACGAAGAAGTGGTGTTTTTCCATTCGCGCGACCTCGGCCTGAAGGCCATTGTCGCCATTCACGACACCACCCTCGGCCCGGCCCTCGGCGGGTGCCGCATGCTGCCCTACGAGACCGACGAAGAGGCGCTTTATGACGTCCTGCGTCTGTCGCGCGGCATGACCTACAAGAACGCCGTGGCGGGTCTCAATCTCGGCGGCGGCAAGTCGGTGATCATCGGCGATCCGAAAAAGGACAAGAGCGAGGCCTACTTTCGCGCCTTCGGCCGCTATATCGAGTCGCTTGCCGGGCGCTACATCACCGCCGAGGACGTCAACACCTCGGTCGAGGACATGGTGCACATCTTCCAGGAAACCAGCCACGTGACCGGCATACCGCCGGTTTTCGGCGGCAGCGGCGATCCCTCGCCGTTCACGGCGCTCGGGACTTTCCGCGGCATCGAGGCGGCGGCCGAGCACAAGTACGGCTCGCGCGAACTGGGCAAATTGTCCTTCGCGGTACAGGGCGTGGGCCACGTCGGCGTGCACCTCGTGCGCATGCTGCGCGAGACCGGCGCCAAGGTCTATGTCTGCGACGCCAACGAGGCACGCGTCCGGCATGTCGTGGAGAAATTCGGCGCCGAGGCGGTCGGCCTGGACGACATCTACGGCACCGACGCCAAGGTATTCGCGCCCTGCGCGCTCGGCGGCTCGGTCAACCCCGAGACCCTCGAGCAACTCAAGTGCGAAATCATCGCCGGCTCGGCCAACAACCAGCTCGATACCGACGCCACCGGCGACGAACTCGAAAAGCGCGGCATGCTCTACGTGCCCGACTACGTCATCAACGCCGGCGGCGTGATCAACGTCGCGATCGAGCGCCAAGGCTACAACAAGGATCGCGCCACCCACCAGGTCGACCGCATCTTCGACATCTGCAAGCGCATCTTCCACATTGCCGGGCAGGAAGGCCTGCCAACCTATCAGGCCGCCGACCATCTGGCTGAAAAGCGCATCGCCGAAGTCGGCAAGGTGCGCCGGCCGTACCTGCCGAGCCGCCGCCGCCCGGTCAACGGTCGACATACCGTCGCCTGATGAGCCTGAACGCCCCCGGCCTCGGCGAAGAACTCGACTTGCTGCGCGAGACGGTGCGCCGCTTTGCACAGGCGGAAATCGCGCCCCGCGCGGCGGAGATTGACGAAAGCAATGCCTTCCCCCGCGAGTTGTGGCCGCAACTCGGTGAGCTGGGCCTCCTCGGCCTCACCGTGCCCGAGGCCGACGGCGGCTCGGGACTGGGCTATCTCGCCCACGTGGTGGCGATGGAGGAAATCTCGCGCGCCTCGGGCTCGGTGGGCCTGTCCTTCGGCGCGCACTCGAACCTGTGCGTGAACAACATCGCGCTCAACGGCACCGACGCCCAGCGCAAGAAGTACCTGCCCAAACTGATATCGGGCGAATGGGTCGGCGCGCTCGCCATGAGCGAGGCCGGCGCGGGCTCGGACGTGGTCGGCTCGATGAGCTGCCGCGCCGAGAAAAAGGGCGACGCGTGGGTCGCCAACGGCTCCAAAATGTGGATCACCAACGGCCCCGATGCCGATGTTGCCGTCGTCTACATGCGCACCGGCGACTACAAGAACGACGGCTCGCAATCGATCACGGCCTTCCTCGTCGAGGGCGGCTTCAAGGGGTTTCGCCCGGCGCAGAAGCTCGACAAACTCGGCATGCGCGGCTCGAACACCTCCGAGCTGGTGTTCGAGAACTGCGAGATCCCCGATGAGAACGTGCTCGGCAAAGTCAACCAGGGCGTGTACGTGCTGATGCGCGGGCTCGATACCGAGCGCTTGGTGCTCTCCGGCGGCCCGCTCGGGCTGATGGCCGCCGCGCTCGACGTGGTGATGCCCTACGTGCGCGAGCGCAAGCAGTTCGGCCGCGCGATCGGCGAGTTCGAGGTGATGCAGGCAAAACTTGCCGACATGCACATTGCGCTCGCGACGGCGCGCGCCTACTGCTACGACGTCGCACGGCGTTTCGATGCCGGCGAGAAGCTGCGCACCGATGCGGCCTCGGCGTTGCTCTACGCGTCGGAAAGCGCGGTGAAAGTGGCGCTGGAATCGATCCAGGCGCTCGGGGGCAACGGCTACATCAACGAGTACCCGACCGGGCGCCTCTTGCGCGATGCGAAGCTGTACGACATCGGCGCCGGCACCAACGAAATCCGGCGCATGCTGATCGGCCGCGAACTCTACAACGACGCCTGAGAGGTCGCGGCATGGCCCGCTCCTACGGGAACTACCCGGTTGTAGGAGCAAGCCATGCCCGCGACAAAATTCACCGTCACTCCCGCGCAGGCGGGAGTCCAGTGAAAAATTGTATCCCGGATAAAGTCCGGGATTCGTATCCATACTGGATTCCCGCTTTCGCGGGGATGACGAGAAGAGACTTTAGCAATTACGGAGTAAACCATGAGTAACGACCCCATCGTCATCGCCGCCGCCCGGCGCACCGCCATCGGCTCGCTGCTGGGCCAGTTTGCCCGCACCACCTCGCCCGAACTCGGCGCCGCCGCCATCGAGGCGGCTGTCGCGGATTCGGGCGTGAAGGGCGAAGACATCAGCGAAGTCATCATGGGCTGTGTGCTCCCGGCCGCCGTCGGCCAGGCCCCCGCGCGGCAGGCCGCGATCGGCGCCGGCATCCCGAAATCGGTCGGCTGCACCACGATCAACAAAGTCTGCGGCTCCGGAATGAAGGCCGTGATGTTCTCGCACGACTTGATTGCCGCGGGTTCGGCCGACATCATGGTTGCCGGCGGCATGGAGTCGATGACCAACGCGCCGCACATGGTCCATGCACGCGCCGGCATCAAGTACGGCGACGCGAAACTCATCGATCACATGGCCTGGGACGGGCTGGTCAATCCCTACGACGGCCAGGCAATGGGCGTCTTCGGCGAGCAGTGCGCCGAGAAGTTCGGCTTCAGCCGCGAGGACCAGGATGCCTTCGCGATCGAATCGGTGAAGCGCTCTCAGCGCGCGATCGAGGACGGGAGTTTCCAGGCCGAGATTGCGCCGGTGACGGTCAAGAGCCGCAAGGGCGAGGTGGCCGT
>JAKDMP010000132.1 GCA_030452225.1 Gammaproteobacteria bacterium
GGCTTGCTGCGAATTCCGCAATCACTCGCAATGCCCCATGAATAATGCAGGTTAATATCGTCCAAATGCGAGGAGGCGACACCATGAAGCATTTCTTCAGCGCGATGGCCGTGGCCGCGGCGTCGCTGGCTTTGCTGGCCGGTTGCGCCGTTGCCAGGGGCGGCGACGGTTCGCTGGCCAGCCCGGGCGAACCGCATGCCATCATCTCGACGGCCATGCCGCCGAATCCAGGCCACTTCTGGGCGCAGATCGTATGGCTGGATGGCGACTATTTGAGCAACCCGGATCGCAGTGCGTACTGGGTCGAACCGGGCACGCACAAAATCGGCTTCCGGGCGAATATCGACCCCGAACGCGCGGTCGGGCTGATTTATTCGCCGGCAACTACCCAGCCGGTGGATATGCCGGTCATGGAACTCGATCTCGAGGCGGGTTACACCTATTATTTTGCGGCCGACGTGCCGCAGGGCAGCATCATGCCTTCCGATTGGCAGCCGATTCTCATCAAGAAGGTAAAAACCGGCGGCGATTAATTACCGCCGCTTTTCCCATCGTCCGGGGCCGGCTGGACTTTCGGCCTCGGTGAATCCCCGCCGAATTTCTCGATCAACGGCTTGATCAGGTCGAGCGGTAGCGGAAAGAGGATCGTGTTGGACTTGCCCGGCTGCGCGACTTCGGTGAGCGTTTGCAGGTAGCGCAGTTGCATGGCCTGCGGCTGGGTGGCCATCCGTTCGGCGGCCTGGGTGAGTTTTTCCGACGCCTGCAGCTCGCCCTGGGCGTTGATGATCTTCGCGCGGCGCACGCGCTCGGCCTCGGCCTGGCGGGCGATGGCGCGCACCATGTTTTCGTCCAGTTCGATCTGCTTGATTTCGACGTTCGTGACCTTGATGCCCCAGGCGTCGGTCTGCTCGTCGAGAATCTTCTGGATGTCCTCGTTCAGTTTGTCGCGCTCGGCAAGCATGTCGTCGAGTTCGTGCTGGCCGAGTACCGAGCGCAGGGTGGTCTGGGCCAACTGGCTGGTGGCGCCGAAAGGATCGGCCACCTGGATGATCGCGTGTTCGGCATCCACGATGCGGAAGTAGATGACGGCGTTGACTTTGGCCGAGACGTTGTCCCGCGAGATGACGTCCTGCGGCGGGACGTCAAGCACGATCACACGCAAGTCCACCTTGGCCATTTGCTGGATGACCGGGACGACGATGATGAGCCCCGGACCCTTGACGCCCTGGAACTTGCCGAGCAGGAAGATGACGCCGCGCTCGTACTCCTTGAGGATCTTGATCGAACTCAGGATAAACAGCAGGATGATTACGATGACGATAATAATGGGAATCCACATGATCAGTTCTCCTTCTCGGGGTCGGCGGGGCGGACGCGCAGCGTCAAGTCTTCCATGGCTTCAATGATAACCGTATCGCCCTTGTTCACCGGGCTGGTCGAGCGGGCGTGCCAGCGTTCGCCCGCCGCCCGCACGTAACCCTGTTCGGCGAAATCTTCCAGCGCCATTGCCCTGAGGCCGATCATCGCCTCGCGCCCGCTCACCACGGGCCGTCGTCGCATCTTGGCGAGAAAGTACACGATCGTTCCCAGGCCCAGCGCGGCGACAAAGGCGCCGCTGCCGATGTACACGGCGGGCAGCGTGTACCCCGGGGCATCGCTGTCGAAGAGCATGATCGAGCCGATCACGAAGGCGGCAACGCCGCCCAGCCCGAGGGTGCCGAAACTGGGCACGAAGGCTTCCGAGACCATCAGGGCCGCCCCGAGGAGGATCAGCGCGAAGCCCGCCCAGCTGATCGGCAGCGCATGCAGGGCGAACAGGGCAAGGATCAGGGCAATGGCGCCCACCGTTCCGGGCAGAAAGGCGCCCGGATGGAGTCCTTCCAGGATCAGGCCGTAAATGCCGATCATCAGCAGGATGTAGGCGATGGTCGGCGTAGCGAGGACGGCCAGGAATTGCTCCTTCCAGTTGCGCTCCAGCGCGTGCAGGCTCGCGCCTTTGCTGTGCAGGACCACGCTGCCCTGCGGCGTCTGAATGCTCCATCCGTCGATCTTGTCGAGCAGCGTGGGCAGATTCGGCGCAATGAGGTCGATGACGTTCTTCTCGAGCGCGTTTTCCGCGCTCAGGCTCGCCCCCTCGCGCACGGCCTTCTCGGCCCACTCGACATTGCGTCCGCGCATCTGCGCCAGGCTGGTGATGTAGGCGATGGCATCGTTGAGGACCTTCTGCTGTTCCGCCGTTTCCGGCTTTGCCGGGGTTTTGCTGCCCCCCGCGCCGCCGAGCTGTACCGGGGTCGCCGCGCCGACATTGGTGCCCGGCGCCATCGAGGCGAGGTTGCAGGCATACAGGATGTAAGTGCCGGCGCTGGCCGCGCGCGCGCCCTTGGGGCCGACCCAGCACACCACCGGCATGGGGGCGTCGAGGATGTCCTGGATGATGCTGCGCATCGAGCTGGACAGGCCGCCCGGCGTATCGAGCCGAATGACCACGAAGGGGGCGTTTTTTTCCGCCGCGGTGTCGAGGGTACGCTCCACGTAGCTGGCCATCGGCGGCCCGATGGCGCCGTCGATCTCGATCAATTGCGGCGCGGTTTGCGGCGCCGCCATAGCGGGCCACGAGGCAAGCGCAAGCGCTATTACCGCCAAGATGCGCACTACAATGGATCGCATTATCCTGAAACCCTTGTCGCCGGAGCCGATCAACATGCATCAAACCAGAACCGGGGCGCCTTTGCAAGTGCCGGTCGCCGTATTTACCACCGGCGGCACGCTCGACAAGGTGTATTTCGACGCCCTGAGCCACTATCAGGTCGGCAGGCCGGTGGTCGAGGGCATCCTCGAAGAGGCCGGCGTGCAGGGGCCGTACGCCGTCACGCCGCTGATGCAGAAGGACAGCCTGGAGCTGACCGACGAGGATCGTGCCTCGATCCGTACTGCCGTCCAACAGGCAGAAGAGCGTCACATCCTGATCACGCATGGCACCGACACCATGGTCGAGACGGCCTGTGTCTTGAGGGGCATCGAGGGCAAGACGATCGTACTCACCGGCGCACTCAAGCCCGCGCGTTTTCGCGACACCGATGCCGTGTTCAACGTCGCCGCCGCCTTCGTGACCGTGCAGACCCTTCCGTCCGGTGTGTGGATCGTCATGAACGGCCGCGTCTTCGATCCCGCCCGCACCCGCAAAAACCGCGACGCCAACCGCTTCGAAACCACGGAGTGACATGGCGGAAACCGGTTAATCTTCAGTTGGATGAACCGGGTGTAGGAGCGGCCCATGGCCGCGACAAGAATCCCCCTCCAACTCCCCCTTCAGGCTTGACGGCCGCAAGGGGGAGGGAAGAATTGTCGCGCGCATGGCCTGCCCCGGACTTGATCCGGGGGCGCGCTCCTATCTGATGGCGATGTAGGCCGACGACAGCTTTGCCGTTTTGGCCGTCTGTGCCTTGCTGGAATAAGATGAGTTGTGGTATCGAACGGAACCGAAGCCGGAGAAGAATCATGATTCGCATTACACGCCCCATGTTGCCGGCATTTGCAGCAGTGGCACTGTCCGCTTGTGCAACGCAATCGGCTTCGAATTCATCACATACGGCCTACACGCCCATCCCCGTTCCGTCGATCGAGCGACCGGCGGGCGAGACGGCCGACTGGTGGTTCCGCCACGGCGCCGCGGCGGCGGCGCGCGCTTCGCACCGGGCGCGGGCCGACAATGGCCATGCAAGGAACGTCATCGTGTTCCTCGGCGACGGCATGAGCATCACCACCATCGCGGCCGCGCATATCCTCGCGGGGCAACGCAAGGGACTCGACGGTGAAAGCTATCGCCTGAGCTTCGAGAAATTTCCCTTCACGGCCCTGAGCCGTACCTATGAAACCGACCACCAGGTCGCCGACTCGGCCGGCACGATGACCGCGATCATGACCGGTGCCAAGACGAAGATGGGTTTCATCGGCGTCGGCCAGGATGCGGAACGAGGCAACTGCGCGAGCCGCCAAGGTCATGTGCTGGTCACCATGCTTGAACTGGCCAAGGCGGCGGGACTTTCCGCCGGCGTGGTCACCACGACGCGCATCACCCATGCCACCCCGGCAGCCACCTACGGGCATCTCCCCGAGCGGGGCTGGGAGGTCGATTCGGAGATGCCGGGCAAGGCACTGGCTGCCGGCTGTACCGATTTCGCGGCGCAACTGGTCGATTTCCCCATCGGCGGCGGCATCGATGTCGCCATGGGCGGCGGCCGTACCGAATTTCTGCCGGCGGGTATGCGCGATCCCGAATATCCGCAACTTCATGGCCGACGCGACGACGGCCGCGACCTGATCGTCGAGTGGAAACGGAAAAATCCCGATGGTGCTTACGTCTGGAACGCCGATCAGCTGGCTGCGCTGAATCTCGCGCAAACGACGAAGCTGCTGGGCCTGTTCGAACCGTCGCACATGCACTACGATCACGACCGCCCGCAGGACAAGGCCGGCGAACCCGGTCTCGCGCAGATGACGCGCGCCGCCCTGAAGGTTCTCGAGAAAAACCCCGAGGGCTTTTTCCTCCTGGTCGAAGGCGGCCGCATCGATCACGCGCTGCATGCCGGCAACGCCTTCCGCGCGCTGGACGACACCATCGCCTTTGCCAAAGCCGTGCAGGTCGCGCTCGATATGACTCGTGCCGAGGATACCTTGATCGTGGTGACGGCCGATCACAGTCACACGCTGGTATTTCGCGGCTACCCCGCGCGCGGCAATTCGATCCTCGGCCTGGTGCGCGATGCGGACGGCGAGCGGGCGACGGATGCGCTGGGACTCCCGTACACGACGCTCGCCTTCGGCAGTGGCCCGGGCTATACCGGCGCGACGGACGCCCAGCCGGAAGGTCCGAAGCATTTCCCGCACCACTATGACCAGGCCTACGGCATTCATCACGGCCAGCCGGATCTGACCCACGTCGACACCGCCGACCCGAACTACCTGCAGGCAGCGACCATTCCCAAGCACGGCGAAACCCACGGCGGCGAGGATGTCGCGGTATTTGCGCACGGTGCCGGCGCCGCCGCGTTCCACGGCGAGATCGAGGAGAACACGATCTTTCACCTCATCGTCCAGCAAGTGCCCGCGCTGCGCAAGGAGCTTTGCCGGCTCGGTAGTTGCAATGCCGACGGCGTTCCGGTGCACAGGCCGAGTTACAAAAAGTTGACGCAAATCGAACAAAGCATCCATGATGAAGTTCGGTAGGCCGGCATAAGCCGCGTTGCGGCGTTGCCGCCATCGCCGGGAACGCTGCGCTTGCCTCGGCCTGCATATCGCTCCAGCGTTATGTTGTTGTATTCGGTTGCTTGTGTTGCGCGGAAATCCAGTTCTCGATTTCGCTCAGGAATGGTTGTGAGTTTTCGAACGGCACGCCGTGTCCGCCGGGTAGCTCCTTGTAGATTGAACCGGTAATTCCCCCGGCCAATGCGCGCTGGTGGTAAGTTGGCATGATTTGATCGTCTGCGCTGGCCAACACCAGCGTCGGCACGTGAATTGCGGCCAGTAAATCGGCGATGTCGACTCGTCCATCGAGGTTGATCTGGCCTGCCATGCCGGCATGGAGGTCGGATGCCACCATGCCCACCAACGCGTCCATTTCCTTTTGGCTGGCGCCCGCCAGCAAAGCGGGACTCATGACATTGAGGATCATGATGCGGGCGAGCAGGCTTTTGTCAAGCGTCAGCAGGCGTTCCCACATCTGGAACATGAGGCGCTCGCGCGGTCCGGCGGTGACGAAACCTCCATGCAGTGCCAACGATCGCACGCGGTCGGGGGCGGCGGCAGCGACACCGACTGCGACAATCGCTCCCAGAGAATGGCCGACGACATCGAATGCGCCGTCGACGCCCGCCGCGTCCGCGGCGGCCACGACTTGTGCGGCAAGCGTGGGAACTTCGAGCGGATTCGTTTGAGGCCGGCTCTTGCCCGACCCCGGCAGGTTGGGCGCAACGATGCGGAAGCCGTGAGTCAGCGATTTGAGAAAATGTCTCCAGTTGTATTCGGCATCGGCGCCCGTGCCGTGAATCATCACGATTCCCGGCCCCTCGCCCAAGGCTATAAAGTCCAGCGGTTCAAAGTCTTTCGGTGATGCAGGCATGACGACTCCGCCTCGTCAACGTGAACTTGCAGGGTGGAAGTTTACCAAAGCGGTGAATCAAGCCGCGCAGCCATGCCGGCACTGCGCCTCCGGGACAGAATCCTGGTCAGAAGCAGATGAATATAAAGTAGGCGCGCCCCATGGGCGCGGCTTG
>JAKDMP010000227.1 GCA_030452225.1 Gammaproteobacteria bacterium
CAAGCGAAGGGGGAAGACATCTCCAATTTTTGCACGCAGGTATCAAGAATGAGTTCAGTTGACATCAAATCCGCCAGGCGCCCCGATCCCGAGAAGGTGCTGACCGACATCGCCGATTACGTCCTCGGTTACGAAATCACGAGCGCCGAGGCGCTGGAGATGGCACGCTACGATCTCATGGATACGCTCGCCTGCGGCATGCTGGCCCTGGACTACCCGGCCTGTACCAAGCTTCTCGGGCCGGTGGTGCCGAGTGCAACGCTCGCCGGCGGCGCGCGCGTGCCGGGTACGAACTACGAACTCGATCCGGTGCAGGCTGCGTTCGACATCGGTGCGATGATCCGCTGGCTCGATTTCAACGACACCTGGCTGGCGGCCGAATGGGGCCATCCGTCGGACAACCTGGGCGGCATTCTTGCCGCGGCCGATTACCTGTCGCGCAAGAATGTGGCCGAAGGCAAACCCGCGTTGACCATGCGCGATGTACTCGCCGCCATGATCAAGGCGCATGAAATCCAGGGCGTGATCGCGCTGGAGAATTCCTTCAATCGCGTCGGGCTCGATCACGTTCTGTTGGTGCGGCTTGCCACCACTGCGATCGTGACGAAGATGCTGGGTGGCACTCGCGACGAGATCATTGCCGCGATTTCCCATGCATTCATCGATGGCGGGGCGCTCAGAACCTATCGCCATGCGCCCAACGCCGGGCCGCGCAAGAGTTGGGCGGCGGGCGACGCCACGTCGCGCGGTGTGCGCCTGGCACTGATAGCGCTCACCGGCGAAATCGGCTACCCGACGGCGCTCTCGGCGAAGACCTGGGGCTTTTACGACGTGCTGTTCGGCGGCAAGCCGTTCGAGTTCCAGCGCGAATACGGGAGCTACGTGATGGAAAACGTGCTCTTGAAGATTTCCTTCCCGGCCGAGTTTCATGCCCAAACTGCCGTCGAGTGCGCGATGGCGCTTCACGGCGAGGTCAGGGATCGGCTCGACGACATCGAACGCGTCGTCATCGAAACCCAGGAGCCCGGTGTGCGCATCATCGACAAGACCGGCCCGCTCGACAATCCCGCCGACCGCGACCACTGCATTCAGTACATGACGGCCGTGCCGCTCATCTTCGGCCGTTTGACCGCGGACGTCTACGAAGACAAGGTGGCCGCCGATCCGAGGGTCGATGCACTGCGCGCGAAGATGGAAGTGCACGAAAACGAGCGCTTCACGCGGGACTACTACGAGCCCTCGAAGCGCTACATCGGCAACGCCGTGCAGGTGTTCTTCAAGGACGGCTCGAAGACCGAACGCGTCGAGGTGGAGTTCCCGATCGGCCACCGCAAGCGCCGCGAGGAAGGCATTCCGGTGCTGGTGAAGAAGTTCGAGGACGCCATCGCCGCGCGCCTTCCGGCGGACCAATGCGAGGCGCTCAAGTCACTCTGCGCCGACCAGAAAACCCTCGAGTCCACCCCCGTCACCGACTTCATGGTCCTCTGGGTCGTCTGAGACACTTTCCGTCATTCCCGCCCAAGCGGGAATCCATTCCTGCTCCTTCTCCC
>JAKDMP010000228.1 GCA_030452225.1 Gammaproteobacteria bacterium
GAATCCCCCCCTTGGGTTCAAAAAACCAACCTGTTTTTAACGCGGGGCGCCGGGTGGCTATATTCCAATTTGGCCTTCCCCCCCCTCCCCGCGGGCCTGGCGGGCGCGGCCGGGCAGCACTACGAGCGGTTGCTTCACGATACCGTCACCGGCCCGCTCGCCATGCCCGACACCACCTTCACGCCGACGGCCGCGCAGAAGCAACGACTCATGCAGAGCTACGGCTTCGATGGCACGCCTTTGCCCGACGTTCCTACCGGAAAGGTGATCGTTGGCTCGGGAGGCCTGTATTCCACCGCCAACGACATGCTCCGCTGGCTGCGCTGGCATCTCGATCGCTTCAGCGCCAAGGATGCCGAGTTGCGGTTGCTCGACCACGCGGTGTATCTGCAGCGCGATGGCCTGACCACGGTCTCCGGGATGGACGAATCCGGCCACATGGACGCCCTCGGCCTTGCATGGGTCGTGATGATGCCCGAGGGCGACCGCCCGCTCATCCTGCAAAAGGCCGGCGGGCTGCAGGGCTTCCTCTGCTATATCGCGTTTGCGCCAACTCGCGGCGTCGGCGTCTTCGCCGCGATCAGCCAGTTCGATTTCAATGCGGCCGTGCTGATGGGCGAGACCGTCAACGAGCTGATCGCCGAGCTGGCGCCGCGGGGACCGGGTGCGCCTGAGGCCAGTGCGCAAGCCGTGAGCTCTCGCTAGGTCGGCGGCTTGCGCACGCATGCTTGCCGCGTGGCCCGCGACGGCATGGAAGCGGTCGCGGACGGCGCGAATACATTCGTTCCGGCCTGCGCTGGAATGACGGAATTGGAGAGCGTGTAGGATGCGGGTGGCCGTTCACATCATGTCCGCGGCTTCGCTCTCGGCGAAACCGCCAGCCCGAGAAACACGAGGATGGCCTGATTAAGACGCACGATGTCCTCGTCGCCCAACCTGCCAATGCGTGCACAGATCTTGGATTTCGGAACGGTGGTAATCTTGTCCACCATCATACGGCAGGTGACGCCCAAGCCATTGCGCTCATCTGGATCCACCGGAAGCCGGATCAGCGGGGCATCCGTTTCATCAGTAGTGAAGACGCAGGCGGTAATCGAATCCGTCCCGTCGAAGCTGTCGTCCTGAATAATGACGGCAGGGCGCGGCTTGCCCGTATAATCTTTGCCGCCTGACACGGTCCAGATTTCGCCTCGCCTCATTCCTCACCCCAATCCGAGACCGCGTCAATGAACGCCTGATCCTCACGGGCCTGGGCGCTGGCAGCGACGGCTAGCGACTGGCGATGCGCCTGCGACTTAAAGGCGGGAGCGCGCACATCCGGCACCCAGATTTGGATTGGGCGCAAACCTTGACCGCGCAGGCGCTCGCGGTACGCGCGCACCTTCTCGCGCGAAGACTTGGACTGCGCTCCGGCGGCCATAATTCATCCTCCTGCGTCCATTACATGTAACCTATCATGCGCAAGGGCCTTTGCCTAGTCGCCGCTCAATCTCACAGCAATTCTAATTATGGCGTGGAAGCCAAGGCTTGTTGGGCGTGAGCGCGCA
>JAKDMP010000229.1 GCA_030452225.1 Gammaproteobacteria bacterium
GGCGCGGGTGAGGATGCGGCAGAGCACAAAGAGCAAATCGGAGAGCCGGTTGAGGCAGTGAAGGCTTTCGGGATTCACGCCTTCGTTTGCGGCCAGCGCAAAGGCACGGCGTTCGGCACGACGCGCCACGGTACAGTACAAACATTCGGGTATGTTCCCTCAAAACCGCCCCCTCTCCCGTTCGGCCCCGGATCAAGTCCGGGGCAGGCTCTGAGCGCAGGCCGAAGGCCGGAGTCGAAGGCGTGCTTCGACTTCGCTACGCTCAGCCCGAACGGGAGTTACGTTTACTTACCGAATCCATAATCTCGCGGGTGGCCGCGGCGGAATGTGATCCGGCCCGACGTTCATGAAGACTGACGCTTTGAAATAGGGCTCGATTGCATGACGGGCAAGCGTTGTCGGCTTTGTCGCCGAGCATCGGGCAGCGCACCGAATCTGCGGAAAGTCGCGGTTGCTCCGTATCCGCCGTCTGCATGACGCCGTATGGCGCTCGTCCAGGCAATCAGAGCGTGCCGGCGGTGCTTGCAAGCACGTCAGGATCGCTCCGCGGCGCGTGGCTTTTCAGCAGGGCGATCAGCTGCGGATCCTCGCGGATCGGATCCCAAGCAGGATCGAGCCGGATCAGGGCGACCGATATGGCCGTACCCATCGGCTTCTCCAGCATGCGCCGCAGCAGCTTGATGGCGGCGTCCGGCTTTTCGTTGGCCGCATAAATTTTGGCGAGCGCAAGAAGAAAGTGCGGTCCGCCGAGGGCGTTGGCCTCGTAGGTCATCGTCCGGCTAGCCTGCCGGGCGCTGGCGATGGCTTCGGCGCCTTTGCCCAGACCGGTGAGAATCTCGGCACGCATCGCCAGCAATTGAGCGCGGCGAAGGTGATCGGAGGCGGAGGTGTTCTTCAGTTTGCGCTCGACCCATTGCCGCGCCTTTTCAAATCCGGCCAGCGCTGCCTCACGATGATGTTCGGCCCGATCGAGACGGGCGATGTAGAAATCCCGGGACTGGCTGCCGTCGGCGCGAATGATGTCGGTAGCCTGTTCGATAAACCTGCGCGCGGCCTTGTAGTCGCGGGCCAGGTAGTACTGCCGGTACCAGGTGTTGATCAACACGGGGTTCAATTCGTGAACGCCGGTGATGGCTTTCAGCACGGCGCGCGCGCTGTCGAGGTCGCCCCAGCCCAACCAATAGACCCGGGCCAGTTCGGTGGCCGAAAACACGTCGTCCGGGCGCGCTGCCAAGGCCAACCGCAGGTTTTCCCGCGCCGCCGCGTAGCGGCGCAGGGCAATCAAGGGTTGGGCCAGCCCCATGCGGCTGAAGCTTGCCGATGGTGCCAGTCGCACCGCCTGTTCAAGGGGTGGAATAGCCTGTTCGAAGTGTCCGGTTTCCGTGAGCGTGTATCCGAGACCGTAATAACGGCGCGGGTTGTAGGGCTCCAGTCGGACGGCCCGGCGTACCTCGGCAATCGCTTCCCGGGGCTTGCCTATCTGCACCAATGCGCCGGCGTAGTGGGCATGGGCTGCGGCGAGTCCGGGATCGAGCGCCA
>JAKDMP010000230.1 GCA_030452225.1 Gammaproteobacteria bacterium
TGATGTGTTGACTGGATCATCGTTTGCGGGTAGCGGGCGCGTGAGGATTGCGAATTGCCTGAATCAAGCGGAATTATGCCACTTGACGTTGTGATTTGCAGGACACTGCGCGGGGGAGGTGGGCCAGGTCGCGGTGGCCAGTGATGTCGGTGTAACCCTGTTCGGCGAGCAGGGCGCTGACATCCGCCTGCTGGTCGGCGCCGTGTTCGAGGATGAGATTGCCGTTCGGTTTCAGGTAGCGTTTGGCCTCTAGGGCGATGCGGCGGATGTCGTCGAGTCCGTCGGGGCCGGAAGACAGCGCTGCTGAGGGTTCGAAGCGTAGATCGCCCTGCTCCAGGTGGGGATCGCCCACGGCAACGTAGGGCGGGTTGGAGACGATGACGTCGAAGCGCTCGTGCTCAAGAGACTCCAGCCAATCGGATTGCACGAACTTGACGTTGGCGATGTCGAGTTGCCGGGCGTTGTTGGCAGCCACTACCAGCGCTTCGGGCGAGCGGTCCGTGGCTGTGACGCGGGCATCGGCTCGCTCGTGGGCGATGGCAAGCGCGATGGCGCCGCTGCCCGTGCCCAGATCGGCGACAGCGGGCGACGCGATGCCTTTCATTCGTTCCAGGGCGAGTTCGACGACAAGCTCGGTTTCGGGGCGCGGAATCAATACCGCCGGGCCGACTTGCAACGCCAAGCCATAAAATTCGCGCTGGCCGGTCAGATAGGCGACGGGTTGGCCGTCGGCGCGGCGCGCCACCAGCGCAAGCGCCTGCTCGCATTCCTCGGGCGACAGTGTTCGTTCGGGGTGCGCATACAACATCTCGCGCGAAAGGCCCAGCGCGTGGCCGACAAGCAGGGCGGCTTCGCGCGGATCGTCAAGCTGCGCGCGGGCGCTCGCAAGCAATTCGGCGAGGCTGTGGGGCGCAAGGCGTGAGTCGTTCATACTGGTAAGATAACCTTCTTTTGGCCTTTCAGGGTCGGTTATGAATCAGGGGCAATTATGAAAGTTGCGGCCAGCGTACTCGATTTGATCGGGCGCACACCGATGGTCGAAGCCTCGCGGCTCGACACCGGCCCTTGCAAGCTGTTCATCAAGCTTGAAGCGCTCAATCCGGGCGGCTCGATCAAGGATCGCATTGGTCTGTCGATGATCGATGCGGCCGAAAAGCGCGGCGACATCAAGCCGGGCGATCTGCTGGTGGAGGCGACCGCCGGCAATACCGGCCTGGGTCTGGCGCTGGTGGCGGCGATTCGTGGCTATCGACTGCTCATCGTCATGCCCGACAAGATGAGCCGCGAGAAGGTCTTCAATGTGCAGGCGATGGGCGCCGAAGTGGTGATGACGCGCTCGGATGTGCAAAAGGGCCACCCCGAGTATTACCAGGATATGGGCCAGCGCCTCGCCGAGGAGCGCGGCGGCTTCTATATCAACCAGTTCGGCAATCCCGACAATCCCGCCGCGCACGAGGCGACCACCGGCCCGGAGATTTTCGAACAGCTCGAAGGCAAGGTCGATGCCGTGGTGCTCGGCGTGGGAACGAGCGGGACGCT
>JAKDMP010000231.1 GCA_030452225.1 Gammaproteobacteria bacterium
CGCGATAATAGGGCGTGAGCTCCAACGGCAACTCTGAACAATCGAACGCCTCGGCCATCAGTTGGCGGATTGCGGCGATGGCGTTTTTGGGCGGCATCGGCGGCGGTGTGGTATTTCCGATTTTGCCGGTGCTGGGACTGCATATGGGGCTCTCGGCATTCATGGTTGGGGTGATTCTCGCCGCCAACCGCGTCATCCGCATAGGCGTCAATCCGTTTACCGGCGCATTGGTTGATCGTTTCGGCGGGCGCGGGGTGATTGCTGCGGGTCTGTTCATCGAGGGCGTGGGTACGCTGGGTTATATCGCCGCCATCCACCTGGATGCCCCGGCATTCTGGTTTCTTGCCGGGCGCCTGGTCTGGGGCGCGGGCTCATCATTGCTTTTCGTCGGTGCCGTGGCCGCCGTGTTGACATTATCCAGCGGGGGCAATCGCGGACGCTTGGTGGCGCGGGCGCGTAGCGCGATCAGCCTTGGGGTGCCGGGCGGATTGGTGCTCGGTGGTCTGGTGATGGAGCTGGCCAACGCCGATACGGCCTTCCTGATCGCCATGTTGCTGAGCGTCGCCTCCGGTTTTGGCGCCTTGGCGGGTATTCCGCGCATTCGAGGCGCTGCGGCGTCAGAGCGGCAACGTGGAGGCGGTCTCATGCGCGACTGGCGGATACTCCTGACGCAACGTCGGCTGGCCGGCATTTGGCTCTACGCAATGCTTGTTGCCTTTTGCGTCACAGGTGTACTCCTGTCCACCTTGGTGCTGCTGGTCGAGAGTCGCGGCACCTCCATTGTCGGTCTGGGCGCCGAAGGCAGCGCCGGGTTGCTGATGGCGGTGCTCATGCTCGCCTATGCGGGAACCTCGCTTTTCATCGGGCGCAGAATAGATTTGCTCGCGCGCCGTACCGCCTTGCTGGTGGGGACGATGGTGGTATTGGCGGCAGGATTTGCCGGGCTGGCATGGGCGCGCAACGTGCCCGAAGTGCTGATTGCCTTGCTGGTTATCGGGGTGGCCACCGGCGCCACGACTACGCCTTTGATCACCCTGATCGGCGATTTGGTGGCGCCGCAACGACGCGGTCGGGCGGCAGCGCTGTATCAGGTCGCCGCCGATGTGGGCAGCACCGCCGGCCCGATTGTCGGACTTGTTCTGTGCGTTAATTACGGTTTTCTGCCCGTCTTTCTGGGGCTGGCTGGCGTGGTGATTCTCAGCCTTCCGGTCGCTTTCATGCTGGCGCGTGCCGAAAGCCGAAGCCTGCGCAAGCAAGCGGGCAAGCAACGCATGCAGGCGCGATAGCATTTGCAGCCCGCGAAGGGTTATACTCGAATTGTTCGCCGCAAGGCTCGTGGCCATAAAGGGAGCGCATGGCAATGCAAGACTTTTCTTCCGACATCGAAGGTGAAAAAGTGCACAGTGGCCGGACGAAGTTTCTGGTGACTTTGACGGCTTACGTTGGCGTGGTGCCCTACATTGGTCTTGCCGCCTGGATGTGGTCGCATACCGCCGATGCTTCCAGCCATGTGTTGGCGATCTACGCGGCGCTCATGTT